>DASSMT010000160.1:0-22204 GCA_035688655.1 Polyangiaceae bacterium | reverse complement strand
GAGCGCTTCGATCAGAGCGCGCTCGCCGCCGTCCGAGAGTTTGAATTCGAGCCCGCCCGTCGCGATGGCGTCGCCCTTTCGGCAACGATTCGCTACCGTTACGTGTTTCCGACCGCGGCTTCCGCAGCCGTGCCCGCATCCGCAGCTTCCGCGCCCGCGCCCGCGCCCGCGCCGGTGCCCGTGCCCGAAAATCAAAACCCGTCCCCGCCGCCAGCGGTTGCGGGACAAGCGGCAACGCCAGCTCTGGCCAGCGATGCCGAGGAATTCTCGGCAGTGGCGACCGTGGAAGCTCCGCCGCGCGAGCCCACTCGGCGCAGCATTTCGGGCGAGTTATTGGCCGAAATGCCGGGCACGCGCGGTGATGCGCTGCGCGCGATCGAAGTCTTGCCCGGCGTCGGCCACACCACGCTGAACAACGGGGATCCGATCCTGCGCGGCGCGGGCCAAGACGAGAGTCAAACCTACTTGAACGGCGCGCCCGTCCCATTCTTGTATCACTTCGGTGGACTGACGAGTTTCTTCAACACGCGTTACATCGAGCGCGTCGATCTGTATCCAGGCAACTTCAGCGCGCGTTACGGACGAGTCTCCGGCGGGGTGATCGAAGTGCGCAGCAAGGAGCCGGCGAGCGACGGCTTTCACGCAGGCTTCGATTTGAACCTGATCGATAGCTCCGCGTTCGTGAGCACGAACGCCGGCCGCAAGGCGAGCTTTGCCCTCTCCGGACGGCGCAGCAACATCGACTTGGTCTTTTCCAAATTGGTGCCGAAGGACGCTTACTCCGTGCTCGCTGCGCCGGTGTACTACGACTATCAAGCCCTCGGCGCGTACCACTTCGACGCTCGCAACACGCTGCGCATCACCGGCTACGGCTCCCGCGATTCGCTGCAGCTCTTGTTCTCCCACCCGAACGACGAAGATCCTTCGCTGACCGGCACGATCGCTGGAACCATCGCGTTTCATCGGCTGCAGCTGGAGCTCGACGACCAATTCAGTGACCGCGCCAGACAGAACCTGAGCATCACGGGCGGCTATCTCTCGGCCAGTCAGCACATCGGCCCGCTGGAACAAGTGATCTCGGGCGCCGAGCTGCATGCTCGCAACGAGTGGCGGCTGGAGCTCTTTCCGGCGCTGAGTGCGACTTTTGGTGTCGACTTCTCTGGGCAGTTCCTGGGCGGCCGCTACCATGGGCCCGCGCCCGATCAATACGAAGGCAATCCGAGCGATGACAACTCGAACCTGACGCGCCGCAACGTGTCGACCGTGCTGCCGCACTTCAACGTCATTCGCCCCGGCGCGTACGTGGAGCTCGGAGTCCGCCCTGCACGACGCTTGCTGCTCATCCCTGGTTTGCGCGCAGACTACTACGGCGACGTCGATCACGCTTCACTCGATCCGCGCCTCACTGCCCGCTACGAAGTCAGCTCGAGTCTCACGCTCAAGTCGGGCGTGGGTTACTACAGTCAGGCGCCGCAGTACTGGCAGGCGCTCGGCGTCGTCGGCAATCCGCGGATCGAGCCGTATCGAGCGCTGCAGACCAGCCTCGGCTTCGAAGCGCGCGCCGGAAACACACTGAAATTCGGCGCCGAAGGCTTCTACAAGTCGCTCGAGAATCGCATCATCGGCACGGCCGACGGCGCGCCGCCGCACTTCATCAACGACGGCGAGGGGCGGATCTACGGGGCCGAGTTTTCGACCGAGTACCGCCCAGGGCCCGACACCTTCGGGTTCTTGGCGTACACGATCTCGCGCAGCGAACGGCGAGACGGAGATGGGCCGTACCGCTTGTTCGATCACGACCAGCCGCACATTCTTTCACTCGCGCTCGGTCAAAACCTGGGGCGCGGTTGGAGCGTGGGAGGTCGCTTCCGCTTGGTCAGCGGCGATCCGACGACGGCCGTCGTCGGTAGCGTGTTCGACGCGCGAACTGGCATCTACGTGCCCAAGTACGGCGCCGTGAACGGTGAGCGGGATCCGGCATTTCAGCAACTCGACCTGCGCGTCGAGAAGAAGTGGACCATCGGCACGGGGCGGCTGTCCGTCTATCTGGACGTGTTGAACGTGTACAACGCCAAGAATCCGCAGGGCTACCGCTACAGCTACGATTTCACGAAGAAAGAGCCGGTGTCCGGGCTCGGAGTGTTCCCCAACTTGGGCATCAAAGGTGAGCTATGAGCACGCGCGTCTCGTTTCTCCGACTACTTTCCGTGCTTGCGAGCCTGCTCTGCGGCACGGCTTGCGACGATTCTCTGAAGAGCGTGGCGCTGATCGAAGAGACGCGTGTGCTCGGCGCGCGGGTCGAAGTCGAGGCAGATCCGCTGCGAGGCTCGCCGTACCCGGGAGAGCAGGCATCAGCGCGCTTCTTCCTGGTCGCGCCCGACGCCGAACCGAACTTTTCTTACGCGCTGTCGCTGTGCGCCGTGCACCCGACCAATATTGGCTTTCCGCCGTGCGTTGGTGCTGCCTTTGCCTCGGCCACGCGTATCGACCCGGACACTGCCGAGCTCAGTCTCGACTTCCGAGTGCCGGCAGACACCGATTTGAAAGCCACGCCGCACGCCTTGGCCCGTGGCCTGATTTGCCCCAGTTCTCGCTTGAATCTCGGGCCCGAAGGCAGCCCGAGCTGCGCCTCCGGCAGCGGCACCGAGGTCGCGTTCGAGTTCGCGCTCGGCGGCAGCGCAGATAGCAATCAGAACCCCTCCTTTACCGCGGACGCTTTCTCCCTGGACGGCCAGCCGTGGCCGGAAGCCGAGCAGCTGTCCTGCACCGGCGATTCGTTGCCGCAGGTGGCGGCCAAGAGTTTGCACACGCTCGGCTTCACCTTGGCAGACTCGAACTTCGAGCCGCTGGAACAGCCGACATCGGTCGACCCCGCTCGGGAAACGCTGCTCCTATCGCCCTTCTCGACCGAGGGCAAGTTGGAGCACGGGTTCCTCGCGCTGAGCGCGGACACGCCCCCCGAACAGCGCCGCGTGAACTTCAGCGCGCCTGCAGTCGAAGGCAGTGAGCCCCGCTTGGTGCGCTTCTACTTCGTCGTTCGCGACGCGCGCAGCGGGGAAGATTTCGCACAGCGCGCGCTGTGCGTGGTGCCCTGAGCACACCGCTTCACTCACGGATCGTAGTTTTGAGCAAAAGGAGGATATCGTGGAACTTTTCGAACGATTGTCGGGATTGACGCAGCTAGGTTCGCTTTGGATTTTGTGGCTCTTGGTCGGGCTGTCGGTGCTCGCGCTGACGGTAGCGATCGAACGCATGGTGCTTTTTTTTTCGTCGCGCGACGACGTGCTCGGCTTGCGTCGCGAGGTGCGCGGGCTGCTCAGCGATGGAAACGTGGTGCTGGCTCGCAGGCGGCTCGAACATTCGCCGAGCTTCGAAGCCCGGGTCGCCGCGGCCGGACTCGATTCTGAAAACGCCGCCAGCGCCGAAGAGCGCATGCGCGGCGAGCAGCAGGTCGCACGCCTGACCATGGAAAGGAACCTGGCTTTCCTGGGCACGCTGGGCAACAACGCGCCCTTCATTGGCCTACTCGGGACGGTGATCGGCATCGTGCGCGCGTTTCGTGAGCTCTCTCACTCCAAAGGGCAAGTGTCTGCCGCGCTGATGGCCGAGATCGGTGAAGCGCTGGTCGCAACCGCCATCGGCCTGTTGGTCGCGCTGCCTGCGATCGCGCTGTTCAACCTGTTTCAGCGCACGATCCGCGTGCGTTTGAGCCGCGCAGAGGCACTCTCGGGTGAAGTGCTGGCCCACCTCAAGTCGAGCGCCGCGGAGTGAACCATGGCCGCACAAACCAATGACGCAGACGAAATGATCTCGGGCATCAATATCACTCCGCTGGTAGATGTCGTGCTGGTCTTGCTGGTGGTGTTGATGGTCACCTCGTCCTACCTGGCCTCGCAGGGGATCCCGATCGATCTGCCCAAGGGCGCCACCGGCGAGAGTACCCCGAGCGTGCTCAGCGTGTCGGTCACGCGCGACGGCGCGCTGTTCTTGGACGGGAGTCCGGCGAGCGATCGCGAGTTTCGAGCGCGCGTACACGGCGCGTACGCCGCCAATCACGAGCTACGCGCCGTGATCGCGGCCGATGGCGGAGCTGCACATCGCAACGTCGTGCGCGTGATCGATCTGCTGCGCCAAGAACGAGTCACCCGGTTCGCGCTCAATGTCGATCCCGAAACCATCAGCCCAAAGCCCTGAGGAGCGCATGGCCTCGCGCGCAAAGATCGTGCTATTTTTGGCCTTCTGCTGCAGTGCCGGGGCCCACAGCGTGGCCTACGCTTCACTTGCCGCGGCGCGGCTTTCGCCGCTCCCCCGCTCCGAAGTGAGTGAAGTGAACTTCGAGCTTCCAGCGCTCCCTACCCCCACGCCAGAGCTGCCACCGGAACCTTCGAACCCACGCTTGGACAGCCCGCGGCTCGCCTCGGCCAGCGCGACTCACACCCCGCCCGCGCGCCCGGCGGCGAGGAGCGCGGCCACTGCCGTCGCGCCGGCCAGCAACCCCGCCCCTGCCCTCGATCTGAGCGGTGTCACGCTGACCAATGATTCCGACTCGGGCTTTGCCATGCCCGTCGGCGACGGCAGTGCACTCCACGGACCGATCGGCACGGGCGCAGCGCACGTCCCAGCGCTGACTGCGGCGGCTCCTTCCGTGAGCGTGGCGAAGGCACCGGCGCTGGTCGACGTACGCGATCTCTCCGAGCGCCCGAAGCCGCCCTCGCTCGCCGCTCTGCTGCGCGAAAACTACCCCGAGGCAGCGCGGCAACGTGGCCTGCCCGGTAACGCCAGCTTGCGTGCGCGCATCGACGCCGATGGGGTGATCCGCAATGCACGCCTGTTGTCCGAGAGTTCTGCCGGTTTTGGCGCTGCTTGTCGACGCACCGTGCTCGGTTCGCGCTGGTCCGCCCCGCGGGACAAAAACGGCGGCGCAGTCACGACCGAAATCGTCTACACCTGCCATTTCGAGGTCGACCGATGAAGGTCCGCGCGCTGGCGATGGCTGTGTTCTGTGCGCTGCTGAGCGCAGCGCATGGCGCACGCGCGCAGAGTACGCCCACCGTCGCCGCGACCAGCACGGCGCTGCCACTTCAGCTCGAGCTCGGCGACTCGAAGCTCGACGCGGAGGCCGTGCGCAAGGCGGTCGAGCTGGAGCTGAAGCGTCCCGTGATACTCGCGCCCGTCACCGCGGGCGCGCCGAGCTTGACCGTGACCGCCGGCAGCGGTCACACCGTCACCGTCTCCTACCGAACCGGCAGCGGTGAAGTTCGGACGCGCTCGATCGGCGTCCCTGAAGACAGCGCCCGCGGCGCAGAGGTCATCGCACTCCTCTCGGGCAACTTGTCGCGCGACGAAGCGGCCGAGCTGCTCGCTGATTTGGCGGCGAAAGCAACGCCAGCTACGGAAAGCACCGCCGCCAGCAGCGCTGAACCCGCCAGCGAGGCCAAGGCCCCCGAGGCACAGCCGGAAGGTCCCAAGGAACCCGCCGCAACCGCGTCACCGTCACCGTCACCGCCAGCGTCATCCCGCCCGCCGTCGAATCCCCTTCCGCCATTGATCGAGACCGCTTTCCCGGCCATCAATTTGTCGCTGTGGGCGCCGGTCAGCTTGTATCGAGACAGCGAGCAACGCGCCTTTTCGGGCGAGTTCGGGCTCGCTTACAGCCACGTGGGTGAGCTCCGCGGCGTCGGTTTGAATCTGTGCGCGCTGCGCACGGAGCGCGACGTGTACGGCGTGAGCCTCGCGACGTTCTACGACGAAACACGGGGCACCGTTTTCGGCATCACGAGCTCGGCGATCGTCAGCCGTCGGCACGGGCTACAGGGCGTCGAGGTCAGCGGGATCCTAAACCTCGGCTCAGGCGGGGCGCGGGGTGCCTCGGCTGCCGGGTTGATCAATCTCGGTCGAGACATCGAAGGGGTTCAGGCGGCCGGGCTCCTGAATCGGGCCGATGCTTTGCAAGGCGTTCAAGCTGCGGGGCTGCTCAATCACGCCAAGGGGGTGGAAGGCCTGCAGGTGGCCGGTCTTTTGAACTCGGCGAACGATCTGCAAGGCGTCCAGGCCGCGGGCCTCTACAACCGAGCCGCGAAATTCAGCGGTGTGCAGGCGAGCGCCGGCGTGAATGTCGCTGAGTCGATCTCCGGTCTCCAACTCGGCGTGGTGAACGTCGCCGGGGACGTGGACGGCGCGCAGGTCGGCATCGTCAATGTCGCCAAACACGTCGACGGCGCTTCTGTTGGTTTGGTCAGCGTGGCAGACAACGGTCGAGCCCAACTCGTGGTCTGGACGAGCACCGTCCAACCCTTCAACGCGGCCGCAAAATTCACGGTGGGCCTGCTCTACACCCAAGCCGGGCTCGGCTACGCGCCCGGCGACCAGACCTACATCTACGAGCTCGGCCTGGGTGGTCACTTCCCGATCGGGCCCGTCTTCGTCGAACCAGGGGTGCACTACTCGGAAATGCACAGCACCACGGATCCTGTCGGCCAGGCAGTGCTCGAGCACGTGCATTACCGTGTCGCCGTCGGTGTGGATCTGGGAAAAGTGTCGCCGTTCGGGGGCGCGGCCGTCCTGCAGCGCTTCGACTACAGCGACCGGGCTCCCAAGTCCGTCCCCGTGGCTGCGGAGGTGTTCGGCGGCGTCGCTTTTTTCTGACCCCAAAGCCAAGGAAACTCTGAGATTTTCCGAATTCTTACGGCGGCATTGAACGGTTGGGCCGGCTGCGGGCACAGAGCTCTCGAGCGCGAATTTGCTATGACGATCTCCGGGCTGACGATGATGACCGAGCAAGCGCTGGCAAGCGACGCCGAGCTGGTGGACGAGCTCGTGGTGCGCTTGCGGCGCGCCGAGCCCAGCGCGGTGGCCGAGGTGTACGACGCTCACCACGCAGCGGTCCGCGCGTTTGCCAAGCGCCTGTTGGGTGACGCGGCCAGCGCCGAGGACTTGGTGCACGAGGTGTTCGTGTCGTTGCCCCAAGCCGTGCGCAAATTCCGCGGTGACTCGGCGCTACGCACGTTCCTGATTTCGATCGCGGTCAACCATGCACGACATTTCGTGCGCGCCGCTCAGAGAAGACGTCGAGCAATCAGCTACTATGGTGAGACCAAGACACACGAAACGAACGATCCCGAACACGAGGCGCGGCGCAGGGAGCTGGCGGAGCTGCTGACTCGCGCGCTCGACACGCTGCCGGTCGACCAGCGCGTGGCCTTCGTGCTGTGCGAGGTCGAAGAGCGCAGCGCGGTCGAAGCGGCAGAGATCGTCGGCGCCCCCGAAGCCACGCTGCGCACCCGTCTCTTTCACGCCAAGAGGAAACTGCGCATCGCGCTCGAAACGGAGGGCGTCGGATGAGCAAAGATCTCTTGAGCGAAGCTACGCGCGCGCTGCGCGAGACCGCGCCAGTCAGTGAATTCGAGGCGCGTGCCACCCGGGCCCGCGTGATGACTGGCCTGCACCAAACCCGCGTGCGCCGCCGCACGCGACTGGCCTTTTTGCTGCCGATCGCCGCAAGTTTCGTGGCCGTCAGCGCGTGGGGCGCAGCCAGCGGTCGAGCGCGCGTGGTGCTCGCAGAAGTTCAGCGCTGGGTCGGTGTCACGAACAGCGCTCCGAGCAGCGCAAAATCGCCTCGGCGGATCGCTGCCGCGCCGACCGCGGCGGCTCCGCGAACGGAACCCGTGCTCACCGCACCGGAACCTCAGGTGGAACCCGTTCCGCCCCCGCCCAGTGTTGCCAGCGCAACAACGCCGCTGCGAGCGGCAGCGAGCGCCAGCGCTTCGGCCAGCCGAGCCGAACGCGACGATCCAGCCCTCGCGCTATACCGCGCTGCGCACGCGGTACATTTCGTCGATCGCGATCCGGCGCGCGCGCTCTCGGCCTGGGATGCCTACTTGCGCGCAGCGCCCCACGGCGAATTCGCCCCCGAAGCGCGCTACAATCGCGCGCTCAGCTTGGTGCGACTCGGCCGCAATCAGGAGGCCCGAAGCGCGCTCGAGCCGTTCGCGCAGGGCGCCTACGGTGCCTATCGCCAAAGCGAGGCCAGCGCGCTGTTGGAGCACCTCGACCCCTGAACCCGCTTCCGTGCCCGACCGCGTTCGCGCTAAAAGCTGAACGCAGATATGTCCAGGCAAAGCTCGATCGAACGGCGCGGCGAACGCGCGCCCATGCAATACCGCCGTTTCGGGCGCACCGAGAAGGCGCTCAGCGTGATTACTCTGGGCGGAATGCGCTTCCCGCATGGCTGGGACGCGCCCCGAAATGAGCTGCCCGCCGCGACCATCGAAGCCTGTCGCGACAGCGTCGCGCGCGCGTTTTCGCTGGGCATCAACCACATCGAAACCGCCTACGGCTACATGAAGAGTGAGCACTGCTACGGCCGAGTGCTGAACCAAGAGCTGAAAGTACCGCGCAGCAGCTACTTCTTCATGACCAAAGGCGCGCCCAAGACGGCCGACGAGACCAAGCGCATGCTGGAAGAGCAGCTGACCGCGCTGGGCATGAGCTACGTCGACTTTTATGCCTGGCACGGCATCAACAACCGCGAAAAATTCGAGCAAGCCCTAGCCAGGGGTGGTCCGGTCGAGGTCCTGAAGCGTTACCAAGAACAAGGCGTGATCGGCAGCGTCGGTTTCAGTACGCACGCCCCCTACCGCATCATTTGCGAAGCCATCGACACGGACTTATTCGACTTCGTAAACCTTCATTATTATTACTTTCGACAACGCAACTTCGGCGCAGTCCAGTTGGCGGCGGCCCACGATATGGGCGTCTTCATCATTTCACCCAACGACAAGGGCGGACAGCTGTTCGACCCGCCGCCGCTGCTGGCGCAGTTGACCGCGCCGCTGACACCGATCCAATTCAACGCGCGTTTCTGCCTGCAGACGCCGTACGTACACACGCTCAGCTTCGGTCTGACCGAGCCGCATCACTTCGCCGGCATCCCGGGGATCTTCCCGGTGTCCGTGCCTGCGACCGTCCAGGAACAGGCGATTGAGCAGCGGCTCGACGCCCGAGTCGCAACCGATCCGTATGCCGCCTACGAGGGCTGGGAGCTCGAAGACGATCCTTCGGGGATCAACATCCCCGAAGTGTTGCGCTTTCGGCGAATGCTCAAGTGCTACGACATGAAGCGCTTCGGGCACTATCGGTACAACATGTTCAGCCCGGACGACGATTGGGTACCCGGCGCCTTGGCGACGCCGGAAAACATCGCTCGAATCGACGAATCGCGAGTGCCCGCGGGTTTTCCGTTGCGTCGATTATTGAGCGAAACCCACGGCGAGCTGTACCAGCCGAGGCAAAACAAGCGCGGCGATTGAGCAGCGCTCGCGAGCGAGCTCACTTGGCGAAATAGGTCGTGGCGCGCTTCTGACCCTTGGTCGAAAGCTTCTTTTCGCTGATCAGTTTCTTCGCCGGCAGATTCAGCTCTTTGGTGCTGATGTCCAGGCCTTGTGCAATTTGCTCGATGCGCTGACCCGGGTTCTTCGCGATGTAACCGTGCAGCTTCTTGATCAACTGCTCGAGCTCTTCCGGAGTGCGCTTGGCACCCTTCTTCCGGCTCTGGGAGAGCGCCACGAACGATACGGCCGCACGAGCGCGCGCCCCACGTCCCCCGCGCCCCGGGATGGTGCTGGCCTCAGCCAAGGCCTGCTCGACAGATTCCAGGGCTGCTTCTTGAATCAAGCTCGAGAGGTCGTTCACGAACGCATCGAGCGCAGCTCGAATCGTGTCATTGATATTCGCCATGCAGGCGTTCGTAGGCGAGGACGCCGGAGCATGTCAATCCTCTGAGAAAGTCCAATTGCAAGTTTGGGATGCTCGCGAGGCATTCTGTCACAGCGGTGACTGAACTCGCTGTTGCTCCGATACGTGTCCAATCATTTCAGATTCGTCGTTCACCCTCGAGAGTGGAGCGATTTGCGCTGAATTCCCCCCGAGCCGAAACCGCGGCAGGAGACCGGCTGAAGCCGCTCAGAGCACGGGCAGCCGGCGCGAGCGAAAACTGATTGGTTGCCGCTGGCGGTCGACCACGCTGCCGTGAATCCCTGAAATTTCAGGGCCTTCCTGCTCCAAAGCCGGCACCACAGCCGCGTCCCACCGGGCGTAGTCATCGGGCAGAGGACCAGGCAAAGCCGGTTGCGCGGTGCGTTCGAACAGCTGAAAGTCGTGCCTGCCGACCAAGTTCAACGGGAGCCCGCGCTTCGGACCATCGGCCTTGAACCAGGTTCGAGCGGCTTGCACGTTTTCAATCAAGACAAGGTGTTGCGGGTCCAGGCGAGCAGCCGCAAGAAAATGCTCTTGCATACCGCTCACATCGCCTTTCAAAAATGCAATGCACCCCAAATAATTGAGGGCCAACCCCGGCACTGGAGTGCCGAGCGACAGCGCCCGGCGCGCGTGGCTCTCGGCGAGATCCAGCTGATTTGCTCGGAAATAAGCGCCAGCGAGGTCCATGTGTGCGGCATGATGGTCGCCGAGGTAGTCCAGAATGGCTTGGTACTCCGCGATCCCCTCACGGTAGTAGTCCTGGAGCCCCTTGTTTCGTTCGAACCAAGCGTTCAGCAGGTCCCGCACCTCGTCGCTGGCATCGAACGGAACTTTGAGTTCCTGAAAGTCCTCGCGAAAGTAACATTGGCGGTCGAGCCAGCGCTCCCGCTCGGCTTCGTGGAAGTCCTCGGTGCCCGGATAGATGGTCAGGCAGGAGAAGATGTATTGATGGGGGCGAACGCGCGCCAGAAAATCCAGTGTTTCCCGGAAGGTTTCCGCAGTTTCACCCCGGTTACCAAGCATCATGTAGAAGCGAACCTGAATGCCGACTCGCTTGGCCATGGCGGCAGCGTCTTCGATCTTCTGGATCGTGATGCGCTTGTTGATCTTGCTCAAAATCGTGGGTGAGCCCGTTTCGACGCCGAGACTCAGCCGCTGACAACCCGCCAGGCGCATCTCGCGCAGGAGCTCGTCGCTCAAAACGTCGACGCGCGTGTCACAGCTCCACAAGAACGAAAGCTTGCGCTCGCGGATCCCCTGGCACAGCTCGAGCACGCGCTTCTTGTTGGTGGTGAAGGTGTCGTCCTTGATTTGCACCATCTTCACGCGCAGGCGCGCGATGGCCTGCTCGAGCGCGTCGAGGACGTAGGGCACCGACTGGCCGCGGAAACCGCGCCCCCAGGTGGTTTCGGCACCGCAGAAGGTGCACTGCCAGGGGCAGCCACGCGAGGTCATCACGATGTGAGTGTCGAAGTACGCGTGCGGCGACGCGAGTGTGTCGAGATCGTGAATCGAACCACGGCCAGGCGCAGTCTGTATCCCGGCTTCGTCCCGATACAGGGTACCGGGCACGCCACGCGGTCTCTCGCCCGCTGCCAAATGCCCAACGAGTTCCATGAACGTCTCTTCGCTCTCACCGAGCGCGACGGTATCTATCGCCGGATAGTGCTCGAGCATCTCGCGACCGAGCGGCGTCGCGTGTGGGCCACCGATCAGCACGTGCGAGCGTGGATGGTGTCGCTTGATCGCGTCCGCGACCAGTGCGACCCCTCGTCGATTGGATGTCCAGCACGACATGCCGAACAGCTCCGCGTCGAGCGCCGCGATCACCTCTTCGACCTTGCTCCAGGCGAAGCCGGAAAGGTTCAGCACTTTGACCTGATGGCCTGCGCGCAAGGCTTGTGCGCCGAGCGAGAACAAGCCGTACGGCGTCTGAAAAAAATCGGCATCGAGATCGCCCGGGCGGTAGTCCGCTGGCGGACCGTTGCCCGCAGTGTCGGGGGCCTCACCCGGCGCCGGAATTTTCCAGGGGGGTGGGTAGATCAACGCGATACGCACCGACCAAGTTCAGCACGCGATCCCGAGCCGCACAAGTCTGCGGCCAACTCGGGCTGTGTTTCGCGCGTCGGATTGGCAGACGGTGAGCAAACGCGCGCTCGTTCGGGCGACGAGCGAGAACGGATCGGCCGCGATGAAAAGCGAACCGGCGCTCGCGGCTTGGTGACACGACGAACTCACAGGGCTGGAGCGCGGGCACGACACACCCATGTTCTGTCGTATTCGAAACTGACATGCGAGCAACGCTGCGCGCGGGCCGTGCATGCCAGCAGCGGGACCGAGCGCGACGATTTGCAGCGCTCACCAATTCGCTGCACAAACATGCATCATCGATCGGCATCTGCGAGGCAACGCACTCGCTCGAACTTTTTGCCGAGGCGCGTTCGTTCTGGCCCCGTCGTGCGTGGAGTGTTAGTGCGCTACTCGGGGACGAACACGCTTGCGAGCTACGTGCGCAATCCGCGTTCGATGACTCGCACAAAGCAAGGGAGGCACAACGTGACAACTGGTCTATGCCTGCGCAACAAGACGAACACGACACTCTGGCTTTATACCGAGCAAACCGCGCCGCTCGAATGGGTTCACCTGAGACCAGGCGAGTCCTGTGACATGCCCGTCGGAAGGGTTTGGTACACCGTGGGAGCGAGCTTCGACGAACCTTCCGCGACGGCGGCTATCCTGGGGCAGCTCGGGCTGGCCTTTGGAGTCCTGTCGGTCGCCGTGCTGATGCTATTGCCGGAACCGGGATCGAAAGCGGTCGTGGCGTACATCGTCGGCGCGCTCACGGCGGTGGGCGGTGTATCCGCGGCAGGCGCGCTGCTCGGCGTCAGCAATGAATCCATGATGAAACGCACCGGAGTCTTCGCCGACGGTCGGGTCATGGACATCACGGCAACCTTGGCACGCCGAGAGAAACGCCCGCAGGGAGAGCCGCTCGACATCTACACTTTCCGGTGGGAACAGGCGAATGTCGGTTGGGACGCGCGCCACGACAAGTTCGCAAAGGTGGACATCCGGGCCAAGCGGGACCTGCAATCACTTGGGCCTGTGAACGCCAGCGTAGTCGAGGAGATCCAGCGCCAGGCACGAGCTGACCAGGGCTACAACAATCAGCTCGAGGCCTGGAAAACCGCCTCTGTTTTGCAGCAGCATGTTCATCGTTTCGGCGGCTCGGGCGGCGGCTGGAGCGAGGTATCGTTCTGCCCCGAATTCGCACACGGCCAGACCGGCAGTCGGATCGTGGGAGTGCGCGTGGCCGCCGACAAGTTCATCGACGGCATCCAAGTCAAATACGCCAATTGCGCAGATTGGCGCCCCCCGGCAGCGAACGAATCCACCAAACGTCTAGGCATCTTCAACGGCAAACCCAACGATCATCTCGGCAGAGGTGGAACCCTGGTTTGCGAAGGCAACGATTACATCGAGTCCGTGAAGGTCAAACATGACCGGTACGTCTGCCAACTCACCTTCCGCTCGCGAAATGGCAAAGAGCTCACGGTGGGCGGTCGCGATGGAGATGGTGAGCACACGAACGTCGTTGGCGGTCCGGGGCAGGCGTGGGTCGGATTTCAGCTCGAGGGCGGCGCCTGGGTGGATCGGATCACCCTCCTCACCGAATCCGCGGTGCAGGTCGCAGTGCAGGTCACGGAGCAGGGCTTCGAGCCCGCTCGCGTGACCATCCCGGCGGGCGGCACGGTCAAATGGGAGTGGGGCAAGAACCTCGTCAACGAACACAGCGTGACGTTCGACTCTCCCGAGCTGGGGGGTAAGGGCTCACGTCCGCAGCGAAGTGGAGCGTTCGAATACACCTTCGATAAGGCGGGCTCGTATGACTATCACTCGATGTTCGTGGCCTACATGAAGGGTACTGTCGTGGTCTCGTGATCCCTCTGGCACGACTCTGCGGCTAACTGGTGGCGCCGCCGGCTGCTGCGGGCTTCAGTGCCAAGGCTAGTTTCTTGCCGAGTTCTTTCGGCGTGAACGGCTTTTGTAAGAAGCCCGCCAGCCCTTTTTCGCCGAAGCGGCGCATGGCCTCGAGCTCCGTATAGCCACTGCTCAGAATCACCGGCACCTCGGCGCGAATGCGGCGCAGCTCGCGGAACGTCTCTTCTCCGTTCATTTCCGGCATCGTCATATCCAAGAGCACGATCGCAACCTCACGTCCGTGCTCTTGGAACAGCTCGACGCCATGGCGGCCATTCACCGCGGCGAGCACGCGAAACCCGAAGAGCTCGAGCAGGCGACTCGCCGCTTCGCGAACGCCCTGATCGTCATCGATCACGAGCGCCAAGCCCCGCCCACGAAAGGGGATCTCCTCAGCGGCGGAACGCAGCGCCGGCGCGTCACTGGCCGGAAAGAACACCTTGAAAGTCGTGCCCCTGCCGAGGCTCGAATGCACATCGATCGCGCCCTGGTGACCGCGCACGATGCCCAGCACCGCCGCCAAACCCAGGCCTCGCCCGGTGAATTTGGTCGTGAAGAACGGATCGAAGATGCGCTCCTTCGTCGCGTCATCCATGCCGCAGCCGCTGTCCTGCACCTCCAGGAAAACGTACGCCCCGGCTCGGACTGGCTCGCTTGCGAACAAACCTCGCACGGAAAAATCGTCGATCTTTTGCACGCCCGTGCTGACGCGGACCGTGCCGCTTCGCTCGCCGATCGCCTCTGCGCCATTGAGCACCAGGTTCATGACGATCTGTTGGATCTGCGCGCCGTCCGCGTGGATGCTGGGCAGATCTTTCATGAGCTCCAAGCGCAGCTCGACCTTCTTGGAGAGCGTGGTCTCCAGCAAGCTCGCGAGCTGTCGCACCTCGGTCGACAGATCGATGGCACGCACTTCGAAATGCCCCTTACCGGAATACGCCAGCAGCTGCCGCGTCAAGTCGGCTGCGCGACGCGATGCCAAGATCACGTTGTCGAGATCGGCGCGTGCCGGACTCCCCGCTGGCAAGCTCAGCATCGCAGCCGAGGCGCTGCCCAACATCGCCGTCAGTAAGTTGTTGAAGTCGTGAGCGATGCCGCCAGCAAGCACGCCCAAGCTCTCGAGCTTCTGCACTTGCAGCAGTTGCGCGTGGAGCCGCTCTCGCTCCTCTTGGTTCTGCTTGCGCTCGCTCAAATCGAGCATGAAGGCGACGTCTCCGCTCGCCTCGTCCAAGGTCGCGCCCCCCATCAGTACCGGGACTCGGCTGCCATCCTTGCGAAACAGCTCCTTTTCATAGGGGGTGCACACGCCGTTGCGCGCGAGCTCTGCGAGCGCGCGTTGGTCGGCGAGCTCGTAGCCGGGTGGCGTGCTCTTGCGCCAATCGAGCAGACCTGCCGCGACGTCGGCGGCAGAGTAGCCCAAGATCTTCAACACCGCGTCGTTGGCTTCGGTGACTTCGCCATTGAACCGAAACAGGATCAAGCCGAGCATGTTCGATGCGAAGACGCGCCGAAAACGCTCTTCACTGACGCGCGCCTCTTGCTCGGCCCGGACGCGCTCGGTGACGACGTGTGCGATGCCGAGCACGCTGATCACCGCGCCTTCCGCGTTTCGGCGAGGGCTGAGCTTGAGATCGAAGGTGCGGCCCTCGTTGCTGTAGCGCACTTCGCTTTCGACCCCGGATAGCGCCTGCTGGAGGGCGGCCAAGCCCTCGGGAAAGCTCTTGTACGCGACCAGTGCGTCGACTCCGACCAGCGCGCCTGGCGACGCACCACCGGGCGGATTCGTGCCAGCGTTCATCAAGAACACCCCGCGAGCATCGACCTCGAACACGCGGATCTCGGCGTGCTCCAGGATGAAGTTCAAGACGTCACTCGGAGACGCAGCCTTTGCCGCCGCCCCCGCCTGGGCGTTCACATCCTCGGGCATTCACAGACGAGTGTAATCGAGGACGCTGACGGAAAGCCGCGCGGCTTCGCGCGAACCCCGGGCGTTGCAAAAACGGACGCTGCCAGCTTTCAGCGCTGACGCTCAGCCGGAGCCGAGCGCCACGTCGGCTTTGGGGCACACCGACCCTGCTTGCGGGGCGCCGGGAGAAGGTGCTGAAAACAGCTGACCGAGCGCGTCATTGATGGCGTCGGGCTTGGCCCGGAGCACCGCTCGACCACCCGCCGCCTGCATCGCACTGACCTGTTCGGCGCCCAGCACCAGACCATGTAGGTGCGTGGGGGTGACTCGGAGCAGGCGCTGCGCGAGCTTCAGTACCTCGGCGCGACTCAGATCGGTCTCCAGCGAATCTTCGAGCGAATCGAACAGCTTTGCAAAGCGCACGAGTGAGCCGGATTTCGAGAGCTCCCGGCGCATGCCGACCAGGATGGCTTGTTGCCGCCGCGCGCGGCTGAAGTCGGAACGTCCGTGCCGAGAGCGGGCATACATCGCGGCAGTCACGCCATCCAAGCGTGCCGCGCCGGCAGACAAGTCGAGTTTGCGGTAGCCCGTCGGATCGCGCGGGTCGACGAAGCGATCGACGATCGGACAGGGCACGTCCACGGTGATGCCGCCCAAAGCGTCCACCGCTCGCTCGAACACGCCGAGATCGATCGCGACGCTGTGGCCAATCGGCAACCCGAGTGTGTTCTCCACCACACGCCCGAGCAGAGCCAAAGGGTCCTCACCCGATCGGCGCGCGACGTTCATCACGGTGTTGATGCGATCTTCGCCATGCCCGGGGATCTCGACCCACAGATCGCGAGGAATACTCACCAGGCCGAGCGCATTTTCGGGTTCATCGAATACGGCCACGAGGATCGTGTCCGAGAGCCCCGCGCCGCCCCCGAATGGTCGCCGATCCAGCCCGACCAGCAGGTAATTGTCGGTATATTCGAAGGGTGGAGTGCTGGTGCGCGTCACTGCGAGCGGAGCCGGCGCGACGCTCGCTACCGGGGCGGCGGACGTTGCGGCTGAAAGGAGCGGCGGCGCGACGACGGCTGCGAGCGGCACGCTGAGTGGCGGTCGAACCGGCGCCAGCAGCGGCCTGCGGTAAGGCCGCGCGCTGAGAAAATGCCAGCTGAAACCTACGACGAGTAGCAGGGCTGCCGAAATCACGAGCAGGCGCCGATTGATCATGGCGGCCGGGCATTGCAATGCGCGGGCCAGCGCAGATTTCGAGCTCGGCTCAGGACTGAGAGGTTCGGAACATGTCGAACAGCAACTTGCTGACCACCGCCAAGACGACCACCGTGACCACGACCTGAACGAAGCGATCGCCTTGGCGGAGCGCCAAGCGCGCCCCGAGCCGAGCGCCAGCCATGTTCGCCAGCGCCATCGGCAACGCCACTTGCCACCAGATCGCCGAGCGCAAGCTGAACACCAGAAACGCGGCCAGATTCGAGCCCAAGTTGACGACCTTGGCGTTCCCCGATGCCAGCAGTGGCGAGTCACCGAACAGAGTGACAAACGCCATGATCAGCAGCGAGCCGACGCCCGGCCCGAAAAATCCGTCGTACGTCCCGAGCGACAAGGCGATCAACGCCAGCGTCAGCTTCGGACGAGCAAGCTTCGTCTTTCGCACCCGGACGCGCGAGCGCAGCAACATCACCAGCAGCGCGACCAAGAGCAAGCTCGCGATCAGCGGACGCAGCGGTTCCGGGCGCATCGCCAGCAGCAGGCGCGCGCCCAACAAAGAGCCAATGAACCCGCACGCAAAACCGAGCGGCGCGCGCTCACGGTCGAGCCCTCTGCGACGGAAGAACGTGATGAAGGAGGCGAGCGCGCCCGGGGCCGCCTGCCCCTTGTTGGTCGCGAGCGCGAGCCCTGGCGGCAAGCCGGCCGCCAACAATGCCGGGACCGTGAATAGGCCTCCTCCGCCTGCGACCGCGTCGACCATGCCCGCAACGAACGCGGTGCCGGAGAGCAGCACGAGCAGCACGAGCGAGGGCGTGGTCACGCAGCGTCGCTGCGCAACGAATGGCGCAGGCCGCGGTTGGCGAGCAGCGTAAGCATCACGAGCGCGAGCAACATCGAGCTCAAAACATACGGATATTCCGCGCGGATTTCGTATAGGCCCGTGCCCGCGAGTGGCCCGAGCATGCGTCCGAAGCCGAGCGCCGAGCTATTGAGGCCGGCAACCACGCCCTGCTCGTCGTCACCCACTCCGAGCGACATGCCCGCGGTCACCCCGGGCACCGCCAAGCTTTGGCCCAGCGCTTGGGCGGCGAGCGCCACCGTCAACATGCCGAATTGGTGTGCGAACACCAAGAGCACGTAGCCCAGCAGCGCAACGGGCATGCCGATCGCCATCAAGCGCAGTGGTGACCATTTGTAGCGGCGCACCAGATAGCCCTGAGTGAAGACCGCAACCAACCCGTACACTCCGAGCGCCATGCCCACGGTGCGCGGGGTGGCGTGGTTCGAGAGCTGCAGGCGGTCTTGATAATAGAAGCTGATCGTCTGCTCCATGGCCACGGAGGCCAAACTGAGCGTGAAGCCGACCGCGAGCAGCGGCCAAACCAGGCGCGCCACGTGCGAGGTGGACTTGGGCGGCTCATCGCCGGGTTGCCGCTCGGATTCGGGGAGAAAAAACCAGATGAACGCGAAGTTGAGGAAGGCGAGCGAAGCCGAGAAGTAAACCGCCGAAAGCAGGCTGATCAGCGAGAACGCCGCGCCGATCAGCGGACCGAAGATCACCCCCAAGCCGAACGCGGCGCCGATCATGGCCATGCCCGCGGTTCGATCGCGGCGGCCAGTCATGTCCGCCATGTACGCTTGCGCGGTGGGCAAGGTGGCCGACGAAAACGCACCGCCGAGCACGCGCGACGCGAGCAACGCAGCGAACAGCACCGGCGTGGGCCAGTGCTCGCGCCCGCCCCAGCCCGCCAAGATCGCAAAGCCCAGAAAGCTCACTCCGAAGCCGAGCACGCCCAGCAGCAACACGGGCTTCCGTCCGATGCGTTCACTCAGGCGACCCCAAGACGGACTGACCAGCACTTGCATCAGCGCGTAGCTGGCCGAGAGCGAGCCGACCTGGAGCTCGCTCAAGCCCAGCTCACGTCCGAGCGGCGCGAGGATCGGGAACAAGACGCTCAGCCCCAAGATGCTGTTGAAGAGCGTGATGAAGAGTAAGCCCCGTGGGGACATGGCGATGGCGGGCGTAACTGAGTTACGAGATCTTTGACACAACAAACCTGAGCTACTGGACAAAAGTCTAGCTCGGGCCTAACAAAGCCGGGCGATGTCCCAGCCCGAAGCCGAGCCCACCGAAACACGTTTCGACCCCGTCCCCACGCTGGCGGCCGAACTGAACCTGCCGCGCGCCGCGGTCGCCGCGGTCGTTCAGCTGCTCGCCGAGAGCGCGACCGTGCCGTTCATCGCGCGCTACCGCAAGGAGGCCACCGGTGGGCTGGATGAAGTGCAGATTCGAAATATCGAAGAACGGCGCACTTATCTCGTGGAGATGGAAGCCAGGCGCAAGTCGATCCTGAGCGAGATCAAGAGCCAGGGCAAGCTCACCCCGGAGCTGGAGAAGAAGCTCGTCAACGCCGCGACCAAAGCCGAGCTCGAAGATCTGTACCTGCCGTTCAAGCCCAAGCGGCGCACGCGCGCGACGATCGCCAAAGAGCGCGGTCTCGAACCGCTCGCCAATCTGATTTGGGGCCAAGGCCGCGAAGGGTCACCCAGCGCCAGCGCGCAGGGGTTCGTGAATCCGGAGAAAGAAGTGGCAGACGTGAGCGCGGCGCTGGCTGGCGCGCGCGACATCTGCGCCGAGCGCATCGCCGAAGATCCGGAGGTGCGCAAGCACACCCGTGAAGCGTACGTGCGTGATGGCTCGATCCGCGTCTCCAAGACCAAAGATTTCGAAGACAAGACCACCAAGTTCGACAGCTACGCCGCGTTCGAAGAGCCGATCGCCAAAATCCCTTCGCATCGCTATTTGGCAATTCGGCGCGGCGAAACCGAGGGTGTGCTGCGCGCGGGGCTGGACGTGGATCAAAGCAACGTCGTGCCGTTCATCGAAAAGCACGTCAAACTCGACGCTGCGTCGCCCTGGGCGGGCGAGCTTTCGGCTGCGATCAGAGACGGCGTCGATCGTTTACTGCTGCATTCCGTGCAGGTAGATGTGCGCGTCGAGCTGAAAATGCAGGCCGATAAGGGCGCCATCGACGTGTTCGCCCAAAACCTGCGTGAGCTGCTGCTGGCCGCGCCGTTCGGCACGAAGACCGTGCTCGGCATCGACCCGGGCCAGCGCACCGGTTGTAAGTGCGCGATCGTAGACGAAACCGGCAAATTGCTCGAGCACGAGACGATCTACTTGGTTCAAGGCGATGCCGCGCTGGAACGGGCTCGCCAATCGCTGCGCGCGCTGTGCAAGAAGTACCCGATCGCCGCAGTCGCAGTCGGCAACGGCACGCACGGCCGCGAAACCGAGGCTTTCGTGCGCGAGTTGCTGAAAGAGGAAGGGCTCACCCCCAACAGCACCCCGCTGTGCGTCCCCGTGAGCGAAGCCGGTGCCAGCATCTACTCGGCGAGCGACGTGGCACGTGAAGAATTTCCGGACCTCGACCTGACCGTGCGCGGCGCGATCAGCATCGCGCGCCGCTTGCAAGATCCACTGGCGGAGCTGGTGAAGGTCGACCCCAAGAGCATCGGCGTCGGTCAGTATCAGCACGACGTGTTTCAGCCATTTTTGGCGAAAAAGCTGGATGAAGTGGTGGAGAGCTGCGTGAACAGCGTCGGGGTAGAGGTGAACCTCGCCAGCGCCGCGCTGCTCTCCCGCGTGGCCGGTATCGGTCCGACTTTGGCCAAGAAGATCGTCGCCTATCGCAACGAAAAGGGGGCTTTCTCGAGCCGCGGCAAATTGCTCGATGTGCCGGGCTTCGGTCCTCGAACCTTCGAACAGGCTGCAGGCTTTTTGCGCGTGCGCGGCGGCGAGCACCCGCTCGATTCGAGCGCCGTCCACCCCGAACGCTACGCGCTGGTCGAGAAAATGGCCGCTGATCTGGGCGTGCCCGTGGTGTCGATGATCGGCAATCGCGAGCTGCTCGAACGTTTGGACCCCAAGCGCTACCAGGCCGGAGACGTCGGCTCATTCACGCTGAACGACATCTTGAGCGAGCTCAAAAAACCAGGCCGCGACCCGCGTGCGACGTTCGAGCCGCCCAAGTTCCGCGACGACGTGCGAACGCTCGAAGATCTGAAGCCCGAGATGGTGCTCGAAGGCGTGGTCACGAATGTGACCGCTTTCGGCGCGTTCGTGGATGTGGGCGTCCACCAAGACGGCCTCGTGCACGTCTCACAGCTTGCAGATCGATTCGTCAAAGATCCGAACGAGGTCGTCAAAGTCGGGGACAAACTCAGTGTGCGCGTGCTGGAGGTCGATCTGGTGCGCAAGCGCATCGCGCTCAGCGCCAAGCGCGGGAGTGACGCGCAGGTGGGTGGGGCGAGTGGTGCGCGGCCTGCGGCGGCTCAGGGTGGACGGGCGGACGCGAACCGAGATCGGCGGCCGGGGAATCAGGGGCGGCCAGCGGCGGCGCCCTTGCGAACGAGCGGCGGGAAGACGCAGAGTGGTGGGAAGCCGCAAGGGTCGGCGCAGGGCTTTACGAACAATCCGTTTGCGGCTCACTTTCGCAAGTGAGCTGGGATTTGATCAGCGTGGGATGGTTCGCTGGCCCTGAGCGCGGTAAGGGCGCGAGTGCGTCCGGCGGACGCTGTTCGACGCCGAAGGCTGGGCCGCGCTGCGGCGGCCGCGTGACCATCAAACAAAAAAATGGCTTGGGGTTGCCTCACGCTTCAGGGCGCGGGGTCGCCGAAATACCAGCGGGCAATCTGGCCATAGCGTGTCCTGTCGCGGAGGGCGGCTGCGCGGACTTCTGCTTTCATTCGCGCCCACTCTGGGCCGGCCAGTGGCACAAGATCGCCGTCTTCGCTGAAGGTGCGACTCGCGGCAACACGAAAGAAGTTAGGGAACCAACTGGGCACGGGTCCGGGAGTCGAGCCGAGGACTTGCCAGATGCGCGCCGTGTTGTCGCGTGACGCGGTCAGCACGCGCGCCCCGTCCGGGCTGAACACCGCGCTCATGACCGCTTCCGATTGGCTGAGCACCGCAAGTAACTTGCCAGTCGCTGCCTCCAAGATGCACGCCGTCCCGTCGATTGACGCCGTCAGGACGCGCGCGGCATCTGGGCTGAACACCGCAGTCACGACCTGTCCCGAGTGGCCCTTGAGCTCCACCAGCGACTTGCCCGTGGAAGCATCCCAGATGCGCGCCGTGTTGTCCTCTGACCGCGTCAGCACGCGCCCCCCGTCCTAGCTGAACACCGCATACCCGACCTGTCCCGAGTGGCCTTTGAGCTCCGCAAGCGACTTGCCGGTCGAGGCATCCCAGATGCGCGCCGTATTGTCATCTGACGCCGTCAGCACGCGCGCCCCGTCCGGGCTGACCACCGCGCTCAGGACTCGATCCAAGTGGCCTTT
>DASSMT010000112.1:0-28614 GCA_035688655.1 Polyangiaceae bacterium | reverse complement strand
AGCGGTTCCTTACCGGGTCGCAGGCGATGAGCGCTGGTGCTGGTCAGAAGCTCGATCGCTTCGTCGTCCGCAAATAGCGATGCTTGGTAGGCGGAGCTCTCCAGAGTGAGCAGCTGGGTCGGCGCAGGCAAGGGCGTCGCTGGCGCAGGCGGCGTCGCGGGCGCAGGCGTCACGGGTTGCGCGCTCGTGGTGCTCGCGTCGGCGGGTGGCGGTACAGCGCGCGTGTCGCCGAGCGGTTCTTCGACTCGCCGACAGCTATCGAGGAGCAGCGACGAAGTGAGCAGCGCTAGGGTCGACCAGCGAGCACGCCACATGCCGTAGAAACGTTAGCATCGCCCTGCGCGCGGAGCGCAAAAACGACGCGCCGCAGCCGAGAAAGACCACAAAACGCCGAAGGCGCGGCTCGTTTCCGAACCGCGCCTCCGTCTCACCGTCAGCCGAGTGCGTGTGCTTTTCGGATCAGAACAGCAGCATCAAGCGCAGACGACCGCTCATGGATGTGTTCGTGTAGATGCCGTTGTTGAAGTTCTCGACGTGATTCTTCGCGTGCGAGAGCACGAACTTGATGTAGACCTGATTCCACAGGGTGTACTGGACGGCGCCGAACATCTGCAGTTGATCATTGGTGCCGTTCTTGCCGTAGTGTGGCCCCATGGCGGCATCTGGGCGCATGTCCTCGAAAGTGTTGTTGAAGGCACCGAAGCCGAACACCAGCGGCTCGTAGCCCGGGCTTGCGTTCAAGAACCCACCGTAGGTCGAAACGGTATAGCTCTTTTCGAGCACGGCTTGGCCCTTGTCATCGACCGTGTCGGTGAAGCCGCGCGCGTAGCTGCCGCCAAACTCGACCCAGGGATTGATCACGAATTGCGCGGCGAAGCCGTAGCCGTTCTTCTGGACGTTTTGTTGCTTGTTCGCGTCTTGCGCCTTGGCTTTGCCGTACTCGAGTCCGGCTTTGAGCTTCATCCAGCCGATGTCGAAGATGGCTGCGGGTCGGACGTCGAGCTGATACGGGCTGGTCGTGGCGACACCGGCGCCCAGGTGGCCGAGGAGCTCTGCGCGCAGGTATTTGGTCGGATAGACATGCGCCGCGTACGCGCCGAGCAAGTTATCCTGCCGGTCCCAGAAGTAGCTGAGGCCGTAACCGTCGGTTGGTTGCGCCGCGCTACCGCCGGTGATGAACGCACCCTGCCGCTCGGCGGTGTTTTGGTCGAGGCCCATACCGAAGTGGTTGGCAATTTCCCAACCCTGGAAGCGACCGACTGTGACGTCGAACACGTTCCACTTGCCGAACCGGAAGTACAGATCATCCGAGGTGGCGAGCGTTTTGGTCAAGGGGTCCTGGGTATTGTCGCCGTGCAGCACGAGCTCCGCGTTGCCCTGAGCGAACCAGCCGCCCGCCGCGTTGTACGTGGGGGTCACGCGCAGCACGCCGCGGGTCTGGGTCGTCCAGCGAGTCTGATCGCCGTCACCCTTGGACTGAGCGTTGATGTGCGTGTAGCTGAGGTCGTTCCACAGCGACCCGGAGATGCCGACTCGTAGACCCGGCTTCTCCGCGATCAGCGGCATGTACGGCCACTGTTGGCCGTGGAAGGTCAGCCACAGCGAGCCGTACTTGATGCCTCGGGTCTGGACCGCGGGGTAGGCCGAGCCGGGCAGCAATTCGATGCCGAGCAGCGACACCGTCTTCTCCCGTTCCACGCTCGTGCCCGAGGCCGTCGTTTCCGTCGCTGCCGCTTGCGGCGCTGGAGGCGCTGCCTCCGTTGCCGCCTTTTCCGGCTCGACCGCGGGTTTCTCCGCGGGCGTTCCCGCGGGAGCCTCAGCCGGCTTGGCTTCGTTGTCGTCGTCCGGCGTAGCCGAGCTCGGAGCAGGCGCCGGCGCGTCTTGTGCCAGCGCCGGCGCGTTGAAGCTCAGGCAGAGCGAACCAATTGACAGGGCTACACCGAGCCCACACCGATTTCGTCGAAGAGTCATGTTCCGATTCCGATTCCGATTCGTTCAGGTTCCGCGGGGATGTGTCGGGATGGTGGCTCAGTCGCCTTGGATGGTGAGCGTGCCCATGTTGGCTCCGGCGTCAGCGTCGGCAGCATCTTTGCCGACGAGGATCGTGTAGGCGCCGGTGTCGGTCACCCACTTGCCGTTCTCGGCGCCCTCCCAGCGACGCAGGTCGCGAATGCGCACCGGGAGATGCGCCGTCACTTTGGCCCCTGCCTTCACTGCGACTTTCGCAAAGCTCTTGAGCTCCTTGACCGGGCGATCACCGGTGATGCCGGCCGGCTTGGCCGGCGGCTTGATGAACAGCATCGCGACCTCTTCGCCGTCGACGGCCGAGGTGTTCTCGATGTCGACCGTGACGTCCACGACCGCTTCCTTCGACGCCATCTGCCCTTGGCAGGGCACCATCAGGTTCGAGTACTTGAAGCTGGAGTAGCTCAAGCCATGACCGAACGGGTAGACCAGGTCGACGTTGGCGCCTGCTGCCTTGCGGCGATCGTACTCGCGATAGCCGAAGAAATAGCCCATTCGGGTGCCATCCGGGTCATTGTCCTTGAACGGCGCTTGGTCGAGCTCGGCTTGGGTCGGCCAAGCGAGCGGCACCTTGCCGCTGAAGTTTGCGCCATTCACGGCGAAGAGCAGCTTGCCCAGCGCCGAGCCACCGCGGATACCGCCGTAACCGGCCCAGACCGTGGCTTGGTTCTTGTTCGCGTGCTTGAGCCAGGGCAGGTTCACGATCGAACCCGACTCGATCACGATGATCGTCGGCTTCATCAAATCGAGCGCGGCGGTCACGAAGTCGTTTTGGCCCGGGGGCAGGTCGAGGGTGTGGCGATCGCCGCCTTCGTTGATGGCGTATTCCTCACCTTCATCGCCCGGCGTGTAGCCCACGACCACGACGATGGTGTCTGCGCCCGCTGCGGCGGTTGCCGAGTTGCCGTTGGTCACGGTGCGCGACGAACCCGCGGCGTCCTTGATGCCTTGGAACGGGCCGATCGATTTGTCGGGGTCGCCGTTGACGCGGGCCGAGCCGCGATCACCGAGGGCTGGGTCGGTCGCGAAATGATAGGTGCAAGGCCCACGTTGCGGTGCCCCGACGCAGCTCTTCGGCACCGACGAGCTCACCAGCGAGAAGGTCTCCTCCGGGCCGATCACCGCGATGTTCTTGGCCGCGTCCTTGAGCGGAAGCACCGGCGTATCGCCCGTACCGTTCTGCACGAGCACGGCGGAATGAATCGCCACCTCCTCGGCCAATGCCTGATGATCGGCGCTGTCGATCGAGTGGCCGGTCATGACGGATACCGGCGGCTTGATGCTCCAGCCGTCCGTATTGAGCGCGGTCTTGAAGCGGTACTTTTGCCGAAGCACACGGCGGGCCGCGTCCGTGACCAGCGTCTGATCGGCTTTGCCCAACGTATCGGTCGAGTAGTGAAGCGTCCACGGCACCTCGATGTCGAGGCCGGCTTCCACCGCCTCCGTCGTGTAGCCTTGGGCGTCGCTGGGGCTGGGGATTTGCTGATCGCCTGGCATCGCCCACCAGTCGGAGAGCACAAGGCCCTGGTAGCCCATGCCGCCCTGCTCGACCGGCGCCTTCAAGATGTCCCGCAGCAAGTGCTTGTTCTGCGTGTTCTTCTTGCCGTTGATCTTGTTGTACGACGCCATGATGCAGCCGACGCCGCCGTCCTGAACGACCATCTCGAAGTGACGGGCGTACACCTCACGCAGCGTCTGCTCGTTCATGATCGCGTTTTGCGACGAGCGATTCTTCTCCACGTTGTTGGCCGCGAAGTGCTTGGCGCAGCCGGTCACGTACTCTTGCAAGCCAACGGTGTAAGCCGTCGCCATGCGGCCGGTGTGGTACGTGTCCTCGCCGTAGGTTTCCTGCGTGCGCCCCCAGTACGGGTGGCGGATGATGTTCATGCACGGGGCAAGCAGCATGTTGTTCAAGGAGGCCGCGGTCTCGTCGCCAGAGGCTTCGCCGACCTTCTTCTCGAGCGCCATGTCCCAAGAGGCGGCGCGGATGGACGCCGCGGGGAACACCGTCGAGTAATCCTTGCCGTCGGTCGGGGCGTTCTTTTGGCCTGCGTCGAGGTTCACCCCGCGACCGGCGTCGCGGTAGTTGTAGCCGCGGATCGTGCCCTTGCCGGGCACGTCGACGTCGGGACTGCGCTCGATGTCGAAGTAATCCATGTTGCCGACGGGCACGCCGATCATTTGGCTGGCCTTCTCGACCTGACCCATGGCGCTCAGCGTGCGGTCAACGTTGTCGGTGACGTCCGCGGCCTCGGAGTACGCCTGCATGAAGTTCGGATCGAACTGCTGCGACCTGACCGCGGTGCACGAAAACTGCTCCGTGCTGGTCGGGGCCGATCCACCGCTGCTGTTGGCGGCACCGCCTGTGCTGCTGGTCTGCCCACCAGTGCTAGTGGTGACCCTGCCGTTCTTGGCGTTGTCGTAAGCGTCCAGTGTCAGGCTCGTGTGACCGCACGCGGCGGCGACCCACGCGAGGCCGAGCGCAGAGGTGATCGCAGAGGGCTTAAAAGGCAGGGACCGACTCATGAACGGGAACTCCTTGGGCGATATACATCAAAGCTAAAAGCAAGCCAAAACCGGTCGTCGAGCGTCAAACGCTTGGCTGGCACCGGGGCACCAGCGAGGGGCCGCGGACCTTAGCGCATGACGAGCGGGATGATTTCAATTACTGACGAAAAGCAAGAACTCGTGAGCTGAGGGAAGAACTTTGGACCGACACTTCAGGTGCCCCCGGCGGAGCGAGCCGCGTGGAGGTTATATGAATGGTACGAGGCGTTTGCTTCGAGTGCACGCGCCGTTGGGACGATGTTGAATTCCCGGAAGCGCTGGCGTTGATCACGGTAGCGCGCATCGGATGTGGGAACGGTGCCCGGCCTGTGCGCCATTTCCGGCGCTGCGAGGGAAAAAGAAGCGAAAATTACTTCGCACGCCGAGCGTCACCGCGATCGACCGATCATGGCCGGCCCGCCTGCGACAGGCGCGCGATCGATTGGGGAACCTTCGCTCACGCGCTTGTGTATGAAGCGGCAAGAGACGAAGATCGAGCACTTATGCTCCGTTCGGATTTTTGCGTCTGCGAGCAAAATAGGCTCCCTTCGAGCTAGAGGACGCGCTAAACGGGTACGCGATTCGGGGGGACGGACGAGCTGGGCTGGATAGACGGGATGAACGGACATCGATTGGGGCGCCGCGTGATGGCCCTCTGGGTGGCATGTCTCAGCGGTTTTTTGCCGGGGCTCGCGCGAGCACAAAAGCCGGAGGTCGTCGCACCGACGCAGATCGCGGCCGACCCCGTACCTTATCCCCCCAATGCGCACGGCGCGGCGGAGGTCGTGCTCGAGCTGGTGATCGCCCAGGACGGCACCGTGGGCGACGTGCAAGTGCGCGAAGGCAGCGAACCTTTCGCGAGCGCTGCGCAGCGCGCGGTCAGCACCTGGCAATTCACCCCGGCCACGCGCGACGGCATCCCGATTCGCGCGCGCATCACCGCCAAGGTCTCTTTTCGTGAGCCGGTGATCGTTCCGCAAGCGCCGGCCCAACCCGCGCCGAATGCGGCGAAAGTGTCGAACGAAACCACGTCGAACCAAGCCACGTCGAACGCGGCGCCCAAGACTGAGCCCGTGGCGCCCGCAGCCACCGAAATTCGGGTGCTCGGTGAAGAGCGGCAAGAGCTCGGCTCGCTGCACATCCCGCGCAGCGAAACGCGCTTGATTCCCGGTGCATTCGCGGATCCGTTTCGCGTCGTCGAGGTGCTGCCGGGCGTCGCGCCGGTGCTGAGCGGCATTCCGTATTTCTACGTGCGTGGCGCGCCGCCCGGCGACGTCGGCTACCGCATCGACGACATTCCGGTGCCGCTCCTGTTCCACGTGGGCGCAGGACCCTCGGTGATCGCGCCCGCGCTGGTCGATCGCGTGGATTTGTTCCCGGGCGCTTACCCAGCCGAACACGGCCGCGTTGCCGGCGCGGTGATCGCCGGCGAAACGCTCGCGCCGAGCAGTGTTTTGCACGGCGAAGCGCAGGCGCGCATTTTCGATGCCGGCGCGATGATCGAAGCCCCGTTCGCGAACGGCCGCGGCAGCGTGGTGCTCGGCGGACGCTACGGCTACACGCAAGCCATCTTGTCCTTGGTCGCGCCGGACTACGGGCTCAATTATTGGGATTACCAAGCGCGGATCGCCTATCGCATCAACGCGACGGACACCATCTCGGCGTTCGCGTTCGGCGCGCTCGATCAACTGAGCAACGAGGTGCTTCATCGCACCTTGTTCGACACGCAGTTTCATCGCCTCGATCTACGCTGGGATCGCCACACGGAGCAGAGCCACGTGCGCGTGGCCTTCACGCTCGGCGCGGACCACGTGCTGAATGGCCAAGAAGGGCGTACCAACGCCGGCAGTGAGCTGCGCGACGACACGGCGCGCCTCCGGCTCGAGGCGAGCCAGCGCCTGAGCCCCGAGCTGCGCCTGCGCGGCGGCGCCGATGCCGGCGCGGCCAACGTCAAAACCGAGACCGACAACTTCGGCTCGAAAGTGGTGTCACAGCCCCAGCGCGTGGATCTCACGGGCGGCGCCTATGTCGACGCGATCTGGCGACCCGCGCGCGCCGCGGAGATCGTGCCCGGAGTGCGCCTCGACCTCACGCGCGCGCGCGAACAAAACCACGTCTTCGTCGAGCCGCGCCTGGGCACGCGGCTCAGGCTCGCACAAGGCGTGTCCTGGGTATCGGCCTTCGGCGTCGCCCACCAAATGCCGACACAATCGGTGCGCGTGCCCGGCCGCACCCCGAACGGCCTCGAGCTCGCACAGCAAGAAGCCTGGCAAGCCACCACGGGCGTCGAGTTCGTCTTGCCCGCCAGCATGCTCGGCAAAGTCAGTCTGTTCCACAATTGGGTCGACGCCTTGGACGCCGACATCACCGGTCGCTCCTACGGCGCCGAGTTCTTCGTGCGCCGCAACTTCAGCGAACGCCTGGGCGGCTTCGTCTCCTACACCCTCTCGCGCACGACTTACACGCGCTTCAGAGACACCTACCAGGCCGAGTTCGATCGCCCGCACGTCTTGTCGCTCGTGCTCGGCTACGACTTGGGCCGAGGCTATCGCATCGGCGGTCGCACGCTGTGGGAGTCGGGCCGCCGCTACGCGGAGGCCTGCCCCACACCCGACTGCGGCCCGGGCGACCCCACCGCGCCGCGCCCGTACGTCGTCATGGGCCGCACGCACAGCTTCTTTCGCCTGGATTTCCGCTTCGAAAAACGCTGGCAGCTGGCCGCCGGGCGCTGGATCTCCGGCACCTTCGAATGGTTCAACGCCACACTCTCGAAAGAGGCCGACTACGTCGAATGGGATCCCGTTCACGGCGGCATCGTCACCGTCGATCGCAGCCCGCTGACCCTGCCCAGCATCGGCGTGGAAATGGGGTTTTAGTCGTCTCCAATAGGCGTCCCCGACGCCGAAGGCTTTTGGGGGTCGTGCGGTCAGGCGGATGGCTGCTCGGAAAAATTACTGCGCGATCGAATCCCACCAATCGATATTGGTGGCTCATCACAGCTGGGGTTCTCGTCTCTATTCTCGTACTGCGTGGAAGCTCTGGGCATGAGCGAAGGCGCGGCCGGGCGGCGAGTGACAGCGGCTCGGGTCCCAGCGACAACGATGGTTTCGGGTGGACCGCGACGCGCTCGCGAGCTCGAGCCACTTTCAGCCGCTCGCTTTGGCGTGCATTTCACGGCCGATGCCGAGCTACGCGAGCTGATCGAGCGCGCGCGTGCGCTCGCGAGTCACCGGATTCCGAATGGCGATCTCGCGACTCTGATGAAGCTGATGGCGGCATGGAATGTATAGCATCACCCGCTGCGGCTCGGCGGTTCCTCTCCCCCTCACTCGAACCGCGACGCCGAAGGCTGGGGGCGATACGACGTGTTGATTGACCATCAACAATCCCAGAAAGCACTCTGTGCACGGTTTTCACGAAACTAGCGACGCTCTTTGTCCACGAAGTCGGCGGTGTCTTGCTGGCGCAGACCTCGAGTCAGGGATCGCAATCGAAGGGTTCCCAGTCCGTAGCAACGCACGTGAGTGAACCGTCTCGAGCGAAGCGGAATGCCAAGTGACCCAGTACGGTCTCGCCATCTTTCTCGAACGGTCGTTCATCACCCGTGAGTGTTAGACTGGCTGCGGCGAGGGTGACGTCGTGAGCGTTTCTTGGGTGCGACCTTGGGCAGAACCGCCGCGCCGCGGGCCCGAGCAGCGGGCCCCAGCGCGGCAGGAAAGTCGCTTTCCAACCGAGCGCCGTCTCTCGCCTTCACGGCAGGGGTTGCAGCAGGATCGGTCGTTGGGGTTTGACGGGCTGGATCACGATGTCTACGTCGGCCCAGTACGGATCGGTGTTGAAGGTCAGGTTGTCGAAGACCGCGTACACGGCCGGCGAGTCGTTGAAGTGCTGGGAGGAGAAGCGCACGGATTTGATGCTGCCCGTGGGATCGTCGATGCGCAGCGTCTGCCATTGGCCGAAGCCGGTCGTGCCATAGGCGGGGTAGTAAGCCGTGCTGCCGATCACGTGCCCTGCTGCGTCGAACGCTTGCAACCAGGGTTTGGCGACGGGAGTGCCCAAGTACTCGACCGGCAGCACCGCCAGCGCGTCGATGGTCACGGATTTGCGCGGGGTGGTGAACGTCGCGACCACTCCGCCGAAGCGGGCGTCGAACAAGTTGAAGGTAGGGCTCGCAAACACACTGACGCCGTTACCGCTGCGGCCTGGTGCGCGGGCGAAGGCGTGGCCGCTCGCGCAACCCATGCAGCTGAAGGTCACTCCCAGGCTCGCGTAGGTCGTGTCCACGATCGTTCCGTCGACGATCGTTGCTTGTGCCGGGTCGCGGTCGAAGTCGATCACCGTGGGTGCTGGATTCTTGATGTAGGTCAGCACGGGTTCGGTGGTGGAGCTCGATTCCTCTCCGCCTTCGACCTCGCCGGTAGCCATGGTGCACGCACCGAGTGGAAGAGACGCGAGGAACGTGAGGAGAAGCGCGGTTTGTTTCATCTAAGGGGGGCTTTCTTGGGTAGGGGCGCTTGCTGGGGCGCCGTCGCTGTCGAGCAGCCCTATTGCAGCTGGCGTGCCGAGCTCGGGTTCCGCGGGAAAGCCGCACTTTCGTGGGCTTCGCGCGTTTCGCGCGGCGGTTCGGGAGGGTCTCGCCGGGGGTGTCCCCTGGGACTGTCTCCGGCGCTGTCCCATGGGACAGCTGTCCCAGGGCTCGCTTCTGGGGCTCGGTGCGGCGGGCTCGGCGCCGGGGAAACGGTGCGAGCGCAGGAGCTCAGCGCTCGATGCCGTAGAGCTCGAGCCAGCGGTAGATTTGCCGGCGGTCTTTGCCGAAGTGTTTGGAGGTCGCGCGCACGTTGCGGCCGGTGCCTTCGTACACGGCCAAAAATTCGTCGCGGCTCGGGCGCTCGTTTTGCGGCTCGCTCGGCCGGGCGGGGGGCGCCTCGGGGGCGGCCGTCACTGCCGGGGGTGAGCTCGGCCGCGGCGGGTCGGCAGCGGGCGGGGGCACGCTGCCGAGCTCGGGCATCACTTGGGCGAGCACGCGGCGACCGATGACTTGGGGTTCGAGCGCGAGCAGGCGATGAACCAAGCGATCGGCGCCGCGCAGATTTTCTGGCCAAGCGTGGAGCAGCAGGGCTTCGGCGGCGTCGGGCATCAGCTGCAGCGGAGCGTGCGGCTGCGCGCGCGCGGCAGCGACGACGTTCGCGAGGTAGTCGAGCCACCAAAACAAATCTTCGCGCCGCGCGCGCAGCGCGGGCAGCCGCACCTCGAAGAACGACAGGCGCGCGTACAGATCGCGACGAAAGCTGCCGCGTTCGACGTCTTCGCTCAGCTCGCGATTGGTGGCCGCGACCACGCGCACGTCCACGCGCGCCGGCGTTGCGCTGCCGAGCGGGCGAATTTCACCCTCTTGCAAGACGCGCAGCAGTTTGGCTTGCAGCTCGAGGTGCAGCTCGCCCACTTCATCCAGGAACAGCGTGCCGCGATCGGCCGCTGCGAACAGCCCGCGGTGCGAGCCGCTGGCGCCGGTGAATGCGCCGCGTTCGTGCCCGAACAACTGCGAGTGCGCGAGCTCGCGCGAGAGCTCGGCGCAGCTGAACTTGATGTACGGTCCCGGGCGCGCGCTCTGCTGGTGAATCTCGGCGGCGACGCGCTCTTTGCCGGTGCCCGTTTCGCCCAAGATCAGCACCGGTGCCATGCCCGTCCCGGCGCGCCGAAGCGCGTCGCGCGCACGCACCACCGCGGGGGCAATGCCCGGCAAGGCCGGGGTCCACTCGGCGCCCGGAAACGGCCGTTCGTCCACCACGCCGAGCACACTGCCGATGCGCACGACTGTCTGCGGCAACAGCACCGTCGGCTTCGTCACGGGCAAGCCGTCGACTCGAGTGCCGTTGCTGCTGCCCAAATCTTCGAGCACCGGGACGCCGAAGGCATCTCGGACCAAACAGTGGCGGCGAGAAACCGTGGGGTGGGAGAGCGCCGCGAACGGCGCGTTGCTCGCTTCGTCGCTCGGCGAGAGCGGCGGCTCGCGGCCGATGGTCAAGCCGGGCAGAAGCTCGATGACTTGCCCGACGAGCTCGGGTGGATGCACGATGTAAAGCGCCGAACGCGGGCCCGGTAAGCTCGACCGCGGAGCCTCCGGGGAGGTTCGAACGCTGGGTGCTTGGCTCATCGCGATCGCGCTGACTTTCGCTGCGCGCTGCGCTGGGGTCAATGCGCTAAATCCAAGACTCCTTGCTTTGGCGCGCGTCAGCGTTCTCGCGCCCAGCGCTCGCTTGCCGCCTCCTCGGCTTCGTGCTCGGCTAGAGCCATCAGCGCTCTAATCGAAAGTGGTTTTCGAGCTTTCGGGCGCGGCAGAGGGATGGGTCGAGAGCATGGTCGTCAGCGTCAGTCCGGGGGCGGGAATGGACTTTCTCAGCGCGATTTATTGCCGTTCGTGGCGTGCGGCATGGGTCTGTCTGAATGGTACGAGCAGCTACGAAATGCTCAGGTTGCTGGGGTCAGCGGGGTGTTTGCGCCGGTGGTCGGAAGCAAGCGCGTGGGATGACCCACGTGGGCGGCCAGGCAACGGAGTGGAGCACGCTGTATGGAGCCACGATCCTGAGTAACCGCCTGTCGTCCGCACTCATGTCCGCGTCCTGGGGTGTCTTTCAAATCAGGGGCGATAACTACGCACTTTGCGGGTATCCGACGGCGCTCGCGTTCGCGAACGACATGTGTCGCTCGACGGCCGGTCAGCTCGCTGTGTTTCTGAGGTTCTGTCGCGGCAAGAACGTCGTCCGCTACTTGGCCAGCAAGGATTGGGCGCACTTCGCGTACTACTACAATGGCGCGGACTATGCGCGGAATGCCTATGACACGAAGATGGCCGCTGCTTATCGAAGGTTCTCGAGTGCACCTTGAGCGGATCCTTTCGAGCCATTGCTTGTGGCTGACGGTTCTAGCCGCTGTCGGAATCAGTTGCAGGAGTCCCCAGCGGGACAGTTTGGACGGCGGCGGGGCGCACAGCTCCGCGTCCGCCACGACGAGCGCCGCGGCGCCGACGACGTCCGCTGCTGGGGCACCGGACTGGGCTGATGAGCAAATTCGTAACAGCATCGCCGCCGCACGCGCTGCTGCGGCCGATGCGGGCAGCGCGCCGGTGCCGCCCCGCTTCCTCGGATCGTTTTCCGAAGCGGACGTGCGCTCGGCCGTCGGCAGGCCCGCATCGAAAGCGCTCAGTTTCCGGATCGCGGAGTGGCCCGGGCACCCCGATCAATTGTTTGCGCTCTCGTTCCAGACGGTTGCAGTCGGGGCAAGCAACAAGTCCCTCGATCCCCGAGTCACGCTGCTCGAACGACGCAGCGGTGCGCTGGTCCGCGTGGCAGAAGCGAGCATCGTTCGGCAAAAGGCGCGCTGCCCGAATGAGCCCGACTCTCCAGATTTCCCTCCTGACGAAGACCGAGTTCCCGATTTCAAATTGGACCTGGGCCCCTACCAGATAGCGCGCGAAAGTCGCGCGATTGGTGTGCGCTATTCCTGCTCTGAAACTTGGCCGGCAGCAGATGCCGACGACGAATTCCTGTACCTGCTCGAACCGCTGGGCAAACAGCTCCGTCAAGTGCTCGAAGCGCAGGTAGGATTCAGGCGTTACGATCGACCCGCGTTCACCGACACCTCGGGCATCGGCACACTCTCGACGGTACCGGAGCGGGCCAAAGGCGGCTATTTCGATTTGCTCCTGCGCATGAACACGACCGTCGAAAAAACGAATCCAACGGCGCCCCCAGATGCGCGCGACACAACACAAAAAAGCTCTCACGAAACGCTTCGGCGTTTCACTTGGGACGGCACGCGCTATCGCGAGCTTGCCGTAGCGCACTAGCGCAGCGCTGGCGCGGCCGAGAGGCTTTGGTGTAGGCTTTCCGGATGGGCAATTGGGCGCGCGGGTTCGTGCTTGGGTGGTCGATGTCTCTGGCGGCGTGCCTCGCCGGTGATCACATCGCGCAGGCGAAGGAGCCAGCGCCCGCGGCGAGCGCGGCAGAGCAAGGGGCGGACAGCGCAGCCGCCAAAGACGAGCCGAAGTATCATCCCGTCCACGGTCCGAGTCGCGTGTCGCTCGGTCACGAGCTCACGCTCGATTTGCCAGACGGCTTTTATCTCCTGCACAAGCAAGAAGCCGACGAAATGATGCGCGGTTTCGGCAATCAAGACGACCCGTCGCTGCTGGCAGTGGTGCTCAAGCCGGATTCGTCTTGGCTGGTGACGGTCTCCTTCGACGCCGAGGGCTACATCAAAGACGAAGAGGGCGAGAAGTTGGACGCGGACGAGATCCTGAAGGCGATCCGCGAGGGCACCGAAGAGGGCAACAAGTACCGCGTCGAGCATGGCTTCAAGCCGATGCATGTCGATGGCTGGTCGGAGCCACCGCACTACGAGCGCTCGTCACACCATTTGATCTGGGCGGTCGCCGGTAGCGACGCGGATGGCATCTCGGTCAACTACAACACGCGCATCTTGGGCCGCCATGGCTACGCGTCGTTGAACCTGATCGACGCGCCGGAAAAACTCGCACAATCAAAGCTGGAAGCGGCCACGCTGCTCGGCGTCACGCACTTCGACCCCGGCGCGCGTTACGAAGATTTCAACGAGAAGAGCGACAAAGTTGCCGAGTACGGCTTGGCCGCGCTGGTCGCGGGCGGCGCGGGCGCAGCCGCGCTCAAGCTGGCCAAGGTCGGCCTGCTCGCAAAGTTCGGCGGCAAGCTCTTGGCGCTGCTGGTCGCGGGTAAGAAGGCCGTGGTGGCGGCCTTGGTCGCACTCGGCGCTTGGGCCAAGCGCTTTTTCGGCAAGAAGACGCCACCCGCGGAGTCGAACAGCAGCGCACCCTGATGTGCTGCGTCGCGGTTGGGCGGGAGCGGCTCAGTTACCTACGAGCAAGCTCGGGTGCAGCATGCGCTGCGAGAAGTACATGCCGGCTGCCAGAAAGCCGCACAGCCCGAAGTAGTGGAAAGCCATGTTGAGCCGCTCACTGGGCGTGACTTGCTCGTCACCCAGTGGGGGTGCGCTGCGCCCGAATAAGGTCGGCAGCGACATCAGCCCAATCAAGAGCAGCTGCGGTGAGTGCGTGGCCATGAACATGACCACCAGAACCACGGCGCCCACGATCCACATCTTGCGCGAAAACAGCTTCACCACGCGGCCGCCATCCAAGAAGCCGAACGGGGTGAGGTTGAACAGATTGAGGAAGAAGCCCGCGTGCGCGAGGGCCAAAAACAGCGGCGAGTGGGTCACGAAGAACAGACCGCACGCGACCAGGGCCGCCGCGGCGCCGGCGACCGGCCCAGCGATGGCGACCTCCGCCTCGACCAGCGGGGTGCGCGGTTGATCTTTCATCGAGATCAAGGCGCCGAAGAAGGGGATGAACACGGGCGCGCCCGCGGCCAAGCCGTGCCGACGCATGGCGTAACCATGCCCCAACTCGTGGATCAGGATCATGAGCACGAAGCCGACCGCGAATGGGAGCCCCATGCTGAAGGCGTAGAGCGCCATGCTCACCAGCATGCTGCCGCTGGTCAGGAGGATTTTGGCGAACGGCAGCGCCTTCAGGCCGAGCAGCAAGAACTTGAGCTTGCTCAGCGCGAGCATGCCCAGCGCCGCGATCGTGACCCACGGGCCACGCGGCTTGTTCGGCGGTGCTGGATCGGGTCTTCGATCCGCCTCGCTGAGCTGCGGTGGGAATCGGCTTTCGCCGAGCGGCGATTGGTCGGACATTACCCGGGATATTACCCCAGCCCACGCGGCTGCGCTCTCGCTCGGCGTCCGAAAATCGCGGGAATATTTTGGAGCCGCGGCTTGGCTTCCGCGGCCCCACCGCTTTGCCGGGTCGAGCGCTTTTCGAGCGCTGCTCAGCTCACGAACCGGCAGCGCTGAGCGATTTCAAAAGAAGAAGTAGGTCACGCCGAACGAGGCGCCCACTTGACCACCGAAGGTCACGCCGTTGTCGCCCTTGTTGTTCATGACCACGCCCAGGCCCGCGGTGGCGTTCAGCGCGACGTTCGGCACCACGAAGGCGCGAATTTGCGCAGCGCCCTCGAGGTGAATCGGCGTCCTGGAATTGCGGCCGGCAGGGCCATCGCCATCCGGGTCGTCCGTGCTGTGCACCAAGCCGATCCCCGGCCCCACGGAAAAGTCGGCTGATTGGCTGCGGTGCACGGGGAAGAAGAAACGCCCCGCGACCGCAAACGACGAGTCGAAGTGTTGAAAGGATGCGCCGAGCAGCGCGTCGATGTGGAAAGCCGCGGCATCGTAGACGAAGGTGCCGCCGGCAATGCCGGTCAGGGTCACCTCCGCGCCGACGCCGATCCCGCGCGCAACGGGCGCGTTTTGCGCGGCTGCAGTGCCAGTTGCGAACATTGCGAGCATGAACAGCGGGATGAAGAGCTTGGTCGAATTTCGCATGGCGCGCAGTCTAACGAGTCGAGCCCGACCGTCTACAGCGTTCGTCGCCTGGCCCAGGCAGCGCGCGATTCCCTTTCACTATAGACTCGAGTGGATGCCTCTGACCGCCGCCGTCGTCGCTCATGAGCCCGTGCCCGCGCGGCTCGTGCGGGCGAGCTGGGCGCTGCTCACGGCGCTCACCGTGGCCAGCGTGCTGGGCACCGCCGTGTCGCCCTTGCTGCTGGTGAAGGCGCCGCTGCTCTTGGTCGCACTTTCCCCCGATGGTCGTCATGTGGCGCTCGTGGCGGGCAGGGTGGACCCGCTGCTGCTGATCGCCGTGACCGTATTGCGCCGCGCGCTGTACAGCGTCGGCGTGTTTGGGCTCGGGGCGGCGTACGGCGACCTGGCGGTGGGATGGATCGAAGCGCGCGCGCGCAGGCTCGGCGCGGCGCTGCGAGCGCTCGAGCGAGTCTTCGAGCGGGTCGGCGTGGTGCTGCTGCTCGCGCTGCCTTTTCTCAGTTTTTGCGTGTTGGCGGGCGCGGCGCGCACGCGCTTCATCGTTTTTTTGCCCGCGCTCCTGGTGGGACATTTTTTATGGGTGTTCACCACCGTTTGGCTGGGCACGCGCTTTGCTGCGGAGGCGCAAGCCGTGGTGGATTTTTTTTCCGAGCGGCTGTTCGAGAGCACGCTGATTTGTGTGGCGCTGGTCGTCGCATATCGATTCTTTACGCGCAAACGGGCCGCCCCGCCTTGAGACTGCGGGGACCATCGACCCTTGGCCGAGGCCCCCGCGGAATCGGTTCCAGAGGCCGGAAGCAGGGGCGGGCCTTGCTCGAGGGCACGCGCAAAGCTAAAGCCCTATCGTGCTGCATCGCCGACTGCCGCGGGGGTGAGCGCGTGCTACTCAGACCTCGGCTTATGCCCCTCGAGAACGATCCTCCGATGAAGAAACTCGCTTTCACTTCGAGCTTGCCGTTACTCGCGCTTTTGGTGGCGGTTCCGGCGCACGCCGCTGATTGGTACGTTTCGCCGACCGGGACCGAGGGCAGCGCTGCGGCGTGTGCCACGCGCGCGACGCCCTGCAGCCTGGCCAACGCCGCCGCGGGTGCCGTCGCGGGGGACACGGTGTATCTCACCAGCGGTTCGTACCAAGCGTCGATCTACGTCGCCAACTCGGGCACTGCAACCGCGCCCATCACCTTCAAAGCCGACGCTTGCTCGACGCCCATCATCGAGAGCATGGTCTCGGTCGACGCCGATCAAACGACGGCCGTGTACTCCGAAAAGGCTGAGTACCTGGTGTTCGACGGGCTCGTGGTGCGCGGCTGGTCCACGGGCTTCGGCAATGGCTGGGCCGGCGGCACGGACTCGACCGCCGTCTCGAACGGGCACTGGACGATCAAGAACTGCATTTCGTATTCCAATGGCCGCACGGGCTTCACGTTCTTCAGCGCGCCGAGCTTCACGTTGCAGAACTCGATCTCGGCGCACAACGGTTCCAGCACTGCCCATTCTTGGTCGAGCGGCGTCACGCTCTACGAAGCCACCGGCACGAACCTGGTTCAGGGCGTGGTTTCATTCGAAAATACCGACGAACAGCAGCACACCGACGGCAGCGGCTTCATCGTCGACGAAGAGTCGAACGGGGCGACTTTCATCAACAACATTGCCTTCGGCAACAGCGGCTCGTGTTTTCGGCTGACCAAGAGCAGCGGCACGACATTCGTGAACAACACCTGTTACCACAACGCGCAATTCGGTAGCCAAGCCACGGGTCCGGATAACCCGTCGGAGTTGTATTTCACGAACGGCGGCGTCACGATTCAAAACGTCAACTTCGCGAACAACGTGATCGTGGGCACGGGCACCGCGCCCGCCGGTTCGCAAGCGATTCAAAACAAGCCGTCGAACTTTCCGGCGAGCAACCTGGTGAGCGTGGGCTCGACCACGCTGTTCACCGCGCCCGACGGCATGAATCCGGACTTCACCTTGGCGGCGAGCGCGAGCACCGCGATCGGCAAAGGCACGACCGGCACGGGTGTACCGACCACGGACATCGGCTTCGATCCCAAGTGCCTCGTCAAGCGCACGCCGAAGATGTACGGCATGGTCGCGGGTTTGAGCCGCTGGCAATACGATATCGATATCGATTACGTTACGATGAAAGGCGGCGTCGCCAAGTGCTTCAATGCCGCCACGCGCTCCGGCACTCCCGACATCGGCGCCTACAAAAATGGCGCTGTAACCACGGCCGCCAGCTGCATGCCGGCCCCCGTGGGTGGCGGCGCGGGCAGCGGCGGAGCGGGCAGCGGTGGCAGCTCGAACGCGGGCGGCGCGGGCCAAGTAGCGAGCGCCGGCGCGGGCAGCTCGCTCGGTGGTGCAAGCTCGTTCGGCGGTGCGGCTTCGCTCGGCGGTGCGAGCACGCTCGGTGGTGCGCCGGGTGCGGGTGGCACGTCGAGTGTCAGCACTGCCGGGAGTGGCACTGCGATCGCAGGCGGAGTCGCAACCAACGCGGGCTCGAGCAACACTGTTTCAGTCGGAGACAACGGGCACGACGCAGGTTGCGGTTGTCGCGTTGCTTCCAGCCGCGGTTCATATTTACCGGCGGCTCTGGGTTTGTTTGGTGTCCTTGCTTTCGGTTTCGTTCGTCGTCGGCGTGATCGCGTCTGATCGCGCCGGACATCGTTTGATTCCTTGTTATAGTGTTCGTCCACCACGGGAGCGGTTGTCTCCCAAATCATTCGCAGCTCAACATTGGGAGATCCCGTGCGCTTAGTTCAGACCTCACTCGCTCTCGTCGGTTTTACTGTGGCTGCTGGCTGGCTCGCGGCCTGTGGCAGCGATACGTCGAGCAACCCGGGCGGCAGCGCCGGCTCCGCGCCGGTCAACGGTTCAGGCGGCAAATCGGCTGGCAGCGGCGGCAGCCCGGTGGTCGGTGGCGCCGGTAGCCCTGTGGTCGGCAACGCCGGCACCAGCACCGGTACTGCGGGTACCAGCACCGGTACTGCGGGTACCAGCACCGGCAGCGGCGGCACGGGCAACACGGCCGGCGGCAGCGTCGGTGCGGCCGGGTCGAGCAACCCAGTCGGCGGCACCACCAGCAGCGGCGGCACCACCGCTAGCGCTGGCGGCAGCGCGGCGGGTGGCGGCGCCGTGGACCCCAACGCGCCGGATCAGATGGGCAAGACCAACGCCAAGCCCGGCGCCATGACCTCCACCAACCTCGACTACCTGAAGCTGGGTGAGATGCGGATCATCAACAACAACTGGGGCTCCATTGCGTGGAAGTGCGACGGCAGCAAGTCGAAGGAGAGCGTGTTCATCAACGCGGACAAGACCTTCGGTTGGAATTTCGACCGTCCTACCGGCTGCGCCGACCAAGGCATGACCACCAAGCCGGATTTTCCGGAGATCGAGTTCGGCATCCATCCGTTCGGTCTGGGTAGCTCGGACGCGACCTCGCCGAATTTTTCTACCACTACGCTCTTGCCGAAGCAGATCAAAGACATCACGTCCGCCAGCGTGACGGTCACGAACCTGACCATTTCGCTCGACCAGAGAACCCATTGGGATCTCGCCTTCGAGTTCTGGCTGAGCTCAAAGAACCCGGCCACCACTCAAAACGACGCAGGCGTTTACGCAGAACTGATGACCTTCTGGGGTTGGAACGACGGGCTTTGGCCTGAATCGGGTTCTAACCCCGGGCCCGTTGTCAGGAACTGCAATCCCACGCCGTGCAAGGCGCAGCCGGGTGAGACGACGTCGACGGGGGGTAAGACCTACAAGCTCGAGGTGCAAGACGATGCCTGGAGCAAGTGGCGCTATTATCAGTTTCGCGACAGTTCGGGGTCGCACGAGACGTTCCCTACCGTCACCGTCGACGTCAAGAAGCTGCTCGACTATCTGGTCACCAAGGGCTACTCCAAGGACCTGTACGTCACTCGTTTCGAGGTGGGCAGCGAGATCGACGACGGCACCAAGGGCTCGGTGAAGATGTCGAACATCGAGTTCGAGGTGAACGGCGAGAAGCGCTCGCCCGTGTTTGGTCAGTGACAGCCGCGCATTTCCGTCGATACTCCGCGCGGTGAAAATCTCTCGTCACTCCTTTGGTCAGCTCGGCGATCGTGAAGCCGGGCTGACCACGCTTGCCAGCGATTCGCTCGAAGTGCGCGTGCTCGACTACGGCGCCACGGTGCAAGCGCTGCTCGTGCCCGATCGCCAGGGCCACGTCGAAGACGTGGTCCTGGGCTTCGAGCGCCTCGAAGATTACGTCGCGTGCTCGGCGTTCATCGGCGGCATCGTCGGGCGCGTCGCCAATCGCATTGCGTATGGTCGTTTCGAGCTGGGCGGGCAAAGCTACCAGCTCGACACGAACGACGCGCCCCACCATTTGCACGGCGGCTACAGCGGCTGGGACAAAGCGCTCTGGACGTACGAAGGCGCGAGCGTCAGCGAAGACGGTGCGAGCGCCAGCGTGCGGCTCAGTCACGACTCGCCGCACGGCGAAGGGCACTATCCCGGCCGTGTGCGCGCCAGTGCCGAGTTTCGTGTCGGCGGCTCCACGCTCGAGATCATCCTGAGCGGCACCACGGATCGGCCGACGCTGCTCAACCTCGCGCACCACGGCTACTTCAACTTGGGCGGTCCAAGTCGCGAAAGCGTGCTCGATCACGAGCTCGTGCTGCACGCCGACGAGCGCACGCCCGGCGTGGTGCCCGACGGCACGCGCCTCGCCGTCGCTGGCACGCCGTTCGACTTCCGCGTGCGCAAATCAATCGGTCGTGATTTGCCGTCGCGCGACGCTGCGCCGCCCGGCTACGACGACAACTACATCGTGCGTCCGACGGCGGGCGCTCACTACGAGGTCGCAGAATTGCGCGATCCGACCTCCGGTCGCTCGATGCACGTGAGCAGCAATCAGCCCGGCGTGCAGCTCTACTCCGGAAATTTTCTGGACGGCAGTCTGAGCGGCAAGGGGCGGCGCTTCACGCGTCACGCTGCGGTGTGCCTCGAGACCCAGGCATTCCCGAACGCCGTGAATGTGCCTGCATGGCGCGATCAGGTCGTGCTCAATCCGGGCCAAACCTATCGCCACGTGCAGCTGTTTCGTTTCGGTTGAGCCTCTCTTTCCCGCGACGCGGCTCGAGAGCGGACCCCGGTGAGGCCCCGGCGCGCAGCTGGGTCGTGTTGAACCCCCCCAAAAAACTCACTGGGTCGATGCGAACTCCGATTTTGGCGCCCGGCGGGGCCGATTTTGCATTGTCCTCGCGGCGTTGACGCAAAATCCACGACGTGGGCGTTGACGTGCGGTGGAGAAAGCGCGCAACTCGCTTCGACGGGCGGTCGATAGGGACGGCATGGCAGCTTCAAGCAAGGTTTCGCGAACGGGCGTCTGGCTAGTGCTAGGTGGTCTTGGGATCCTCGGAGCGCAAAGCGCAGCATGCTCGGGGTCATTTCATTCGTGCGTGGATACCAGAACGTGTGCCAAGTCCCCAAGCGAGGCTGGTGCTTCCGGAGATGAGTCGGATGGCATCAGCGGCGGGGCCGCGGGCGCTGGGGCGGGGACTGGGGGCGCCACGAATTTAGTCGGAGGTTCCGGGGGAACAGAGGCGTCGATCGGCGACGCGGGGGACGGGGGCGACGCGGGCGGTACGGGCCAGTCGAGCTGCGCCGCGGACCAATACAACGACGGGACTTCGTGCCAAAAGCTCACGATTTGCGCGAGCGGCGAGTATCAGAAAACAGCGCCGACTGCAGTAAGCGATCGGGTATGCGCCCCGTGGTCGGTTTGTGGTGCAGGGACGTACGTCTCTACGCAGCCCTCAGCCACCGTGGATCGCGCGTGCAGCCCGTGCGCCGCGGGCACGTTCAACAACGCACTGAACGCCGCGCAGTGTACGACGTGGGCCCAGTGCGGTGCGGGCGAGACCGAGAGCGTCGCGCCAAGCCTCACCTCCGATCGCGTTTGTTCGAAGTGTGGTGCCGGCAAATACGAATCGTCGGGGCAGTGTCAGTCGCTGACCGTTTGCACCGCGTCGCAGTATGAATCGACGGCCGCGACCGCGACTTCCGACAGAAAATGCTCGGCGTTGACGACTTGCCAGCCCGGGAGCGCCCAGACCGCCGCGCCCACAGCCACGTCTGACCGAACCTGCGCTCCCTGTAGCGCTGGACAATTCAGCACGCAGGTCAACTCCACCTGCAAAGCATGGACGGTGTGCACGGCGACGCAGAATCAATCGATGGCCGGGACGGCAACGAGTGACGTCGTGTGCGTCGACAAGCCGGGTTTCCTAAATGGCCCCTGCGTCGCGAACACGGGAGGCACCGGCGTGGAGATCTTTGCCCGAGGGGGAGACGATAAGAAGATTTACCGCCGTGTCGTCGATGGGAGTGCTCTCGGCAGCTGGGCGGCACTTGGCGGTCTCGACGGCACCGCCATCGACAGCCGCTCCGATCTCGATTGCGCCGGCGGCGTGAGCAACATCAATATCGTGGCGGTTGGAAACAACCCGCAGGGCACGTTCCTGCGTGCCTCCGGGTTCGGCTCGACCTACGGCGCCTTTGCCCCGGCATTGACCTCGAAGCTCTTCCTGCCAAGTGCGTCAGTCGCCTGGGTGTCGTCGGAGTATTACTTTCTATCAGGATTGACGACGTCCTCTGTTTATGCCGAGAGCCCGAGTGCGAATCCCACGGTACCGAATAACCTGCAGAACCTTCCTTGGTCGGGCCTGGATAGCGCGTTTCTGACCGGGTCGGGCGTCTCCTGGTACTTGCTGGCAGCATTCGATTCGACAGCCCAGCTCGCCATTTACATTCTCCAGCAGACCCAAGGAGGACCCGCGTGGTTGACGCCGAGGTTACTTCCGCCGCCGACGGGTAAGCAATACGCCGGTTCCCCGACGATTTGCACGTGGAATCCCGGGAACGACAGTAGCAATAAATCCGTGCACCTAGCTGTCAGTGCTGGAGGTCAGCTCTGGCACGCCTCTAGCGCTGGCGCAGAGTCGCCGTTTTCTGCGTGGGAGCCCACTGACGCGCAGGTCGCAGCGACCTCCGCTCCAGATTGCGCCGTCACGTCGGATGGTTCGGTGCACATCGTCGCGCTGGAGGGCGCCTCCGCTGGAGTCGTCAAGATCAGCGGCTCGTCTGGGGCCTTCACGACTCAGCACCTGGGAGGTCATTGAGCGAGTTTTTCGGTTAACGAAAATCAGACGACGCGAGCGCCTCGGCGTGCGCGGGCAGCTTGAGATTGGAGCGCCTCACCTAGCAGCTGTGCTGCGAGCTCAGGCTGATTTCTGAACAGCAGGATGAGCGACGTGCCCGCGTGGTGTGATCAGGTCGTGCTCGAACCAGGTCAGATTTATCGCCACGTGCAGCTCTTTCGTTTCGATTGAGCCTCTCTTCCCAGCGACGTAGCCCGCCAGCGGACCCCGGTGAGGCCCCGGCGCGCGGCTGGGGCGTGTTGAACCCCCCAAAAAAAGTCACTGGGTCGATGCGAAAAGCCTCCGATCGGGCGCGTTTCTTGTTTGAATCGGGCCATGTTTGCTTGTGGCAGAGCGAGTCACCGAGTGTGCATCGCTGTTTGAATCGGGCCATGTTTGTTTGTGGTCGCGACGGCGTGACTGGCGCGAGGAGAGTGCCAATCACGGTCCCGCGATGGCAAGCAATTGACCGCGTACGCGACGGCAACCGCGCGAACGACAGTACACCTCCGAACATGAATCATTTTGGTACAATCGCGCCGCTCGCAAATCGACGAGGTCGGTCCCGAAATCAATCGACTCCCTCATTCACGGGTCCTAGGCTCCCCTGTTCGAGAAAGGCATAACTTTGTCTATGAAGAGAGCGAAGAGCACTGTTGGGATCTCGGCTGTCATTCTTGTCGCCTGCGCTTGGTTGGGCGTCGCGTGCAGCTCGGACGCGACGCCTCCGGCTGGCAGCACCGGCGGCGCGGGCGGCGCGGGCGCCGGTAGTGGCGGCCGCGCAGGTAGTGGTGGCAGTAGCGGCAGTGCAGGAAAAGCCGGCGCTGCTGGCAGCGCGGGTGCTCCCGCTAGCGGCGGCTCTGCGGGCAGCGTGGGCGGCGGTGGCGCTGCGGGCGCGGGCGGCAGCAACGGCTGCACTCCCTTGCCGGCGAACTGGCTGCTCACTGATTTCAGCCCGGCCACGCTCAAGGGCGTGACCGAGCCGGCCACCTGGTCATCCAGCAAAACAGAGTTTTGGGGCAACTCGACTTCGCTGACCGGAGGCGATGTCTTCTATCAAGGCAAGAGCGCGTCGGCCGCAAAGGTCACGCTGCAGGGTCAGACCTTGACCGTGACCGCGTCGATCCTGCCCGGCGACTACGCGGGCTACATGTTCAACTTCAAACCCAAGTGCACGAATGCGAGCAGCACTCAGGGCCTCGAGTTCGACGTGGGCGCCGACAGCACGGTCGGCAACGCGACGCTCAAGGTGCAAATGCAGCAACGGAGCGATTATCCGTCCACCGCCAACCCCGGGTCGCGTCCCGGTGATTGCGTGCCGACCAGCGTGGACACTCAATACAACGAGTGTCTGAGCCCCGCGACGACCGTGGTCAGCAGTGGTTCGACGTTGACTCCCGGAACGGTGCAGCTGCCGTGGACAAACTTCTCGGGCGGCGCGCCGGTGGACCTGCTCAAAAACACGGAGCTCATGGCCATTCAGTGGCAGTTCGAGTGCCCGCCGGAGGGCGGCTCGGTCGTCGCCTTGAACGACGTCGTCAGTGGTGGCGGTAGCGCGGGCAGCTCCGGCGCGGGCGGTTCGGGTGGCGCTGCGACCGGGGGCGTCAGCAGCGGCGGGTCTGCAGGCGCCAGCGCAGGCACTGCCGGCGATCCGGGCTCGAGCGGAACGGGCGGCGCGACCGGCACCGCGGGCACCGCAGGATCGACCGGCACCGCGGGTTCGACTGGCACCGCGGGTTCGACTGGCACCGCGGGCTCCGGTGGTTCGACCGCGGGCTCCGGCGGAACGGCGGGCACGCCCCAGGGCGGCGCCGCGGGCACCGCGAGCACGAATCCGACCCCGTGCGTCGTCTCGTTCACGCTCGACAATATCAAGTTCTACTGAGCTCGAGCGTTCGCGATTTCGTGTGTCTCGTCCTGCCCATTCTCGTGAGGGAGTGGGCGGGGCGGCTTTCGCGAACGTGCGTGAGCTCGGGAGCCATGGGAGCCGGAGGCCAGGCGATCGGGTCGATTGCGGCTAGCATCTTTCCTTAAGCTTTGGTCTACTCCGCCGCCATTCCGGTCGGCCCATGAGTTTCAAATCCTTCCTCGTCGTTGCGTCCCTCGCCGTAAGCGTTTTGATTGGTTTGGTGCTCGGGCGGGGCACTGGGGGGCAGGGGCAATCCGCGGGCTCTGCCTCGGGTCCAAAAGTGGTCCATATCGGCCTCTCGCTCGACACGCTGAAGGAGGCGCGCTGGATCAAAGACCGTGACGCGTTCCTCGCGCGCGCCAAAGAGCTCGGCGCCGAGGTGACCGTGCTGTCCGCCAACGGCGACGACACGCGTCAGGTCGCCGATGTCGAATCGCTGATCACCTCCAAAGTGGACGTGATCGTGATCGTGCCGCACGACGGCAAAGCGATGGCCAAGGGCGTTCAGGTCGCCGGTAACGCGAAGATCCCGGTGATTTCCTACGATCGCATCATCGTCGACAGCGATCTCGACCTGTACATGACGTTCGACAACGAGCACGTCGGCGAGCTTCAGGCGCAATACATCCTCGACAAGCTCAAGGATGCGCCGAAGCCGATCAAGCTCGTGCGCATCTACGGCGCCAAGACCGACAACAACGCGATCTTGTTCAAAAACGGCCAAGATAAAGCGCTCAAAGACGCGATCGCGTCGGGTGCCGTGCAGGTCGTGCACGAAGACTGGGCGGACGACTGGAAGCCCGAGAACGCCAAGCGCATCATGAATGCCGCCATCACCAAGCATGGCCATGGCATCGACGCCGTGCTCGCGTCCAACGACACCACCGCCGGCGGCGCGATTCAGGCCCTGAAAGAAGAGGGCTTGGCGGGCAAAGTCGTGGTCACCGGCCAAGATGCCGAGCTCGTCGCGGTGCAACGCATCCTGGGCGGCGAGCAGTCGATGAGCATTTACAAGCCGGTGAAGGCGCTGGCCCAACGCGCCGCCGAGGTTGCGGTGGCGCTCGCCACGGGCAAGCCCGTCGTGGCCAAGGCCGAGCTCGACAACGGCAAGCGCAAGGTGCCGACGATCCTGCTGGATGTCGTGACGGTGACCAAAGAAAACGTCGACTCTACCGTGGTGAAAGACGGCTTTCACACGCGCGAGGAGATATATGGGAAGCCCTGACGGGCAAAAGCCCGTGCTCGAAGCGCGCGGGCTGGTGAAGCGCTTCGGTCAGGTGCTTGCGCTGCGCGGGGTCGATTTCGACCTACGCGCTGCCGAAGTTCACGCCCTATGCGGTGAAAACGGGGCCGGCAAATCCACGCTGATCAAGACGCTGTCCGGGATCTGGGCGCACGGCAGTTACGAGGGCGAGATCCTGATGGGCGGGCAGGTCCAGCGCTTCTCCGCCATCGCGGATTCGGAACGCGCCGGCATGTCGGTGATTCACCAAGAGCTCGCGCTGGTGCCCGAAATGACCGTGGCCGAGAACGTGTTCTTGGGCCACGAGCCCACGCGCTTCGGCGCGGTCGATCACGACCGCATGCTGACCGAGACGGACAAGCTGCTTTCACGCTGGGGCATCGACGTCAGCGCGAGCGCGCGCATCGTGGATCTCGGCATCGGTCAGCGGCAGTTGGTCGAGATCGCCAAGGCGCTGCGCAAGGACTCCAAAGTCCTGATCTTGGACGAGCCGAGCGCCGCGCTGACCGACAAAGAGGTCGCGACGCTGCTTTCGATCGTGAAAGAGCTGCGCAGCCGTGGAGTGAGCTCGGTCTACATCTCGCACCGCTTGGAAGAGGTGTTCGAGCTCTCCGACCGCATCACGGTGCTGCGCGACGGCCAAACCGTGATCACGCTCGACACGGCCAAGACCGATCGCGCGCAGATCATCGCGCACATGGTGGGGCGGCCGATCGACAATTTGTTCCCGCGCCGGCGCTCGGAGCCGGGCAAGCGTTTGCTCTCGGTCAAAGGGCTCAACGTCAACGAGCGCGGCACCGAAAAAGCGCGGCTCCACGATATCTCGTTCGAGCTCCACCAGGGTGAGGTGCTCGGCATCGGCGGCTTGATGGGCGCCGGTCGCAGCGAGCTCTTGATGCACATGTTCGGCATCTGGGGAGACCGCAAGACGGGCACGGTCGAGCTCGAGAACGCGCCGCTCGCGACCTCGCCCGCCGCGTGCATCGACCAGGGGCTCGTGCTCGTGACCGAGGACCGCAAACGGTACGGCCTGGTGCTCAATCAAACCGTCGGTTTCAACCTCTCGCTCTCGGCGATCGACGAGTTTTCGCCGAACGGCATCGTGGATACCGATCGAGAAATCAAACGCAACGCCGAGTACGTCGACTCGATGCGCATCAAGACTTCGAGCCAAGAGACGATTGCCGGCACGCTCTCGGGCGGCAACCAGCAGAAGATCGTGCTCGGCAAAGCGTTGATGACCAAACCCAAGGTCGTCTTGTTGGACGAGCCGACGCGTGGCATCGATGTCGGTGCCAAGTTCGAAATTTACGAGCTGATCAATGCGCTCACTGCTCAAGGAGTCGCGGTGCTGCTCGTCTCGAGCGAGCTTCCGGAGCTGATTGGCATGAGCGATCGAATCTTGATGCTGTCCGACGGTCGTATCGGCGGCTCGTTCACAGGCAGCGAAATCACGCAAGAGGCCCTGTTGGCCGCCGCGATGCGCCCGAGCCAGGGCGCGCCGCACCCGGAGCACGCATGACGACACAAGTGGCAAGCGAGGCAAAGCCGAGCCCGACGACGACCAAACCGGCGCCGGTGAAGGTCAACCTGCGGGATTTTTCGATGTTGATCGCGCTGATCCTGATCAGCGTGGTGTTTTCGCTGATGGACCCGGCTTTCCTGAGCTCGCGCAATCTGTCGCAGCTCGCGATCGAGCTCTCGGCCACGGCCGTGCTCAGCCTGGGCATGCTGCTGATCATCGTGCCTGGGCACATCGATCTCAGTGTGGGCAGCGGCCTGGGTCTGATCGGTGGTCTGGCCGCGGTGCTGATCACGGGCAAGGGGCTCGCCGCGCCGATCGCGCTGCTCGTCTCTACGCTGTTCAGCGTGGCGATCTATGCCGGCATGGGCGCGATCATCGTAAAGGAGAAGATCCCGTCCTTCATCATCACGCTCGGCGGGCTCTTGGTGTTCAAGGGCGTCCACTGGCTGGTGATCAACAACTCGACCATCCCGGTCGTCGAGGGCGGCGAGCACAACGTGTATTCGCTCTTGACCACGTATTACCTGCCGCCGGCGCTCGGCTACGTGCTGGCCGCGGTGATCATCGGGTTGCTCGGCTTCGCGGCGTGGAGCAGCCTCAAGAAGCGCAAGGAGCGCAAGCTCGAGGCGGACTCCGAAGGCGTGTTTTTGAGCTGGTTTCTCTCGGCTCAGCTGCTCGCGCTGTTCGTGCTGGTGCTGAACCAGTACCGCGGGCTGCCGCTCTCGTTGATCGTGCTCGGAGCAACGGCGTTCATCATCCACGTGTTGTCCCAGCACTTTCGCTTCGGCCGCTACCTGTACGCGATCGGCGGCAACGAAGAAGCCGCGCTGGTATCCGGCGTGCCGACCGACAAGGTCGTCATCCTCGCCTACGCCGTCATGGGCGTGATCGTCGCCGTCGCCGGCTTCTTGCAGACCGCGTTCGCCGGCGCATCGACCACCACCACCGGCGCCTTGATGGAGCTCGACGCCATCGCCGCCTGCGTGATCGGCGGCACCAGCCTCAAGGGTGGCCGCGGCACGGTCGTCGGCGTGCTGTTCGGCGCGCTGATCATGAGCGTGCTCCTGAACGGCATGACCCTGCTCGCGCTCTCGCCCGAAATGAAGTTCATCGCCCGCGGCGTCGTGCTGGCACTCGCCGTGTGGATGGACGTCCGCCTCTCGCGCGCGACGGCTCGCGCTTAATCCACCGCGCAGCGCACCTGCGCGCCGGACACTCGAGGCCGACCCAAATTGGGGAGGCCTCACTGAAACGGGCGCGTTTGCTGCCAGAAATTGGCTGAGTGAGCTGCCCTCGCGCGCTCACCCTCGTCACTGCGGCCGCGCCTGCCCCCGTGGGAACGAGCCTTGCTCTGCGGTGGCTCGGTGGCTCCTGGCGAACGGGCGAACGAAAGCTCGGAACAGCGCGAGCAGCGAGGTGCGTGGCCGGATAGGGAGCGCCCCCAATCCAGAGCTGCGGAAACACCATGTCGCGGTAAGCGCTTTCCGTCATTTCCCTCAACCGGGGGCGAGTCGGGGCTTTGCACACAGCCGCCGGCGGATGCGAGTCGGGGCTTTGTGCACCCGGCGGCGGAGGTGAGTTGGGGCTTGTGCATAGCCGGCGGCCCGAGGCGAGTCGGGTCTTGTGCACACAGCCGCCGGCGGAGGTGAGTCGGGCTTTGCGCACCCGCCGGCGGAGGTGAGTTGGGCTTTGAGCACACCCGGCGGCGGATGCGAGTCGGGGCTTGTGCACCGCCGCCGGCGGAGGTGGGTCGGGGTTTGAG
>DASSMT010000088.1:0-29716 GCA_035688655.1 Polyangiaceae bacterium | reverse complement strand
TTTCGGTAACCGTTGCTATTTCTTGCGCCCATTTGAACTCCACAGGGCGGCCGCTCACGCGCGACGTTGTGCAACGTAGCACGCTGCCGCGCGATGGAACACGACCGCGCGCTACGTCGTCTCGAATCGAATGCGCCAGGTGTTCGCGCCCATTTTCAGGCCGACGATTCCGGGCGCGAGGGGGGCCGTGACGCTCCCGTCGGGCTGGGCGACCTGCGCGCGCCGAAGGCGAGCGCGCAGGGCCTCCGGCGTTGTCCGCAGCGTCTCTGCCGCTTCGAGCACTGTGAGCATGAGCGGCACTCCGGGCCGGTCCGCATGGCGGTATGGGTTGCGCTTTCGCTTTTGCTTCGTAGCAATCGTGGGCGGCGATTCTGGCGCGAACGGGGGATCGGAGGTGTCACTGTTCATTGCTGGTTTCCTTTCTCAGATGCGCGTTACGCTGAGGCTCCGGGCGGTGACACAAGGGACAAAAGTGTTCTGTCACTTGTGTCACCGTTTGGCGCGAGGGTTCAGGTCGTACGTGGGACTATTGGGCCGCCCACCGGTGGGCAGGGTTTCGACCTTGCGTAGGTAGCCCCGCTCAACGAGGGTCTCGATCGCTACACCAAGCTCCTTGACGCTCCGCGCGTGGACTCCGCGCTGAATGTCTCGTTGGGTCACTTGCTTCTCTCCGTGTCGCAGCAGCCAGTCGAGTACGCGCTGCGCGAGGTCGTCTTGAGGATCGGCTTGCATGAGCTGAAACGCGGCGCGAGCGTGATCGACTAGGTACTCACCGAGCTTGACCGCGAGAACGACCGTGGAGCGCTCGATCGCCGATGCGGCATCAGCGGGATGGGTTGCCGTGCACTCAGCCATGTGAAGCACGCACGCGAGTCGCGCTACCGCGCCCGGGAGTTTGTTCCCCCAATCCGCGATGGTGCGCAGATCGCCGGCCGGGCCGAGTCGAGGCTCCAGCCGGGCCTTGAACGCGATCAGCTCTTGCCGGGCCTCCGGCGTCATCTCGACGAAGCTCGGGGTGATCTCGCCGCGGGCGTCCAACTGGGCTTTCAAGCCAAGGAGTTTGCCGATCATCGCCTCGTAGGCGTCGCGCGTCGCCTCGCACATTGGCTCTGGGTCAGGGTCGCGCGTGCCGACGCAGCTCTTGGGGATCGCGTAAAGGAATCGCGCAAGGAGTCCTTGCCCGCGCATTTCCGGTGTTGCACGAAGACCAGAGATGACCGAAGGCTGAACCGTGAGCGCTAGCGTGAGGTGCGGAGCGCGCACGTGCAGGCTCGCCCGGTTCACTCGATCTAGGGTGTAGGAATCGGCGGAGTACGCCTTGCAGAAAAGGTCGAGGTTCGCGCGCCCCTCAGAGTAGCGCCCAGCAAGGATCGCGAGCGGTCCGCCCTCCGATGAAAAGACGCCGAGTCGCCCTCCGTGTTCCGCGAGTAGACGACCTACGGCTTCGGGCGTGGCGTCGTCCGCGATGAGCCGCGGAATGGCAGGAATCGAGAGCTCGCGTAGCTCGATGGCGAGCGCACAAGCGTCTTGCTCTGCGGACCTGGCGGCTTCTGTGTGTCGCCGCTTGGCGGCTGCCTGCCGTGCGCATTTTCTGCGCTCCTCGAGGAGTTGCCTTCGTTCCTCTGCGGCAGCGATGTGTGGGCCGAGCGTTGCTCGTTGCTCGGCTTCCCATTGCTGCAGCGGAGCAGTCGCATGCGCAAAGACGGGGCTCTTTCCCTCGCCGACACCCAGCGCAATCACAACGTAAACATTCGTCGGTTCGTGCCATCCGGGCTTCACCCGCACGACGAACTTTTTCGAGATGCAAATCGACACGACCGCGAGCAGCAGCATGGCTGGTAGGTCCACCGGAACCTGTAACGCTCTGGCCTCCTCTTCACACCACGCTCGTGCCCAACTCGGCAACGCATTGATTGGAAATGAGCCTGCGTCCAGTGCGCCGAACGGTGCTGGTTCATCCCATCCGTCAGTCGAAACCGCGACAGGGGCTTCGAGATCGATCGGCGTCGCTCGAACAGCGGACTTCATCGCGCACCCCGTCGTGCACGGAGTGCCGATGCAATCGTGCGCCGAGCCTCGTTGTCGGAAAGTCCAGCGGTGATCGCCGCATCATGTAGCGCCGTCTCGATCGCTTGAGTGCCTAAGTCATCGAGACGCGCGATTGAGAACGCCTCACGGTAGAGAGTATCGTTTCGTGTGCCTTCCGATGCCGTTGCAACGGCGCGAGCTGCGCTGCGCAGGGCAGCTCGCGAGTAGTTGCTGTGCTGGTCGCCTGATCGCATCGGCGGTGATGGCCGTGACGTCTCCCTTGTGGATTGAGCAGCAAGCACACGCGCGGCGCACACAGGAACGCCCTCTGTCACGACGAAGCGGTAGCCTGCGCCTGGGCGTCGGACGGGGAGATACGAGACGCGAGAGGCGTCCTTGGCGCGCGCATCTGCCTCGACGGATTGATTGCTTAAGTGGGTGCGAACGACGGCGTGCAGCTTGTCGTAGCTCGCCGCGTCGATTGGCTCGGCGAGCTGTATCACGACGCGACAGCGTGGCTCTGCCGCGGTCGAAGAAAACGTCTCGTGAATGATCGCCCGGTAGCGCTGGAGCGCCTCCGCCACGCGTTCGACCTCGCCACCGGCGTCCACGTCGAGCACGATCGCGCCAATCGACAGGAGGTGATCCCGCCGGCGCACGTTGTTTCGGTATCGCGCAGGAGACCAGGCCCCGGCGATGTCCTTCGCGGTCGCCACGACGGGGCGCGCGAGAAGGCTTTCAAGCTCGCCCCAGCTCAAGCAGCGCGCGACGCCAATCTGCGGCGAACAGCGAAAGCTTGCAGCGTCCAACAAGAGCACGTCCACGCGATCGGACGTCTGAAGGGCGCTCACGCCGCCCTCCCGAGGCTTACATGGTCTGGGTCTGGGTCGCCGTCCGCGGGCGCGCCCCTGGCCGACGTCGCAGCACGCCGCGCCCGGCGAGCGCGTCGCGGCGTGCGGCCCACCCTGCGAACGATAGAGGTGCGCGCGCTGGGCGCCCGCTTCCCTGTCGACATAAAGAGACGCGCAGGAGTGCGCGCTCTTGCGCGTTCAGCTCGCCACTCACGCACTCGGGGATCACCCTCCGCTTCTGCCTGACGGATACGCCTTCGAGCGAGCGACTCCAGACGAGTCAATTCGATGCTGCGACCATTGAGCCAAGCAGGTCCCAGCTGACCGCGCGGAGACATTGCCGATTGTCCGAGTCCCAAGACCTCTTGCGCAAATTCGAGAAGAGTTCTCGGGGCAAGCTGCGACATCGCGATCCAGCGTGGCACTGACTGCACTATCCGTCAACGCGCTGAAAAGAACGTGGAAACTACAATTCTCTGTTCGGGCGACAACCAACAACACCGCGCAACGCCGCGCAACACCGCGTGGCGTCACGGTCTGCGATTAGTGTGCGCTGCGTCGGGCTTACTGCGTTGCGAACCCCATGGGGGTCGCAGCGGCGTCCGCAACGCACGCGGTACGCGGCGAGTGTTGCGCTGCAATCGAAACCGGCGTGCGTGAGTGCGAAGCAAACGCTAGCTTTCGGCTGATGAACGTGATGCTGACGAGGTCCGAAGCCGCGCGTTACGTCGGCGCGAGCGGGGAGTCGACCATCCGGGCTGCCGAGGCGAATGGGCTCAGGTACGAGCAGGACGACGAAGGCCTGGCTTGGCATCTGCCTCACCTGCTCGACGCATGGGAATGGCGAGTCAAATCTCCGAGCGCTGCTCAACGGGCCCGAGTGATCCGCGAAGCGGCCAGGTCACGACGCCGAGAGGCGGAGGAACGCGAGCGGCGTGTGGCCCTTGAGTTCGAGCGCCAAGCCGCCGAATGGGATGCCGAACGTGCGCGAGACGAATCGAAGCGAGCCGCTGAAAATACCCTCCGCGAAGAAGTGCGACGACAGAACAACGAGACGCGCGCCGCTTTCGAGTTGCATCACATGGATGAGGCTACGGCCGGCCGAGCGCTTGAATTCCCCTCGTACGAAGCTCGCTACCGCTTACGCGACTTGGTGCGCCGCGGCCTGTTGCGTCGAGTCGACAGTCCGCACGAAGTTCGCGTCGAGTGGTCGCTGGACGGTGCCCGCGCTGTCGAGACGCACTGGCCTCTCTGTGCAGGGGCCCCGTTCTTCTTCCGCGAAGAAGTGCTTGCGCTTCGCCAAAACGCCGCGACGGTCGCAGCGAAAATTGCCGGGCGAGAACCTGCGGCCGCGCGCGCGTTGGATAGCGATGATCTGCTTCGGGCGCTACTTGGTCTGGTCCTCAAGCACGCGCGCGGATCGTTGCCTCCGTGACCGAGTTGGTCTCGGGTGTCGCTTTGATCTTGCCCGCGATGCTGATCACTGCGTGCTCGGCTGGATCTACGTGCACTTCGGCTCAAGACGCGCGCGATCGCTTTCGGTGGCATTCGAGCCTGTTGACGTGCGTGGACGCCTCGATTGCTTGATTGAGAAGACGCATCCGCATTGGCCGCGAGTCCACACGTCAGGACGGGTTGCAATAGTCATTTGATGATTGCGATCCCGGTCGCAGGCCGCGCCTGTGCTTAGGTTGACGACAACCCTCCACATCAAGCCACGTTGAGCCGCAACGACAGCATGCGAAGTCTTTGTTGGAATCTCTGGCTGCGGATGCGAAGGTCAAGCTAAACGGACAAGGAGCGAGAAAACCACATGACCTCGAATGCAGGGCGCTTCGCCGAGTTCACCTCAAGCATCCGGCCCACGGATTCTCAACAGGAGGCTCTGAAGGACGCGCATCATCGACTACGCGATCGGCTCCGCGAGTACGAGCCGGTAGCCAAGTATTTGGTAAGCACCTTCCTGCAGGGCAGCTACCGTCGCTCAACTGCCGTGCGACCGACTACGGGGCGCCGGTCGGACGTCGACATCGTTGTCGTCACGAAGCTGCACGAGTCCGAGTTCGAGCCGAAGGACGCCCTTTCTCTCTTCGAGGACTTTGCAAGGAAGTTCTACGCGGGGAAGTACCGTCTTCAAGGGCGGTCGATCGGAATCACGATGTCGAATGTGGACATGGACCTGGTTATTAATTCTGCGCCCAGTGAAGCTCTCATCGGGCTAATGACAAGCGATTCAATTACAGCCGATGACGAACTCGAGGACACCTACGCCGATTGGCGTCTCAACGAGGCGTGGGTGCGTCTCGACGGTAGAGATAGCGCGCAGAGGATGTTGCTCCTAAACGAGGCTGCTACACGGCAGGAATGGCAGATGAAGTCCCTGCGAATTCCGAACCGCGACGTCGCGAAGTGGGAGGACACCCATCCGCTGGAGCAGCTTCAGCGGGCACGGGACAAGAATAAGGCAACTAGTGGGCACTTCCTAAACGTCGTCAAAGCGGTGAAGTGGTGGCGCTACCGGGCACAAGTAAACACGCCGCATCCCAAGGGCTACCCGCTCGAACGGATAGTCACTGAGTACTGTCCTGATGGCATTGACTCCATTGCCAAGGGCTTCACGGAAACCCTCGAAAACATCGCACAACGGGGTCCGGGCAAGCCCTTCCTTGCGAACTACGGCACGAACGAAGACGTACTAAAGCGCGTTGTCGCGGACGACTACCGAGCATTCCACAGCGATGCTGAGCGGGATGCTATCGCGGCCCGTAGGGCCCTCGATGAACCGGACCAAGCCAAGAGCGCGATGATGTGGCGCGAATTCTTTGGTCCAAAGTTTCCAGATCCTCCGGAGGATGCAAGCGGCGGCTCGAGCAGAGGGGGCTTCTCTGACCGAACTGGCCCGTCGAACCCTGGGCCAACGCGCTACGCGTGAAACGCAGACAATTGCCGGAAGCGCTTCGGGCGTCGAGGCTACTCCTCGACGATGTCGAAGGTGTGCTCCTAACAGAAGACTTCAAGTGGGACGAGTACGAAAAGTGTTGGACGCTTCGCTTTCGGATCACGATCGCTGAACCGTCAGAGGTCGTGCCAGCTGTTACAGATTGGTTTGCTCTCGTCGATGAAATGTACCCGCGCGGGCGAATGGAAATATTTCCAAGCAACGATGGCGGACTTAACGAGACGTTTCCGCATCAGCTGTTGAATATTCCCGACAGTTCCCGGAGGTGGCGGACAGGCAAGATATGCGTCGATACGCCCGGGTTTGCGCTCGCCCGTTGGACCCGTACGGCGGAGCCAATGTCGACGGGACGGCTGAAATGGCATGTCGAACGTGCTCGAGGGTGGGTCGTTGCCGCGTCCGAGGGCAACCTGCGCGAAAAGGGCGATCAATTTGAGCTGCCGGATATTCCGACCCTCGGGATGCCAAGGATCGCATTCGAAGAGAGTCCCGAATATCTATCGTCGTGGACTGGGCCGCAGCGTCATGGGCATGTCGAATTCAGACATGTCCCCGGCGGCACCATAGCTGCCACGCGTTGGTTGTGTTCGTCCACGGTCGTCCGAGAGACCAGATGGGGTCCGAGAATTTTGAAGGCACCCTCCGCCGCTCGCGGATATTGGATTCTTCTTGCCAGCATGCCGATCGTGCCTCCGTTCAGATGGCCGCTAAGCTGGGGGGAACTTTCCGTGAGCTGCGGGCCAGATTTTTTGCCAACTGTGCGCAGTCTAGTCGCTCGCGCCCGACCGCGGACGTCGGTCCTTCTGTTGGGGTTTCCAATTCCGGGCAAGGTTGGGGAAGAACCGAAGGAGATCCACTGGTCGGCAGTTCAACTCGGACCATTTCGGGCGTTCAAGAAGGGTCGTACCGAGGACTCGCTCTGGGAGCGAGACAGGAATGAGATGTTTTCCGATAGCGCGTGCATACGATGGTTGCCGACCGAGAATTGGCACCCCGATCGACTCGGCGCACGCGGTCGATTGGTGCATAAGCTGCGCATTCTGCGCGTCTGCTTGCTCGGAGCGGGCGCGCTTGGCTCCTCTGTCGCGGAGCTGCTGGTTCGCGGCGGCGTCTTTGATGTCACTCTGGTCGACAGCGACCGTTTGATCGCGCCGAATCTTGTGAGACATACTTTGACCATTGAGGCTAACCGGGCCTCCAAGGCACAGGCGCTGACGGAACGTCTCAACGCCGTGTCACCATTCGCGAACGTGAGAGCAGTCGCTTCGATGTTGCCGCTCGACCAAGCGGCTGCGAGGGAAGTGCTTGCTCCGTTTGACCTGATCGTTGACTGCACTGCCAACGATGACGTGATCCGTGTGCTCGGGCGCATCGACTTCGATGACGAGAAGCTCTTTGCGTCGGCGGCTGTGGGGCGATCGAGCCGGCGACTCTATTTCTTCGAAGCTCAATCCACCTGCTTCCCGGCGGCCACATTCTGGCGGGACACCGAGCCTTGGTTCATTGACGAACGGGCCGAGGTGCCTGACGCTACACAATTTGAAGGGCCGGGCTGCTGGCATCCGGTTTTTCCGGCGCAGGCGACCGACCTTGCGATGATGGCTGCTGTCACGGTCAAGCGCCTCGAACGACTTGCTGAACGGTTGAGCGACTCCAAGGGCGAGCTTCAGGTCTTCGAGCAAGCAGAGGACGGAGATGGCTTTATGCGCATCCAGCGCGTACGCGGGGGCAAGGCGTCCTAATGCTTCTGAAGTCACACGATGCTCGCTTCACGGTGGTCGTCGCGCGAATTCGCATGCGTGAGCTGCTCGCCCGGTGTGCGCGCGCTGGCCGAAACGAGACCGGTGGCATCCTTGTGGGATTATACTCAGCCGATCGTGAATGCGCGACAGTGACGGAGATCGTCTCTGCGCCCGACGATTCCGAGTCAGGCCGAGCCTGGTTTCACCGAGGCATCCGCGATCTCGCGAAGCGGCTGTCCACGCTGTGGCGCGGTTCGACACCGACGTACTATGTTGGCGAGTGGCATTTCCACCCGTTTGCCAGCCCAATTGCGAGCGCGCAGGACATGTGGCAACTCGGCAGCATTGCACGTGACGACCGCTACCGCTGCCCCGAGCCAATCCTCCTCATTGTCGGCGGGAACCCGAAAAAGGACTGGCAGATCGCGGCTTACGTTGCGACGGCTTCAGAAGTGATAACTCTTCACGAACAAGGAAAATCTGATGCCTAAGCCGCAATCGTTATTGATCGTGCTCGATGTTCAGGGTGTCGTCGACGTTAACGAACTCAAGGCGCTTCTCGACCAAGAGCCTCGCGACGTGCTCTGCCTATCGCACTTCGGAGCTCTCCCGTACTCCAGGGAATCTGCTCCGGCGTGGTCTCTGTACGGTGCAGCGGTTGAGAAGCTAACGAGTCGCATTCGGCAAATCGAAGCCGAACTCGGACGGTCGCTCGATATCTACGTTGGGGGCCGCGCACCGCTTCCGATTTTCGCCCATCTCGGGTTTAGCCTGCAGAGGTTTAGCGGGGCTCATACCGTCATTCAATTCGATGGAAACGCGTGGAAACTGTTCCCACTGTCTTCGCCTTCCGTTGCGGACGCTGCGCCGTTCTTTACTCGAGTGACCGGACTCGAAGGCACTAAGCTCGCGAGTGGACGAACTGCTGTATTTGTCGATGTCGGAGGACGAGACCCCGCGATCAACGCATTTCGAGACCTGATCGAGGGGATGGATGAGCGAATTGCGGATGTAGTTGAACTGCGTACGATACGACCGAGCGCTGTCACGCCGGAAAACGCCTGCGTCCTCGCGTCTGATTTGGTCCGTGAATTGCCACGGATTCCGTCCGCGTATCCGTATAGTTCGGGACTTGTGCTGTTCATCGCGGGCCCCACTGTGCTCGCGTTCGCCGTTGGCCGTGCTTTGACAACGAGCGTGTTTCCAAGTGTCTGGCTCGTAAACGGAGCTCCGCCACGCTTCGAGTTCGCCTATGGGCTGCCGTACTTTCGCGCCCGGGAACCACAACAAGTTCCGGACGACGAGAGCGACCAAATCGCTCGAGCAGCGGTTCGGGCCGCGCTGATTGCCAGCATCGATGCTTTGAAGGTCGAGCTCAATGTAAGCGATTTGCCGATCGAGAGTTCAGCTGTTGCGTCTCGTCTCGTCAATCGGCTACAGGCCCTGACCTATGAAGATTCGACGAGCAACGAGTTCCGGCTAAGTATCACCGAGCAGAAACTCGCGTTCGGCCGACATCTGTTAGAAGGCCTACGCATCGCGCCGCCCGAGCTTTTGCACGAGTTCGCTCGGCTCCTAGTCCTGCACGAGCTTTGGCACGTGGACCAGGAAATACTCTCTTCGAATTACCAAGAGATAGGACGCGCCGGCGTCGTTCTTGAGAGGCTCGACTACAGCGCGGACATCTTCGCGATACGTTCCTTGTTCGCACTCACGATGAGGCTCGACCCTGCTATTGATACCGGCGAGCTCCGCGCACGCCTTGGGCGGTTGCTAGGGGCTGTTCTGTTTGGAGTTGAGGCATTCGATCGTGCCGTGGATCCGGCTCGGATCGATCCGCTCGCGGAACGCAGGTTGCGCCGCTATCTTGTCTGGCATTTGCAGATCGTGCGCGCCCGAACGATTAAGACTGCAGACGACGTGTTTGCCCTGCTCACGTCGGACGTCACCGTCGAGCTTGCACCGCTCCGAGGTCACCTCGACGAGCGTTTCGACAAGATCGTGACTGGAGCTACATCATCAACAGAAGTGTTCGCGGTCGTGAACGGACGGCTCGCTCGCCAGTCCAGGAGGCCTGGTTTCGATCCAGAACCGGTTGTAGACGCAATTCGGTCATTCAACGGTGCGCTTGTCGAGCTGATCATGACGAACCTCGTTGACTCCCACCGGGGCGTCCTCGTTCCATGGGTGATCTGAGCGGTCGAATGCCCATCTACAATCGAACGCCAATGCGTTTTCAGAACAATGGGTGCGACAGCGACGACAACTATCGCCTGGCGGCGCAAAATGCGGGGGCGGCATGAGCGACGCCTACGTCAAATGGGTGCTCGATAGCTATCGAGTGGCGGTCGGGCCGTCATCGCCCGCTGAGCAGGCCGCGGCGCGTATCGGTCCAATGATCCAGCAATGGGCCGGCAGTGAATTCGACGGGCTTGCGCTATCAGGCTCTTATGCCAAGGGTACTGCCGTTCGTGGGTCAGCAGATGTCGATCTATTCATCTCCCTGAGGTCAAAGATTGCTCTGAAGGATATCTACGGAAGCCTTTTCAAACTTGCAGAAGGGGCCGGCTGGGGTCCTCGTCGACAGAATGTCTCCATCGGCATTGCGCTCGGGCAGGTTAAGGTCGACCTCGTCCCGGGTCGCGTCCAGGATGGCTATCAGAATTTTCACAGCCTCTACAAGAGCAAGCAAGACAGCTGGACACAGACGAACGTCGCCAAGCACATTTCCATGATTCGCTACTCCGGTCGCACGGAGGAGATCCGTGCACTCAAGATCTGGCGCAACAGAATGAAGCTCGAATTTCCCTCGTTTTACCTCGAGTTGGTCGCGCTCGAAGCGCTTAAATGGAGTCGAGACGGGGTGGCCAATAACGTTCTTCGAATTTTTCGGTACATCGACTCCGACTTTGCGCGAGCGAGGTTTGTGGATCCGGCGAACACGGCCAACATCATTTCAGAGGACTTGAATTCGTCCGAGAAGGTGATCGTAATCGCCAGTGCACGCGCCGCTCTCGCCGCAAAAAACTGGAATGAGATACTCTGGTGACAATGTGGCAAACCGACTTCGCGTCTTGCTCACTAATTTACAGCAGCTGCTTGAGACGGAGCTGACGGTCGCTCGTGGTGCCCACGCGCACCCAGTAGCGAAGGGTGTAGCCTCGGAGATCGACTGGGTGAGCGTTTTGGGTGCGCACCTCCCAGCACGATACAGTGTGGCGGGTGGGTTCGTGGTGGACTCCATCGGGCAAGAAAGTGAACAAATCGACGTGATCGTCTTTGACGCCCAATATTCGGCGCTGGTCTTCAATCGAAAGAACATGCGCTACGTGCCTGCGGAGAGCGTTTACGCCGTCTTTGAGGCCAAGCAAGAACTCAATAAGAAACATGTGGGATACGCGATGAGCAAGGCCGCGTCTGTTCGCAGACTCCGCCGCACCAGTGTGCCTATTTCGCACGCTGGAGGCACCTTCGCGCCGAAACGCCTTTTTCCGATTATTGCTGGCATTCTCACGCTTGAATCCGCGTGGTCGCCACCGTTTGGTAAGTCCTTTGCTAAGGCGGTGGCCGCCGTAGACAAGGGCACACGCCTTGACCTTGGGTGTGCCGTAAAGCACGGAGCATTCGAGCTTGATTTCGCGAATGGAGCGACGCCATCGGTTTCGTCATCGGGGAGTAAACTCAGCCTCGCGACCTTCCTACTCACGTTTCTTGCTCGGCTTCAGGACGCGGGGACCGTCCCGGCCATGGATTACCGTGCATATCTTCGGGGGGTGTCGAGAACATAGCGAAGCCAAACGCAGAGATTTAAGCTTCGAAAGGCAAACCTTTGTACCAAGCAGAAATCAGCGGCGAAAAGCTCCGCCGCGCCGTTTCCCCCTAGTTGCCCAACGCCTTATCGCCAACCGTCGTCTCCCGTCACGCGCTGTCGGATCGGGGTTCGCGAAACCGGCAGAAAAAACAACGTCGCGCGTGTTCGGCCGCCACTTTTCAAATGCCAGTTTCGGAACCCTTCTCCCGCTCCGAAAAACCTAAGCAGAATCAGCCGGCTAGAGCAGAGCGCTCAGCCGGTTTTTTCGTTTAGGGGGACACCTGTACACCGGAGGGGGCCACCAAGGGGGCCACTAACCCGTTGGCCGACGAGGCTCCAACGCGCGCGCTGCAAGGTCAGGTTTCCTGAGCCCTAACTGGCGAACCGAGACCCGCTGACGCATGATCGCGCGCCCGCACACGTCGAATGGAGAACGATGATGGATCTGCAGCTTTCTCCAACGACTTCGACCTCAAGTGCATTCGACGCTCTTCGCCAGACGGGCGAGACTCTCGCCGATGAGCTCCGCACTCGCATCTTGTCCATGGGCGCGGCGGCCGTTCCGCCCCTGATTGCCCTGCTCGAGGACGACGATGCCGCGGCTGAGGATGCGCCCGGGGAAGGTTGGCCGCCCATTCACGCGGTCGACCTGTTGGCGGACCTCAGGGCTGAAGAAGCGATCGGGCCAATGCTGCGTGCCCTCCGTGGGGGCGACATGGACGATATTTTGTCGAGCCGCATTGCGGTGCGTCTCCCCGTGTTCGGCGCCGCCGCGCTCGAACCCGTGCTGGCCGAGCTCTCAGGCAGTCGAAACGCCAATCGTGCCGTCATGATTTGCGCCATCTTGGCGAACCTGAGGGTCAAGGAAGAACGAGTGTGGCTGGCACTTTCCGCGTGTTTCAACAAGATGCCCTCGCTCAGCGCGGGGATCCTCGCTAGCTACGGGGACAGCCGAGCGCTGCCGCTGATCGAACGCCAGATCTTTGCCTTCGACGGTGAAAGTCCGAGTTCGCTTGCGCATTTCGACTTGGAGCTGCTCGTCGAGGCCTATGAGGAACTCGCAGGCGAGATGCCTGAGCAGCTCGCGGCCCGCGTCGACTACTTGTTCGAGCGTCAGTCGTCGCCGGTCGCTCTGACCGACTCACCGCTGCGCGCGGTGAGCGCCAAGGTCGGTAGGAACGAGCCCTGTCCGTGCGGCAGCGGCAAGAAGCACAAGCGTTGTTGTCTCGCGTGAGAGTACGTGCCCGAGTTTGTCTGCGTCCTATTCGCCAGGGCGCGGTTCGCGAAGCTCAATCACCGGCTCATCGTGGATATCTGTGTCCGGGACGAAGACGAGCCGAAAACCCCAGCCGCCGAACGTTGACAGCATCCGCACAAACTCGCGAACCGTGAGGTCTTTGTTGTCCACCGTGATGCATTCGTCTTCGATATCGTTGCCGTCACCACCGAGGAGCATTCCCTTGACGACGTGTCCGCGCGGTACCCATTGATCCGATGGCTCCTCGTACTTGAGCTGTGGTTTCCCCATGGGGATCTCGATCGCGACAGACTCTTGCGCTGCCATGAACCGGTCGCGAGCATCGATGCCGTCGTTCCAGAAATCGAGGATCTGCTCGTCGGTCATCTGGGCGAGCTTCTCGCTCCCTAGCTTGAAGTGCGTCGTTGCGACCGCGTCATCTGCGTAGGCGATGATCGCGTAGTCGCCGTCTCGGGCCCTATGCGGGCGTCGTGGTCGAGGCATGCGCATTGATAGTCGGAGTCCAGACTCGACCTCAAGCAGACGTGGCGGCACCCAGACTTTCGCGACAGTTGTCGATGATCACATCATCGGCGGCGTCACTGCTCGCTCTCGCCCGCGTCGCTGAAAGCCTCGGCCGAAGCAATTACCGCCCGACGCAAACGGCGCGCCTTTCCCAGCTGGTAATCGAGGTTGCTGACTCGCAGCTCCGCGATGATGTTCGCGAGTTCGCGCAGCGCGAGGTCGGCCTGGGGCTCGGTGAGGGCACTTAGGAAAGGCTCAAACTCATTGAAGAGGCCGTAGTCTTCCCAGATTGAAAGCTCGAGCAGATCGCGCAGGAGACCGGGCCGCTCAGCAACGCCGTGGAATAGCTCGAGGTAGGCACGCTCGTGGTCGCGGAAGTGCTGACCGAGCTCATCCAGGGAATCGTCGACGCGTTCCATGGCACCGATCGACGCGGCGAGCATCGCGCGCTCGATCGCGAGGCGCTCGTCGTCAGTCTGTGCGCTCCGGAGCAAGCGCTCGACGACCGTCTCGAGAAGGCTCACGACGAGGCCCGTGCCTCGGTAGTCGTACCAACCCTCACCAATGGCTGACGTGAGCTCTGCGAAGTAGGGTGCAGGCGACACCGGGAAAGCGGACCAATTTCCCGTCAGCGCATGCTGCTCGAGCACCTTGCGCGGCGTGCGTGCCATCTCAAGCGTGTGTCGAATCGACGTGGCATGCCAGACGCGACGGAATGCCTTCGCGTGAAGCCACTCGCTATCGCGTTCGACGTCGTCGAGCACTGTGGCTGGGGTCAGTTGTAGCTTCGTGAGACGCTCGTCGAGAGCCGCGAGCTGCGCGAGCATGGCCTCGGCCACATGATTTGTGCCGCGAGGTGCAGCCGCTCGACGCCGGAACTCGCGCGCGATCGAGCGAAGCCCTTCAGGCTCGTTCAACGCGAGCCGCAGAAGCCAGCGATCCCAGTGGCAGAACCGCGCGCCGCCGATCTCGCGCCAGAGATCGGTCCCGTCGCGTGCGCCATCATCGAGCGGGATCTCCGTCGGCAGCTTTGGGCGCGGCCCGCGCTTTGTGCGCTTGGTATTCAAGCGTCCTTGATCCCGCGGCAATTCTTGAACGTTCCTCGACTTGATTTCTGATTTTCTTTGTCCACTCTCGGCTGCGGATGGAGCGCACTCGAGGTGGCCCCACTGTCAATCACGACTTGCGAGCTCGCGTGAGAGGCTGCCAGCCTCGCCGGAGCAGTGCCTCACGGAGCAGAACGCGATCGGGATTGTTCATATCCATCAGCTGGACCGTGGTGCGTCCCTCCGGAGTCAGTCCGGCGATTCTTGCCCCCACGGCTGCGAAATGCTCGAGCCAGGAGTGGCGACGGGGATGATACAGCGGCATCATGATGCCCGTTTCAGGGTCGATGGACGCGATGTTCGGGCCCTTCTTCTGATTGCAGCGGATGCAGGACAAGCAGAGGTTGTCGACGTCTTCGGAGCCGAGGTGCTGGCGGCCAATGATGTGATCAATTTGGTGAGGCAGCACGGACGCGTACTCGGGCAGCGAGCAATACTCGCACGCGCCTCCGGCGCGCTGCCGCACGAAGTCGCGAGTCTCGTCCGGCAGACTCACGAGGCGACGCGCACCGCCAGAAGCTCCTCCGCTTGCAGCTTGAGCAAGCTGAGGGTGTCGTTGAGCCGAACGAGCTCTGAGTACTCCGCTTGATCTGCAGCGCTGAGCGTGCCGTCTGCACTCTTCCGCGCGAGCTCCTCGACGCGCGGGACTACGTCTTCGCGAACTGCGTCGAGTGCCGTGTCGAGTAGGTCAAGGGTGTGCTTCTGCATGACGCTTCCTCACCGAATCAGGGAAAAGCATGCCACGCAATGTACAGCGGAACAAGAACCGGGCTCCGTCCGAACGTCGGAAACTCTGGTGGCGGCTTCTCGTTCCTCGACGCGCAGCGCGCAGGACCACGGAACATTGGTGCTAGCAGAAGCCCCGGATCTGAGCCGCAAGGCGATCCCCGGGCTCCTTTGGGATCCGCGGGTCGAGCTCTATCGAGCGCCCGCGTATCGCTACGCGGAGATCGTGATCGCCTTGCGCTCGCTGCGGTTGCCGGTCGTCGATGAAGTAAGGCACGCGGGGTCTGCCCAGGTAAAAGGCTGGCACTCCACCGACCTGCGTCCCTACCAACATGCCGCGATTCTGGGCTGGCAGTTGGCGGAACAACGTGGGCTCGTGGTCTTGCCCACGGGTAGCGGAAAGACTCGAGTTGCGGCGGCTGCTATGGCGTCAACCACCGCGCGAACCCTTTGCCTCGTACCGACCCGAGCACTCTTGAATCAATGGCTTGCGGAATTGTCGCGATTTTATCCCGGGGCGATCGGCTGTCTTGGCGACGCCGTTGGCTGCTCGAAATCGTGGGGTTCTGGACCCCCAAATATTTGGACGAAAAGTTACGCAAGCTTTGGACGAAAAGTTACTTCGGGCCGCGCACCTGGAGCACGTTCTACTATGCATCGATCGAGAGCGCGGCTGCGCTGACGCCGAGCTGCCCGAGCATGCTCAGACCCTTCGCTACAAGCGCCGTATTGATGTGCGAGCCGTGCTGGCGATCGTAGACCGGTAGCAGGCGGACACAACCCAGCGTGTGTCGCTGACAGAGGCGGGTAGTTTTCGCCTCATAACCCGAAGGCCAGAGGTTCAAATCCTCCTTCAGTTTGCGGTTCCGGAGCGTCAGTTTTGGTGGCCCCCTCCTCTCGAGGGGGCCACCAAGCCGGCCACCAATCGTTTCGGACCGGATCGCCAAGTAACGCTATCTGACTGAAATTGCTGATCCCGAAACTCCCAGTAACGCTCTCAAACGACTTGTTGGGCGCTTGCCAAGGTCGACGTCGAGGGTTCGAATCCCTTCTCCCGCTCCGAAAAACCTAAGCAGAATCAGCCGGCTAGAGCAGAGCGCTCAGCCGGTTTTTTCGTTTAGGGGGCACCAGGACTGCTGAGGGGGCCACTAACCCGTTGGCCGATGAGGTTGCTGCACCAACGCGCAGGCCTAGGCTGGCGAGCCCGTTGTGAAGGTCGGGACCCAGATCGCGCCTTCGCTCTCTTTCAAGAGTCGTTCCTGCACGAGCTCTAGTCGAGCATGACGATGCCGCGGCTGGAGATGCGCCCAGGGAAGGTTGCCCGCCCATTCACGCCGTCGATCTGTTCGCGGACGTTAGGGCCGAAGATGCGATCGCGCCAATGCTCCGTGCCCTCCGTGGGGCGACACGGAAGATATCTTGTCGAGCCGCACTGCAGCGACATTCACCGTGTTCGGTGCAGCCTCCCGTGAGAGCGCGTGCCCCGAGTCTGCTGGGGCCCTATTCGCCGGAACGCGGTTCGCGAACCTCGATCACCGGATCGTCGTGGATATCGGTGTCGGGGACGAAAGCGAGCCGAAAGCCCCAACCGCCAAACGTCGACAGCATCCGCACGAACTCGCGAACCGTCAGGTCTTTGCCATCCACCGTGATGCAGTCGTCTTCGATATCGTTGCCGTCACCACCGAGGATCAGTCCCTTGACGACGTGTCCGCGCGGTACCCATTGGTCCGAGCGCTCCTCGTACTTGAGCTGTGGTTTCCCCATCGGTACCTCGACCGCGACAAGCTCTTGCGCCGCCATGAACCGGTCGCGAGCATCGATGCCCTCGTTCCAGAATTCGATGATCTGCTCGTCCGTCATCTGAGCGAGCTGCTCGCTCCCTATCTTGAAGTGCGTCGTCGCGACTGCGTCGTCTGCGTAGGCAATGATCGCGTAGTCGCCGTCTCGGGTAATCCGTATTTCGTCGGGAGAAGCCCTATGCGGGCGTCGTGGTCGAGGCATACGCATTGATAGTCGGAGTTCAGACTCGACCTCAAGCAGACCGGTCATGTGGCGGTCTCCAGACCTTCGCGACAGCTGTCGAAAGTCATATCATCGGCAGCGTCACGGCTCGACCTCACTCTCGTGGCGTATTCCGCTGCATTCGATCAGCCGTTCCGGGCGCATCCGATCAGGATTCCGCTGCTCAAGTCGCTTCGGAATCAGCGCTCAGGTGCGTCCGGAATACGCAACGAGGTCATGCGCGCGCTCCCCGACTGGCCTAAGGATCGCTACCTCGAACTCTCGCCAAAACACTGGCGCGCGACTCGAGGCAACCTCAACCCCGCCGATCTCGATTCCCCACTTTGCTCCTTCGCAGTCCCGCCCGCCGCACTCAACTTCGCGCGACAGGCTGCGCCAAACGCGGGCCCCGCGGCCATAAAGCGGTTACCGTGTAGTGTCGCTCGCTCAGACGCCATGTCGAGGCACCCCCACCTCCGTTTGGGGCGGAGCAGGCCGAAAGTCTCAGGTTGACGACGCCGGAACCGGAGACTCCGGTCGCAACGACGTGACAGGTACCGTCGCTCGCGCCAGGGTCTATGTCAGCAAAATACGCGAGCCTCATAGTCGCGGTGTCGTTGACATCGTCGATACGGGCTCCGGCGAAATGTTACCCTGCATCTGTGCGGGGATCCGCATGCGCTGGGTGCTCGATCGGCCGATTTCCGCAGTCAGGAAGCCCGCTCGCGATGCGCTTCGCCTCCAAGCCCCGCCTCGACCCGGCATTCCCCTCGACCCGCGGGTGATAGATGAGCGGGTGCCCCGACGTTCCCGCTCATCATGCGCTCGCCGGGAGCGACCCGCTGACACCTTCGGCGGCCATTTGGCGAACGTCTTCACCAAGTCAGGAGCCGAGAGGCAATTGGGACGACCCGACGCACGGTCACGGGCAAGGCGATCCGCTCGGCATGCAAGCCTACGCGTACGACTTCCCTCACGCCGAGGGCGGCCACATCGTCGCGGCGCGGGCCGGCATCGTTCACGACCTGGACGAGTCGAGCTCGAAGAACGGATTCGACCCCCATAACCCGTGCACTCCGGGCGTCGGCAATTATCTGGTGATCAAGCACGGCGACGGCTCGTTTGGCGTCTATTGGCACATGAAGCACAAGGGTGTGCTGGTGAAGGTCGGTGACAAGGTCGAGCAGGGGCAGGAGATCGCGCTCTCCGGAAACACTGGAAATTCGAGCACGCCGCACCTGCATTTCGATTGCCGCCTAGATTGGGACAAGGCGTATTCTTGCAGCAACCTCAGCGAGTATCCCGGCTATCCGGTTTTCTTCGAGGACAGCAACCACGCCTACTGGCGTCCGCGCGCTGGCGATGCGCTGGCGCCGAACTACGGCTAACGAGCGCATGGGCCGATGCAAGTCGAGGAAGTCCACTTCAATCACGATCCGAACTCCGCGACGATGGACTGGTCGCTCAACAACGCCACGGAATGGCTCGAGGTAGGCATGCTCGTGGCTTCCGTTTCGGCCGCCACGTAGCGGATTCGCGGAGCAAGAAGCCTCGCGCTTGCGTCCAGCCTTCCAGGCGCGCCGCGGAGCCCCTCCGAACGCTGAGGCTGCACGCGTGCCACGCCCCTGTCACCTTGCCTCGTTCGTCGCGGCTACGACTTTTCGCTCACCGTGGTTGCGCGCGCTTTTTTACCAGTGCGGCCGCTCACCGGCGAATGCGGTCGCTCACGAAATGTGGGTTTTCGCGGCTGTGCTGGCACGTGCGCTGCACAGCCTAGGCCCGAGGCTTAGATGGAGTCGCGTGACGAGTTGATGGGCGAGCTTGCTTTGATCGAACGACAATTCCAGGCTTCCGATGAACCCAGCGTCGACTTGATTGAAGCGTTGCTGGCCGTTGCTCGCGCTTTGAAAATGTCCGTCGACGAGCGGCGTACCGATACTCATTTGTTCTTGGATGGCGCGAAGGAGGTCGAGTCTGCCACTTGGGCGCAGTGTGGGGACCTCGTGCGCGCTCTGAGTGAAGGCAAAGTCCTCGATGAGCGTGTATTCGCCACACGGGTGGCCCGCCGCATTTTCGAGCTCACTCCCACCCATTACTGACAAGAGCAGTGCCATGAGCTTCCCCGGGCGGGCCGCCGCGTTGTGGTGCCTTGGAGAAGTGCTGATTGCTGGACCCGGCGCAGAAGTCGGGACGGTCGGCTCGACTCACTTGCGGGGTTCGAAACGTCATCGAGCCCCCCGACCCGCTATCGGCGACTGACAGCTTGTGCGTTTCATTGCATGCGGTCGGCGCGGTCGCGTACGGCTGGCGATCGCGGCTGAACGGCGAGGTGACCGCGAGCGGCTGCAGCACCGACGGTCGATCCGCCATCCCGTTGCGGGGGCGTTGCAGGCGTTGCGGCGCGCAACGTCGAAAACAGGAGAGGAAGCAAATTCGCCGATTATCCCGAGCGGTACGGAACTTGTACTGCGGGGACGTCGATGCGGCCGACGATCTTCGACCTTGCGAATGACAGTGTGTGGTCCGCGGTTGCATCAAATGACCATGCGCGGGTAGTAACGCTGCCAGCGCAGTTTTGGGGTGCAGCCGAAGCCAGTCTGGTGCTCGTCGATGGGCGTGGTCGCTTCGATCATGCCTTGGGTGTTCTGGGCCTGCTCACGCGGTGCCAGGCGCAGGCACCTTGCGTACTTTTGACCGAGTGTGAGTCTCCGCCTGCGCATCGGCGCGCCTACCTGGCCGGAGCGACACGGGTATTCGTGGCAGCCGTGGGTGAACTCGACGTCGCACAGGCGTTGGCTGTGCTCTCGGAGGCGACGAGCGGAGGTGCTCATGGCTGATGCCACGGCGATCCTCGCGGTCAGCAACGCCCTGCGCAACGTGCTGCGCTCCGAGCTCTCGGTTCTGGCGATTCCCTCGGCGAACATTCGCATCGAGTCGATCGATCTGATTCCTGAACCCGTGCCGCCGCCGCGAATCACGATCTTTCTGTTCAATATCCAGGAAAATCCATTCTTGAAGAACCGCGACTATGCGGTTGTGAGTGCCTCGGGAGCGCCGGGCTTTGCTGCTTCGAGCTTGCCGCCGGTGGTGGTCGATCTCGACTTCATGATCTGTGCCTGGATGACGACGACGACCGAAGAGCACCTGCTGCTCGGGGACGTCATGCGTGTGCTGTACGATCACTCGGAGCTCTCTCCAGCGGAGCTCGGTGCGACTTTTGGGAGTGACGAAGCGGTGCAGGTGACGCTCGCCACACCCTCACTCGAGGATCAAACGCGCATTTGGACGACCTTTGGATTCAAGCGCTTCAAGCTTGCGCTCTACTACAAGGCGCGCACGGTCCCAATCGCTTCTGCTCGTTCGTACCGGGAGGGTCGCGTGCTCGAGCGCAGCGGCACGGCACCCACCACGTATTCTCCACCGCCCGAGACCGACCTGCCCACGGGGGTGCCCTGATGCCACACCTTGGGTTCGACGTCCGCGACTACTCCACGCACGCTCGTGTCGGAAATCCGCCAGACGACGACCTCTTGGTCGTCGTCTCACGCCGAAACGCTGCGTTGCCCCCACTCACTGAAGGGTTCGACTCGAGCGTGCGTTTGCGCGAGCGCCGGCTCTACTTCGGCGCTCTGCGTAGCGCGAGCGGATTCGTGGTTTTGCCCGACGTGCCGCCGGGGAACTACCCGGCCCGGATCGTTGCGCACCACTACGTACCGTTTGCGACTAACGTCACGTCGCCCCAATTGGCGCCCTTGGCGGTCGCGCTACACCGCGACGCAGCCTTTCCATTCGCGCCCGAGGACACCCTGATCCGTGGTCGCGTTCGCACCGCCGGCGGTTTACCTCACACCGGATTCGACGTGCGTCTCAGCGACCTCACCGAAGCAAGTGTTCCCAATCATCGTGTTCCGCTCAACGCTGCGGGTGACTTCGTAATCTTCATACCCGAGAAGCAAACGACCGGCGGGATCAGCGTCGAAGTCTTTCACGCAGGCGGTTCGGTCGTCACGGCGCTGCCTGCGGTGCAGTTGCACCGCTCCAACTGGATGCCACCGATCATCGTTCCCTGAAAGGAAGAAACCGATGCCTGAGTATCTCGCACCTGGCGTATACATCGAAGAGCGTCCCGGACAGCGCTCGATCGAGGGAGTCTCGACCAGCACCGCCGGGTTCGTCGGAATGACGGTACGCGGACCAATTCAAGGTCCTCCGGTTCTGGTCACGAGTTTCGGCGAGTTTCAGCGAGCATTTGGCGGTTATCTGGATATCGTTCCAGACAGCACGCTCGGCGAGCATGGTCATCTGCCGCTCGCCGTGAAGCAGTTCTTCGACAACGGCGGCAAGCGCGCCTTCATTGCGCGCGCGTTCAAATCTCGCGCCGCCGCGGCGGACGATCTGCGCATGACGCGTTTGGCGGTCGGGGTCGCTTCGCGCTTGCGTGCGACGGCACCCAGCGGCTCGACCTATGCCTTTTTGACCACCGCGCGCGGGTTCACCCCGGGCACTTCGAGCCTCGTGCGCGAATCCGGGGCAGGGGCCCCCACCGTCGCGATCACCGCGCTCGATACCGGTACCTGGAAGGCGCATGTCGCGGCGCTCACCGAGGACTACAAGATCGACACGGCGTTTGTCCGCTTCACGAACGTGACCGCGAATGGGTCCGCGAAGCTCATCGCACGCGAGCCGGGCGTTTGGGGTGAATCAGTGCGGGTGCAGGTGCGAGCGGCCGCCGCGGCGGCTGTCGGCGTCACCACGGCGCTGCCGGCCGGCGCAGTGACGATTCCGGTTGCCTCCGCCGCCAGCTTCTATCGGGGTGCGACGATCCAAATCAACGACGTCACCACGGTCAACGGTGAGGACCACGTAACGAACGTGCACTACGCAACCGTCACGGCTATCACGGGCAATATCCTCACCATTGCCGCGCTCGCCACGGCGCTTCCCGCGTACGCCACACCCACCAAGACCTGGGTCGCGCTTGCCGAGGTGGAAATCCTGATCTCGTGGGGCACGCTGGTCGAGCGGTTCCGCGGTTCCTGGCGCTATGTGGATCGCGCGACACCGCCCGCCGGCTGGAGCGCAGCGGATGTCGACGAGTTCAACGCGCTGCATTCGGTCTGGCTCGCACTGCACCAGCGCTCGACTCTCGTTCGCCTCGACTCCACGTCGGACGTGCCGGCGGCGGGGTTCCTTCCTACGCCCTATGCCGAAGGCGATCCGCTCGCAACGCACCCGACGACGATGGACGGGGGACCCGTGGCGCTCGGTCCCGACGGCGCCATCGCGGCCACTCCCAACACGCCCGATCTCACGCCGGGGTTTCCAGAGTACGTGGGCAACCCCGCTGCCGGTCCGGGTGCACGCAGTGCGCTCGCCTCGCTGAGCGACGAGTCCACGATTGCGCTGGTCGCGATCCCCGGGATCACGGGGCCCGCCGTGCAAGAAGCGCTGATCACGCACGTCGAGAACGAAAAATATCGCTTCGCCGTGCTCGACGCGCCACGCACCGCCGACATCGCGCAGGTTCGTTCGCACCGCGGGCACTACGACTCACAGTATTCCGCGCTCTACTATCCGTGGCTTCAGATAAGCGATCCGAGGACGGGTGAGGCAATCGAAGTACCTCCGAGCGGCAGTATGCTCGGGATCTGCGCCCGCGTCGACGTCGAGCGAGGCGTATTCAAAGCGCCCGCGAACGAGGTGGTGCGCAATGCGACCGACCTCGTGACCAACGTCACGAGAGGCACCCAGGAGGTGTTGAATCCCGAGGGAATCAACGTCGTTCGCGATTTTCGGGCGCAGAACCGCGGCATCCGCGTGTGGGGAGCGCGAACGATCTCGAGCGATCCCGAGTGGAAATACGTGAACGTGAGAAGGCTCTTCATCTTCATCGAGCACTCCATCGACATCGGTACGCAGTGGGTCGTGTTCGAACCGAACAATCAACAGCTTTGGGGCAGCGTGCGCCGCACGATCGAGACGTTTCTCGAAGCGCAGTGGCGGACGGGCGCGCTGTTCGGCGCAAAGAAGGAGGACGCCTTCTACGTGAAGTGTGACCTGTCGACCATGTCTGCGGACGACATCGCCAATGGTAGGCTGGTCGTCGAAATCGGCATCGCTCCGACTCGTCCGGCGGAGTTCGTGATTTTCCGCATCGGCCAATTCACGGCCGATGCTTCCTCCAACTAATCCTGCGGAGTAGCGACAATGGCAACGCGCGCGAATCCATATGGCGTATTCAATTTCAAGGTCGATTTTGCAAACGGCGTCACCGCTTCGTTTTCGGAGGTTTCTGGCCTCGATAGCGAACAAGGCGTGATCGAATACCGGACGGGTGAGGACGACACGGTGATGTCGAAGCACCCGGGGCTACGCAAGCACTCGAATGTCGTGCTCAAGCGCGGAATCATCGGCACGACCAATCTGTGGGCATGGCGTGAGCAAGTAATGAATGGCATCGGCAACACCGACGACACCGAGGGCAAGGCGCAAGTCACGGTGCACCTGTTGAACGAGAAGCGCGAGCCAGTCGTCACGTGGAAACTCAACAAAGCTTGGCCAGTGAAGTGGGTCGGGCCATCGCTTGCCGCCAGCAAGAACGAGACGGCACTCGAGACGCTCGAGCTCGCTCACGAAGGCATAACGATGGAATGAGGAGCAGAGTCGTGGCAGCGTCGGCACCAGGTATTGAATTCGTTTCGGCGCCGCCCGAACGCGGCGGCAGCGACGCGCTGCGCGTCGACGTCGTTGGTTTTGCGGGGGTCTTCTCTCGCGGTCCAATCTTGGTGCCTCGGCGTATCGACGACTGGCGCGATGCGCGGCGCCTATTCGGCGGCTTCTTCGAGCTGAAGGGCAAATCCCGAGCGCAGGCGTTTGGCCCGCTTGCGCTCTATGGCTATCAGCAAAATGGTGGCAGCGCGGCCGTCGTGTTTCGGCTCGCGTCGCGTTTCACCACGGCGGCGCTCGCGACCGCGCCGGACATCGCGAGCGGCGGTCTGGTCGGCGTGGCAGCTGCGACGCCGGGTGCTTGGGCCAACGGCGCGCGTGTCCGAGTTCCGCTGCGCGTCCTGCGACGCGCGGCCGCTCCGGCGTTGCCAGCGCTCTTGCCGCTGCGAGCGGGCGCGATCGTGCGAGTTCGTGCGGCGGCGGGTATTGCCTTTGGTCGACTGTCTCCGGTCGCGGGCGGCCTCACGCTCACGCCCGCAACCACCTTGGCTCCGCCGTTCGTGGTCGAGGAGCTCGATCCGTCGGTCGACGTGGTCGTCGAGTCGAATGGTGTGGTCGAGCGTTTCCCGCGGTTGTCGCTCGAACCCAATGACGACTCGCATCTGTGGACAATCCTGCGCGCGCCCCTGCGCTTGACGCCGGATTGGCAGCCGAGCGTCCCCGACGCCTGGCTGCCGCTACCCGACCTGCTTGCGCTCGCGCTCGCTCAGCAGGGGCCGGGGAGTTCGGAACTGGTGCGCGCCACGAAGCTGACCGGCAATTGGTCGGATCCGAGCAGCATTCCTTCGCCATGGCCCACGCCGAGCGCGACTGCGCTGGCGACCGCCTCGGGGGCGGAGCTCATCGTCGAGCTTGCTGGCGGTGTCGACGCCGTGAAGGCCCTCGACGTGGACGTTTTTCGGGCGGCGATTGGAGCCTTGGCGCAACACCCACTTCCAAGCGTCGTCGCAATCCCCGACTTGATGCTGGGCGTGCTGCGAGCAGAGCTGCCGCGCGACACGCCGGAGCCGCGGTTGCCTGCGCCGTCTCCCGTCGTTCCGGGATGCGCGGACGCCGTGCCCCCGGCACCACCACCCGCACCGGCGCCATTGCCCCTGCCAGAGATCCCCGAGGAGGACGATCTGCCCGAGCTCGCCCCGCTGACCGCGCTCCTCAGCCAGGAGTTGCTCGATGCCGTGGGCACGCTCGGAGACGCGCCGGCCGAGCGTATCGCGCTGCTCGACGCGCTGCCTGCGGTCTCCGCCGAGCAGGCGATCGCGAGCGCGCGAGAGATCGCGATCGGCTTGGCACACCCGGAGCTCGGGGCGCTGTTCTACCCGTGGCTTCGCATTCTGGATCCGCTCGCACCCGCCGAGCGCACGCTACTCGTGCCTGCTTCGGGGCACGTCGCCGGTCTGGTCGCGCGCGTGAGCCGAAAGCGCGGCCCGAGTGCGCCTTTCGCGAACCAAAAGCTGGTCGGGGCCGTGGCCGCCGAAGCCAGTCTCGACGTCACGACACGCAGCAACATCAACGCGGGACACGTGTGTGCGCTGCGCGAGATCGCCGGGCAGGGTGTGCTGGCCTTTGGCGAGCGCTCGCTCGCGTTCGAGGGCGGACCGCTCGGCTTCGTGCCTGGGGCTCGCGTCCTCGCATACCTGCGACGCCTGCTCAGGGTCGTGGGACAAACGCTGGTGTTCGAGCCGAACGACAAGTTGCTCTCGGTGCGCGTCGTGGTCACGCTCGAGAGCCTGCTCGGGCAGTTGTTCATCAGTGGCGCGTTTGCGGGCAAGACCCCGGCCGAATCGTACCGGGTCCGCTGCGACGAGGTCACGACGACCCGCGGCGACCGCGAGGTCGGAAGAATCATCGCGCTGGTCGACGTGGCGCTAGCGGTGCCGCTCGAGTTCATCAGGGTACGCGTTGCGTTTTCGCGCGACGGCGCAAGCGTCATCGACGACGCAGATCCGAAGGCGGGTGACATATGAGCCTGCTCGATGCACCGCCGCTACCCGCGTTCCGTTACTGGATCATGCTGAAGAACAGCGCGAGCTTCGATCTGATGAGCCTTGGGGGCGCACTCTTGTCGCTCGCCGCCGGGTTCAGCGACTGCTCGGGGCTCGAGACGTCGCTCGAGACTTACGACTATGCAGAGGGCGGCTTCAATGGCTTCGTTCATCGCTTTCCGACGCGCACGAAGCCCGCCGACATCGTGCTCAAACGCGGCCTCCACTTCACGACCGATCTGTGGCTGTGGATGCAACAGGTGATCGATGGGCACTACCAGCGCAAGGACGGGGTGATCGTGCTTTGCACGCAGAACGGGACGCCGTGTCAGGCCTGGTGCTGGAAGAACGGGCTTCCGCTCAAGTGGACGGGGCCCACGCTTTCAGGCAGCGCGAACGCGCTCGCGATGGAATCTCTGACGATCGCGCACGAAGGTCTTTCCAATCTTGGTCTCGATATCGCCAGCGCGGCGCTCGATGCCGTTGGCGCAGGTGGTTTGCTCGGGTGAAGGAGCCTTTCATGCCTCTGGTTATCGGACAGTTGAATGCCGTGGTCGAAATCGTGCGCAGCGCGCCGCGCCGGGATTTTCCACCGAAGCCCGAGATCGTGGATGAAGAGGAGCGCCGCGCGCGCGCCGTCCGCGAGCAACGCTTGGAAGACGAGCGCCGCATCGATCAGCGTGATCCGGGTCGGCTGGGAGGAGGCTGAGTCGTGGCTGGCAAACCGGTCAAACTCTCGATCGCGCCGAAGGCGACCAACACTGGTGCCGCGCCCCCAGGGGGCGATCTGCTGAGTGGCGTCGTGGACGCTGCCAAGAGCCTGCTCGGGTTGACCGACCCCGGCTCTCCGATCGAGGTGCTCTACAACCCGAAAGAGTACACGATCGAGCAGTCGAATACATTTGCCGAAATTGGTATCCCCGGTCTCGAGGCGCCCATTCTCCAGTTCGTGCGCGGCAACACGGAGAAGCTCAGCTTCGACTTGTTGATCGACACGACGGACAAGCCGCTCGGTAGCGCGGACCGCGACGCCAGTTTGATCGCGAATCGGATCCTGAAGCTTGCACGAGTGGACGGAGAACGGCACGCCCCGCCGGTCGTGAGCTTCGCTTGGGGTGGGCAGGTGCTCGATGGGGTCATCGAGTCTTGCCGCCGCCAATTCGTGCTGTTCGACCCCGACGGCAAGCCGACGCGAATCGTGATGGCGCTGGCCGTAAAGCGCTATCGGACGCTGAAGGAGCAGCTCGGCGACATGAATCGTAAATCGCCGGACCGCACGCGCACGGTCGTGGTCGTGGCCGGTGATACGTTGCCCGCCATCGCCTTTCGCGCTTACGGTGATGACTCTCAGTGGCGTGCGATCGCCGACCATAATGGCATTGCGGATCCGGCGCTGCTCGAACCCGGCCTGGTGCTCGAGGTACCATCGCTGACGGGGGGCGCGTTGTGAGCGTTTTCTCCGACTCCGCAGCAGCGCTAGGGCTCGCGGGCGACACCCACGACACGACGTTCTACGCGCCGCGCTTTCGGGTGAAGGTGGGCGGCAAGGAACTCCACGAGCGAGGTTCGGACTTCTTGAGCCTGCAATTCAAGGACAGCATCAAGGACCTGTCTGCGTTCGAACTCACGCTCAACAACTGGGACGACGGAGGCGACGGCGGCCGCCCTGGTTTCAAATACTCGGACGACGACTCGCTCATCCAGCTCGGTCAGCGCGTAGAGCTCGAGCTCGGCTACGCCGATGCCCCCGCCCTCACGATGATGATGATCGGTGAAATCACCGCGCTCGACCCGCAATTCCCGTCGTCGGGCGCGCCCACCGTAACCGTTCGCGGACTCGATCGGTTGCACCGCATGCGCAATCGCCCGCACAGCTTCTCGTGGAAGAACAAGACGGATGCCGACATTGCGCGCTCGATCGCCGAGAAAAACCAGATGCAATCGAAGGTGGACGACACCAACGTCTCCTTCGCGGTCGTGCCGCAGCAGAACATGGATGATATCGCTTTCCTGCTCGAACGCGCGAAACGCATCAATTTCGAGGTGTTCGTCAAGAATGATGTGCTCCACTTCGTGAAGTCGAGGGAAGGAGAGGCTCCGACCCTGGGTCTCGAGTGGGGGACGTCTCTGGTGTCGTTCACCCCGTCGCTGACTTTGAGCAAGCAGGTTTCCAAGGTGACGGTGCGCTCGTGGCACCCAAAGGAAGGACGCCTGATCGAGAAGACCGCTGAACGCTCGAAGCTTTCCGACTTGTCGCAGGGCGGCAAGAATGCGGGGCAGGTCCTGGACGAAGCCTTCGGAGAGCCGAAAGAGGAGATCATCACCAGTGAAGCCGTGTTGAGCGATGCGGACGCGCAGCAGCTCGCCGAGTCCGTGCTCAAGCGCTCGAGCTATGCATTCGTGAGTGGCACGGCACAGACCGTCGGCATTCCCTCGCTGCGCGCGGGCACGAACATCGAGCTCAGTGGGCTCGGTAAGCGCTTCGATGGCGTGTACTACGTGACTGATAGCACTCACAAGCTCGACGGGAGCGGTTACTCGACCTCGTTCTCCGTGCGGAAGGTCTACACATGAGTCACGCGGGAAAGAATTTCGGGCTGATGGTCGCGATCGTCTCGGATCGCAACGACCCCGATGGGCTAGGCCGCGTGAAGTTCACGTTGCCGACGCACGACGACGCCGAGAGCGACTGGACTCGGGTGCTCTCGCTCTACGGGGGATCTGCCGGCAGCGGACACGGCGCGCAGTGGGTACCCGAGAAGGATGACGAGATTCTGGTGGGTTACGTCGACGGCGATCCCAAGGTCGCCGTGGTGCTCGGCTCGCTGTTTTCGGCGAAACAAAAGCCGCCGACTTCGGAGCCCGACGACCGCGTCTTCAAGTCGAAAAACGGACACACCGTCACGATCTCGGACGCCTCGGGCAAGGAGCAGATCGAGCTCAAGACGAAGAGCGGACAACAAGTCGTGCTCGACGAGCAAGGGAAGAGCGTCACGCTGAAATCGACGACGAAGGTAATCGTCGATGCGCCGGACATCGAGCTTGGCGGTGATGGCAGCAGTCTGAAAGCGTTGCTCGGCGACACCTTCCTGAATCTCTACAACACCCACACGCATTCGGTTCCTGGTGTCGGCGCCTCCCTGGTCCCGTTGGTGCCGGCTCCGCCGACGGTGCTGTCGCAGTTCGTGAAACTCAAGGGGTAATGGCGATGCTCAGGCGAGAGCTCGGACGTGGCTTCAAATTCCCGATTCAAGTCGATCGGCGTGGTCGGATTGCGATGTCCGAAGGCCAAATGGACGTCGAGGAAGCGATTCGAATCGTGATCGGAACGCGCATCAACGAGCGACTCATGCGTGCCCGTTTCGGCTCCGATGTTCCGGCTTTGCTCTTCGAACCCGCGACCTCGTCGACCGCGGGGCGACTGGCCGACGCGATTCGCACGAGCCTCGCTCGTTGGGAGCCGCGGATCGATGTGCTCGAGGTGTTGGTCGAGCCGGATCCAGCCGAGGCGTCCCGCTTCGTTGCGTCGCTCTCGTACCGACTCCGTGAGAACAACTCAGTGCTCAATCTCGTGTATCCGTTCTACCTGAACGAGGGGACAGAGGAGGGCTGACGTATGCCGATATTCCCGCTCAACGTCGATGACCGAAGCTTCGAGGATCTCGTTCTCGAGGCCAAACGGCGGATCGTTGCCTACACGCCGGAGTGGACGGATTTCAACGAGAGCGACCCCGGGATTACGCTCGTGCAGCTCTTCGCCTGGCTCACGCAGACGATGCTGTATCGGCTGAACCGAGTCCCAGACGACCGGATGTTCGTGTCGTTCATGAATCTCATCGGCTACGGCCCTTCGCCAGCCGTGCCCGCGACCGCGATCGTCGAGGTGAAACTCGCGCCCGGCTCCGGAACGACGGTCGTTCCGGGCTTCCAGCTGGCCCTCAGCGCACCGGGCAAGGACGACGACATCCCATTCGAAGCGGACGGCCAGGTCCCGCTGGTCGGCGCGTCGCTAGTGACCG
>DASSMT010000041.1:0-9127 GCA_035688655.1 Polyangiaceae bacterium | reverse complement strand
GGGCTTCTGCAGCGGAAAGTACTGCAAGCCCACGCCGAGGCCTTGTGCGGACTTGCTGCGCAAGAACGCGCGCAGGGCGCTCTTGACCGCGGACCACTTGGTGCTGTTGGCGCCCACCGCGTCTGCCATCGAGGCCGACGTATCGAGCATCAAGTACATGTCGAGCGGCACGACCTCGGCGCTGGTCACGTCTGCCGCGCAGGGTTCGTCGATTTGGTCACTGCCCGCGGCTCCGGCGTCGGAGTTCGTATTCAAAGTCGGCCCAGCGCCGCTGGTGCCAGCGGTGACTGGAGCGCTGTCTTCTGCCCCGCCTTCGCCCGTGCCCGAATCGCCGGCGCTTGCGGCGGCAGGGTGCGCGCCCGCAGCGCTCGAACGAAGCGGCGTGTCGCTGCCGCTGGGGCTCGCGGCGCAGTCCACCAGGGCCAAGCCGGCGATCAAGCTCGAGCCCGCCGCAACGCCACGCAACCCGGGAAATGACATCGCTTCGAGCGTGCGTGTCGCAAGGGATCCGAGCGGCTAACGCAGCATCGCTACCCGGTTTCGAGCGGGTATCGGGCGGTCACGCAGGGCCACGCCCCCGCCGACTCGGCCAATCAGCTAAGCTCGCGCGCCATGAGCCAGTACGACTTCGACCCGCGCTACGTCTTCGAACACCACTCGCCGACACCCGAGAAGCTCGCGCAATATCGCGCGTTGCACGAAGGCGCCCGAGTGTTCGCCGAGGTGATCTTGCAGCACACGCCGCCGTCCGAGGACCAAGCCGCGGCGCTGCGCTTGCTGCGTGAAGCCACGATGACCGCCTGTGCCTCCGTCGCACTGGACGGACGCTTGAAGTAGCGCTCAGCGCTGCTCAGCCTTTGCCGAGCTGGGCTTCGATCGCGCGCACGAGCTCAGGTGCCTCGGGCGTCACGTCCGGTGCGAAGCGATCGACGACTTCACCGTCGCGGTCGAGCAGGAACTTCTCGAAGTTCCACAGCACGTCGCTCGGGTCTTTGGGCGACATGCCGTACTCGGCCAGCTTGGCAGCGAACGTGCTGCCCGGGAGCTTGCGAGCTTCGGGCTTTCTGGCGATCAATTCCCGATACAAGGGATGCTGCGCTTCGCCCTTGACCGCAATCTTTTCGAACAGCGGAAAATCGACGGCGAAACGGGTCCGGCAGAACTCGACGATCTCCTGATTGCTGCCGGGCTCTTGCGCGCCGAAATCGTTGGCCGGAAACCCGAGTACGACCAAGCCCTGGGCTCGGTACTTCTCGTACAGGGCTACCAGCCCCTCGTATTGCGGGGTGAGACCGCACTTGGAGGCTACATTGACGATCAGCAGCACTCGGCCCGCGTAATCCCGCAGCGTCGCGGGACTGCCGTCGATGCGACGAACGGGGATGTCTTGGAGCAATTGCGCCACACTACCTCGAATCTGCAGCGCGGCCGCGCTGCCCCTCTTTCGCGGAAACTATGACGACGATGACTTGAGGTGCTGAGCCAAATAGTGCTCGCGACCGATGTCCTTGACCACGCTCGCCTGAGTCTCCAGCCAATCGACCGAATCTTCCTCTTCGACCAGGATCTTCTCGAGCAACTCACGGGTGCCGTGGTCGTTCTTGGCAAACGTCAGATTGATGCCGCGGTGCAAGCGCTCGACGGCCTCCAATTCCAGCGCCAGGTCGAGCGTGTTCATTTCGATCGGCTCTTCGCCCACGCGCACCGGGCTCAGGCGCTGCATGTTGGGGATGCCGTCGAGAAACAGAATGCGCTCGATCACGGCGTCCGCGTGCTTCATCTCCTCGATCGACTCGGACCGCTTCTTGTGCGCGAGGGCCTTGTAGCCCTGGTTTTCACACATCTTGTAGTGGATGAAGTACTGATTGATCGCCGTCAGCTCGGAGGTCAAAAGTTCGTTCAAGAATTCGATGACTTCGGGCTCGCCTCGCATCCCTGTTCCGATACCATCGACGGTCACACGGGCGAACCCCAAACGCCCCGCCGTCGCCGGGTGATCGCGCGATTGGCCGTTGGGCCTAGCGTGCAAGATCCCCGCGTTGCGAGAATCACTCGTTGCCGCAAATTGAACTCAACTTGTGATTTTTATTGGCATTTGTGGATTCGCGCGAGCTCGCCCTTATTGAACTTGATTTTCACTATCAGGCAGCTATCTTCTAACCACTTCTTCGATGCTGGTCTGTCACTGCCACGCCCTCACCGACCGAGATATCCGTCGTACCGTCCGGACCACTGGCGCTTGTAGCGTCGCGGAGGTCGGAGACCATTGCGGGGCCGCCACCGGTTGCGGGGGTTGCTTCGAGGCCGTGGCCGATATCGTCGCCTGCGAGCGGCGCCGCCTGGTGGTGCTGCAGGCGGATGCGGACGCAAACAAGCCGGGGCTCGAGCAAGCGTCGTTGCAGCCTGCGCTGGCGCTCACCGGCTGAGCTGAAGCCTCGGGCTGAGCTCTCCCTCTCCGGGCTTGCCTTCGCAAGCAATCGGGGAGAAGCGTGGCGCCGTTGGAAGAGTCGCGTACCTACTTTTCACGACGTCTGCTGATCAAGACGGTCATTGCGGGCGCGGTCGAGGCATCCGCCTTCGGCTGCAAGCACGCGGAACGACCTGCGCCCGACGCTCAGCGCGACGCGGCCACTCTGCCCGATGCCGCGACGGTGCGGAACGCGCTGGTCCACGGCGAGACGTTTGCGCAGGGTCACCGAAAGCGCGACGGCGAACTGTTCCCGCGCGGCGAGCCCGCCGAGTCGTGCGACGTCGTCATCGTCGGCGGCGGGCCGAGCGGCTTGTGTGCCGCGCACCTGCTCGAGGGACGCGAGTTGATCCTGCTCGAGAAAGAGCCGCACCTGGGCGGAAATTGCTCCAGCGGGCAATGGCAATCCGCCCGCTTCGCGACGGGCGCGGCCTTCTTCACCGAGGGAGATACGGAGCTGGTCGAGCTGATGAAGTCGGTCGGCGCGCCGGGGCTCCCGGTTCAAGGGGGCGACAGTCTGATCATCGATGGCAAACCGTACTTCGATTTCTTCGGGGCCGGCGCCGACCGCCTGCCGTTCAGCGCCGCCGTGCGCCGGGATTTCGCAGCGTCCGCGGAGCAGGCCGCCGAGCTGCGACGCGAGCATTCGTCTGCCGAGCTGGACCAACGCCCGTTTCACGAGTTCTTGAGCAAGTTCCAGCCCGAGGTGAAGAAGTTTTGGGATCGCTTCGGCGAGTCGAACTGGGGCGGCGCGGCCGAGCACACCTCGGCTCGACTGGGCCTACAAGCGTACGGCTGGCTCAGTGGCGACGAGAAGCGCCTCACCTATGAAGGCGGCCTCGGCGTGGGCGCCGAGGCGCTCGCGCGTCACGTGAGCGCGCGCAATCCGGGGCAGCTGCGCAGCTCGGTCTTCGTGCATCACATCGAGCTCGAAGGGCCGAAGTCGAAGCGCGTGCTGGTGCACACGCTGCGCGACGGACAGCCGCACACGATCGCTGCGCGCGCCGCGATCGTCGCCGTGCCGAAGTTCTTTGCGTCGCGCATCGTGCAGCCGTTGTCGCCCGTGCAGCGCGACGCCATGCGCGCATTTCGCTACGCGCCCTATCCCGTCTTCAACGTGTGCTTGAAGCGAGGGGGGCCGCAGCCCGCCTACGACAATTGGTTTTTGGACGCGCCCTTCGCCGACTTCGTGACTGCAGACTGGGTGAGCCACGCGGGTAAGCGGCCGAGCGATCAGCCGAGCGTGCTCACCGTGTATCACCCGCTAGCCGAAGCGCGCCGCGCCGAGCTGCTCGATGACGCTCGCTTGGTGCAGCTGGCAGAAGAGGTGGTCACGCACTTGGACCGTCACTTCCCGGGGCTTTCAGCGCAGGTCGCCGAAGTGCGTGCGTACCGGCGTGGCCACGCCTTGGCCATCCCGGTGCCCGGACAATTGCAACGTGCGCAAGTCGCGTCTCGCTCGGAAGGGCGGGTCGTGTTCGCGCACAGTGACAGCCGGGGCGACGTTTCGTCGTTCCCGGGTGCCCTGCGCGCCGCGCGGCTTTCGGTAGACGCGCTGAAGAAGCTGGGCTGATCGGTTGCGCTCAGCGACCAGCGACGCGCCGCACGGCTCCCAAGCGGCGCGCTTCGCCGGGGCGAGCTGCACCGAGCGTGCGTCGTTGTAGGTTTTGCTCGAGCCAGCGCAAGTGATGCAGCTCGCGCCGTAGCCGTCGTTCTTTGCGAGCGCTGCGCGAGCTTCGCGCCTTTCTGAACGTGATCACGTTCGACGCGCGTTCGCCTTCGCGCAGCGAAGCGCGAAACTGGCTCACCAAATCAGCCACCGTGCGCACGTGGGAAAACTCCTCGCAAGCGAGCTCGATCGAGGCGCTGCGCTCCAAGTCCAGAAGAACCACGACCAGAGCCAACGGAGTCAGCCCCCAATCGCGATACAGATCGTGAGTAGGCGCTATCTCATGCGCGCTCACCCCGAGATGGGTGGCCAACGTTTGCACTACATTTTCCGTGTATTGACTAGGCATCGCATTCCCTTTGTCTGTGCAACACGAAGAGTGATGCGGAGCGGTGTCGCGATTGCTGCACCGCCGTTGCGGTTTGTTAACCGCTCGCCGGTGGCATGCTCGAAGAGAGCGGCAACCAAGCACGAAAAGTGCTCCCTTGTCCGACCACGCTCTCGACCTCGATGCGCCCGCCGTGCGCCTCGATGATGCGCCTGGCCAGCGTGAGCCCGAGCCCGACGCCGCCCGTGCCACGCGAGCGGCTGCGCTCGCCGCGGAAGAACGCGCTGAAGATGCGCGGCAGATCGTCGTCGGAGATCCCCATGCCGTGATCGCGAACCTCGAACACCGCAAGACCCGCCTGCTCACTGACGGCGAGCGAGACTTCGCTGTCCGCCTCGGGTGAGTATTTGTGGGCATTCTCGAGTAAATTGTCGAGCACCCGCCGGAGCAATACGGGATCCGCCTGGATCGTCGAGGGCGCTCGGGCAAAGTCGCAGGCGAATGGTCGTGCCGGATGGCGCCCGCGGAACAAATCGGCGGCGCGTTCAGCGACCGCGGTCGCCGCGATTGTTTGCAAGTGCAAGGCGAACCCGGAGCTCGGCGCGAGGCCCTCCGCCAGCTCGAAACGGGCCGCGGTGAGCACGTCGTTGATCAGGGTTTCGAGCTCGGCCAAGTCGACGGCAATTTCCGCGAGCGAGGCGCGCGCGGCTTCCGCATCGCCTTCACCGGCGATCTCCAGCGCAACGCGAATGCGCGCGAGCGGCGTTCGGAGCTCGTGCGCCACGTTGGCGAGCAGCTCTTTTTCCGTGTGTAGCAGGCGTTGAATGCGCTCGGCCATCTCGTCGAACGCGCGCGCCACGTCGCCGACCTCGTCGTTGCGCTTGAGCTCGCTGCGAACTCCGAGATCGCCGCGCCCGAGCGAGACGGCCATGCGCGACAAATGCGACAGGGGCTGTGCGATCCAGCGCGCGGTCAAGAACGCGCCCACGCCGAGTACGACCAGACCGGAGATCATGGTCAAGACCAGCGGCAAGCGACCCGGCCGCTGGTGCTCGAAACGCGCGACCAGAATGCACTCTCGCCCGTCCAATTCGAAGCGCCCGAATGTGTCCGGGGGATGTGGCCCGCCTTCGGCCCGACCAAAGTGCCGAGGTGGCGTGCCGAACAAAGGGCCCTCCAGCGATCCGTGAGGAGGGCCTCTCAGTTCGAGAGGGTGCAGGTCCGAGCTCGGTGGAGAGATCCCACTCGGCAGATGCGGGGCGCGGAGCGCCGGCACCACGTTACTCACGAGCAGCTTGCCACTCTCGTCGTACAGTGTAACGAGCAAGTGCTGGTGGGCGCGCAGCTCCTGCAACTCGAGCGCGAGCGCGCCGCGATCGTTGGCGTACGGCTTCAAGCGCGCGCTCAAGGTCTGCATGTCCCAATGCTGCGGCGAATGCGTGAGCAGGTAGCCGATCAGCACCGACGACAGCACGACCAGTGAAAACTGCACCAAGCCGACTGCGTACAGACGCCAGACGAGGCCAGTGCGCGGCGCTCGCTTCATCGCGCTGCGGGCGCGAGCATGTAGCCCACGCCACGGATCGTCTTCAAGTATTGGGGGTTTTTGGGGTCGCTCTCCAATTTGTGGCGCAGCCTGGAGATGTGCACGTCGATCGAACGATCGAAGGCGTCTTCTGCCGAGCCGTGCAACAGCTCCAGCAGTTGCTCACGGGCGAGCACGCGACCGGCACGCTCGGCCAGCACCCGGAGCAGAGCAAACTCGTGCGTCGTGAGCGCGAGCCTCGTGCCGCGCAAGGTCGCGGTCATCGTGACGCTGTCGACGACCAGCGCGCCGAGCTCGATGCGCGGCGCCGAAGGTCCGGTTTTACCCCGAGCCCGCCGGGCATGCGCGCGAATGCGCGCCAAGAGCTCGCGCGTGGAGAACGGCTTGCTCATGTAGTCGTCGGCGCCGCCCTCCAAGCCCATCACGCGATCCGCTTCTTCACCGCGAGCGGTGAGCATGATGATCGGCACGCTCACCCGTTCGCGCAGCCGTCGACAGACCTCGTGCCCATCCGCTCCCGGCAACATCAGATCGAGTAGCACGACGTCGGGGCGCGCACGCAGCACCTCGCCGAGCGCTGCATCGCCACGCGCAACGAGCGTGACCACGATGGCATGCGAGCGCAGGTATTGTGCGGTCAACCTCGCCAAGCGCTCGTCGTCCTCGACGTACACGACGCTCAGGTGTTCTTGGGGCTCGTCCGCGGGGCTCATGGCTGCTGAGGATTGCACTCCTTCGAGCCTGCGTCCGGCATGCTGTGCCGTTGTTAACCGCGCATTTCGATTTGTTTCGGCGCGCCCGAGAGAATGCGGCAGTGCTGCGGCATTGACTACAGGGGCGCACACCTCACAGCGGGGCCTCCGCTCAGCGAGCGCGGCTCAGCGCGAAGCCGAGCGTCACCGCGAACAAGAGCGCGATCAAGAACGGGACGAGCAGCTTTTTGGCTCCGCGTTCTTCGACGATTGCGGAAGTTTGGCGCGGCGAGCTTTCGCGCACGGTGGGCGCGCGCTTGCTGGCGGCCGGTTCCGACGCTGGGCGCGCCGGCGCGGTCTGTTCGCGGCGCGCGCGCTTGGCGGTTCGTTTGCCGGCCTCGGAGTTGTCGGCCTTGGGCTGCGCGGTCTTGGGCTGTGCGGGCTTCGCTCGAGCGGGCTTGCGAGCGACGCCCTCGCGAGCGCGCGCGCGACGTTCGGCGAGGGCTTGTTGCTCCGCGACGCGCTGTTCGCTTTGGCGCTGTGCTTGCGCCTGACGCTCGGCCTTGCGCTGCTTCTTGTTGGCTGCCTTTTGCTGCGCTTCGTGCGCGCGCCGCCGGCGCTCGGCGTCGCGTCGCTCTTGCTTGCTGACGCGAACCGGGGGACTCGAGCCGGTAGCGGGCGGGCTGACGGCGCGCGTTGCATCCGGCCGCGTCGCAGACGGCCGTGCGGCGTTTGGACGCGATTGGCCGGAGCGCGCGGGACTTCCCACAGCGGCGGGCGTCGCAGCGATGGGTGCGTCGTCCCAATCCGCGTCGAGTGCGTCGAGCGCGGCAGGCAGGGGCGCCGAGTGCGGCGGTTCCGAAGGCAGCGGCTCTTTGGGCTCTTCGTCCCAACCAGCATCCAGGCCGGCCGCGAGTTCGTCCAGCTGAGCAGGGTCGGGGATGATCGATTTCATGATGGAGCTCGGAAAAGCGCGGCCGAGCTTAACTCGGCACGCGCGCGTTGGTGCCAGCTATCGCCGAGAAATCGACGAAAAACGGAGGATTTCTGCGCGGAATTTTGCGATCCGGCGCGATTCGCGCAGGAATCGGCCGATGTCCGCGCCTGGCTAGATTTGGAAATAGGCGACCAAACCGGTCTGGATCCCGAACTCGAGCGCGTTGAAATCGTACGAGGTGGTCGAGCCGTTGGGATTGTCTACGTGTTGCGAGCCAGCCAATCCGAGATCGAGCGTGGGGCCACCCCAAAAAACCACGTGTGGAATGACCGTGAATACGAAGGGTGCCTCGAGCGTGAAGGCGAAGTCATGCCCGCCCGCGTTCTCGGCGCTGAAGGTGCGGTAGGTGAAGCCCCCGCGCGGCCAAAACCCTACGATGTCATTGAACGTCAGCAGATAGCCAACGCGCGGCGCGAAGGTGAACGAGTCACCACTGGTGGTGACGTCATTGCCGGCCCCATTGGGCCGCGTATACGACCAATGCGCGTAGCCCAATGCTGCGCCGACCGATAGCCGATTGATGATGAAGTAATCGCCGGCGACGCGCGGTGAGCCATAGCCACCCCAAATGAAATTGCCACCCTGCCCGCCGATCGTAACCGGTGATGAAAGCAGACTGAAATGCGTGACGCTGGCATCGATGTCCTGGTTGTTCAGCGAGGCCGTGGCGCTGTCGTACGTGAAACCGAACAGGCGCTCCGCGCTGATCGCAAGCGTGCGCTTTTCACCGAAGGTTTGCGCCCAAGCGCTGGAACTGGCAAGCATCGCCAGAGCGGCGAACGCACACTGAAGAGTTCGTTTCATGGGCTGACCAGTACCAGACTCGGTTTCACCCGCCAAGTCGTCAGGGCCGGGCTGGAGCAGAGGCTCCTACACTGGAGCAGCGACGCGCTAGCAGCCGAGCGCTCAAGGGACCGCGGCGGAGTCGGGATCGAAGCCGGCGCGCGCGGCGATCGGGCTCAGGTCCACGGCCTCGAACTCGCTGCTCGACACGGACTGAACCTGGCTGAAGGTGTCCTCTTCCCAGCTCGCGCTCGGTTCGCCTTGGATGTACATGGAGCTGCCGCCGTCCGCCAGATACATGCCGTACGTCTTCAGCGCCTGCAGGATCGCGCGCGACTGGCTGTTGAATTTGGCTGGAATCACGTAGCTGGATTTGATGCGGAAGGCCTGACCCATGGGCGGCAAGCTCTGAGCGCCCGTGCCGTTCTCGGTCAAATGCCGCGCGGGCCAGGTGTATTCCGTGCGGATCTTGCTGCTGTCGATGGTGAAGCGCAGGGCATGCTCGATCTTGCCCGTGCTCGCCTCGTCCGCGCGCAGCAAGAGCGGCATGATCGGAAACCCAGCGGCGTCGGCCGAGGTCCAGCCTGCCGGGCGCAGCGCGTTCGATTTCAAGTCGAAGTACGCAGCTCCGAAGATGTCCCAACC
>DASSMT010000013.1:0-35498 GCA_035688655.1 Polyangiaceae bacterium | reverse complement strand
GTTGCCACAAGCTGTCGCTCGCAGCAAACGCGACCACGTCGCGCGTTGCAAAATCTCCGACTTTCACTTGTTCGAGGAAATCAGCCGCGTACTCGCTGGGCACGCGGATGCCGCGACGAGCGATCTTTTCGGTCATGATCGTGTTGCGCATCAGTAAGCACGAGACCAAGAACGCCGCGCTGCAGCCCCCGAGCAGCGGCAGTAGCCCGAGCGGCTGCAACGTGGTCTCGAACGCAAAGACCACGGATGCCAGTAGCGCGCGCGACGCGCCGGCGAAAATCGCCGCCATGCCGACGAGCCCCGCGATGCGAGGATCGATGCCCAGGTGTGGCGCTGCCACGGCGGCCAACGCGCCGAGGGTCGCGCCCAAGCCGCCACCAATCGTGAACAGCGGTGCGAGCGTGCCGCCGGACGTGCCGCTGCCGAGCGCAATCACCCAGGACACGAACTTCAGCACGAACAGCACGAACAGTGCCTGACCGGTGAGCGAGCCGGACAAGACGTGTTCGATGTTGTCGTAGCCGACGCCCATCGTGCGCGGCGCAAAATAGCCGACACCGCCTACTGCCAGCCCGCCCAGAGCGGGCCACCACATCCAATGGATGGGCAGCTTTTCGAACGCATCTTCCACTGCGTATACGGCGCGCGTGACGCCGGTCGCCACGACGCCGATCAGCCCGCCGAGCACGATATAGAACGCGAGCGCCTCTCCACTCGGCTGCTCGAGCGCCGGCATCGCGAACACCGGCGCGGTTCCGACCATCGCCATGCGCACGCCCGCTGCCGTCGCACTGGCCAAAGCCACCGGGATGATCGAGCGCGGCCGAAACTCGAACAGCAACAGTTCGACCGCCAAGAGCACGGCCGATACCGGGCTGCCGAAGGTGGCCGCCATGCCCGCGGCTGCACCGGCCGCGAGCAACGTCTTGCGCTCGACCGCGGAGGTCTTCAGCAGCTGACCCACGAGCGAGCCGAGCGCACCGCCAGTGGCGATGATCGGCCCCTCTGCCCCGAAAGGGCCACCCGTGCCGATGGCGATCGCGGCCGACAGCGGCTTGAGAAAGGTGAGCCGGGGCGGGATGCGGCTCTCGTTGGTGAGCACTTGTTCCATGGCCTCGGGGATGCCGTGCCCGCGGATCGCTTTGGAGCCGTAGCGCGCCATCAACCCCACGATCAGCCCGCCGAGCACCGGCACGAACACGACCCAAAAGCCCAAGCGGTGCTGCGCGGGCGAAACCGATTCAGTCGAAAATCGCCATAGAAATGCGGCATTCGTGACCAACGCGATGAGCGACACCAGGAGCCGAGCCACGACGCCCGCGATGAATGCCACGCTGATCGAGAGCGCGCTGATGAACACGACGCGCGGGCCGATCACGCGCCTTTCGCGTGGCACGTGCGCGGCGGCGAGCGTCGGCGCAAGCGAGGGCGAAACCGGGAGCAGCCCGGTGGCAGAGATTGGCGTGCGACGATCGAGCTCAGCCATGGGGCGCGCGCACTTTCTGGAGACGAGTGGGGCTCGGTCCCTCTTCGAAGAACAGACTCGGCACCTGCTGGGAGACGTCCGCGCCTTCGACCACCTTGCACAGCAGCCGCGACAGCGTCGTGAGCTCCGCCTTCTTCAGCTGGGAGAGCGACGCAATCAGGCGATCTTGCGCGGCTTCCGGCGCGCTCTGAAGCAGCGCCCTGCCCGAGCGAGTGAGGCTGAGTTCGACCCGTCGACGGTCGCTCTTCGAGGTCACCCTGCGCACGTGACCGAGCGCGACCAGCCGGCTGACGACGACCGAGACCGAGCTCTGATCCGTGGCCGAATGAGCCGCAAGCTCGTTGACGGAGCACGGGCTGTAACGCGCCAGACAGGACAGCACGAACAGCTGCGCGCCGGACAGCCCCACGCGCTGCTCCGCGGCCCGCGACGCGACCCGTAGCGAGCGCACGATTTGACGTAGCGAGTTGAGCACCTCACGCACTTCCGCCGCGGGTTTGGCGCGCGGAGCGGCTGCGGCTTCGGGGCTCGGGGCGGTTTGGCGAATTGCCTTGGGTCCCATATATTGGTGCCCATACAACCGGGCCCGCCGCCGTGCAAGCCTTTCAGGATCTGCTGGTTTTCCGCGGCGGAGCGCGGAGCTACAAACGCGCGGCTGCGGCGATGACCGAGCCGGCGTCGGCCACCGCGACCAGCACCGGGAGCAGATTCAAATCCAGGTCTCTGGCATGAACATTGTTCGTGATTCGTATCTATCCTATTCGCTGGTTCATGCGATCGGTCGGCGTTAGCTTGAGCGCCATGAACGACGAAAAAGCAGCGGCTGTGGCTGGACAGTTCACGTTTCCGGGTACCTCGCTCACGGTCAATCGCATGGGTTACGGCGCGATGCAGCTCGCGGGTCCTGGGGTTTGGGGGCCCCCGCGCGACGTCGAAGGCGCACTCACCGTGCTCCGAGAGGCGCTCGCCGCGGGCGTCAACCATATCGACACCAGCGACTTCTACGGTCCGCACGTGACGAATGAAATCATCCGTCGCGCGCTGCATCCCTACCCTCGGGAGCTCGTGATCGTGACCAAGCTCGGCGCGCGAAGGCCTGCAGACAAATCTTGGCAGCCCGCGTTCTCTCGTCAGGATCTGATCGAGGGCGTGCACGACAATCTCAAAAACCTCGGCTTGGAAGCGCTCGACATCGTCAACTTCCGTCATGTCGGCAGCGGGCTGGGCTTGCAAGAGGGCTCGCTTGCCGAGCCGGTCGGCGTCTTGGCCGAGCTCAAGAAGCAGGGCTTGATCCGCCACATCGGGCTGAGCAACGTCACGGCGAAGCAGGTCGCCGAAGCGCAGACGATCACGCCCATCGTGTGCGTCCAAAACAGTTACAACGTGGCCCAGCGCGGAGACGACGCGCTGATCGATTCGTTGTCGCGCCAGGGCATCGCCTACGTGCCATTCTTTCCGCTCGGCGGCTTCTCACCACTGCAATCGTCCACGCTCTCGAGCGTCGCCGAACGGCTCTCTGCAACTCCGATGCAAGTCGCGCTCGCGTGGCTGCTGCATCGCTCGCCCAACATCTTGCTCATCCCGGGGACTTCGTCGCTCGCTCACCTGCGCGAGAACCTGGCAGCGGCAGAGCTCCGCCTATCGCCAAATATCTTGGCGGAGCTGGACGGCATCGCGAGCAGTGCGCCGCAACCCAGTCACTGAGCGCCCTGGCAGCTCAAATTCGTATTAAAAAATGAGGAACTGCGGGCCCAAAGCCTGGCACCGAGTCGCTTCGGTGACTATTTGGTGACCTCGATGACGACCCGCTGCCGCGCACCGCGCTCTGCTGCCCTCACGCCCCTGACCCTTTGTGTTTGCCTCGGCGTGCTCAGCGCTTGCGGCAACAGCGACAGCGGGTCGGCGAGTAACTCGTCCGCGGCGGGCGCAGCGCCCGTGGCTGCGGCCGGTTCAGCAGGCTCGAGCGCGTCGGGCCAAGCGGGTGCACCCGGCCAAGCGGGGACGAGCAGCAGCGGAGCCGGAGCGGGCTCGAACGGCAGCGCGGGGAATCCCAGCTCGCCGAGCACTGCCGGCTCGAGCGGTGCCCCGGCTGCGGCAGCCGGCGCCGGAGGTTCGGGTCAAACAGGTGGCGCAACTCAAACGGCCGCGGCCGGCAACGCGGGCGCCGCGGGCACGACGGGCGCAGCCGGTGCAGGCGCGACCGGCGCAAAGTTCAGTTTCTTCGTGACCAGCTTGGAGGCCATTCGCCGCGAATCCAAGAACCAGAACGGCTACGGCGGCAACCTCGGCGGGCTCGCGGGCGCGGACGCCATCTGCACGCGCATTGCCGAGGCCGCCCTGCCGGGCTCTGGTGCCAAAGGGTGGAGGGCGTTTTTGAGCACCTCCACCGAGAACGCCATCGAACGCATCGGCGCTGGCCCCTGGTATGATCGCAACGCTCAGCTGGTAGCGAACGACACCGCGGGCCTCTTGCAAGAGCGACCGAACGGCAGCACGACCGTCAGTGATTTGCCCAACGAGCTCGGTGTTCCCAATCGCGCGGGCACCGGCACGGGCATGGACGACAACCACGACACCGTCACTGCCTCGAATACTCAGGGCAAGTGGGACGGCGGCTCGACGTGTAACGACTGGACCAGCGCTACCGGCAGCGGCGGACCGCGTGTCGGTCACTCCTGGCCTGCGCAGAGCGGAAAATCCTGGATCCAAGCGCACAACGCGCCCGGCTGCGAGCCGAGCGTCGCGCTCGTGCAAACCGGCGCGGGCAGCGGCGCGGGCATCGGCAACGGCGGCGGCTACGGCGGCTTCTATTGCTTCGCGCTGAAGCCATGAGCGCCTCGGCCCGGCGCCGTGCTCGCAATCGAGACTCGCGCTCGGCTCAATGAGCGGGCGACGACTGAGCCGGTGTCAGCGCGGAGAAAGCGCGCCAGCGCCCAGTGCGCCAGCGCCGGTAATTGACGACCCCGCGCGCGGTCTCGTCGACTGCCATGCCCAGCCAGATCCCGGTCAAGCCCAAGCCGATGACCGAGCCGAAGACGAACGCGCCGAGCACGCCGATGCACCACATCATGCTCCCGCCGACCACCGCAGAGAAGCGCGCATCTCCGGAAGAGCGCAGCGCGCCGCCCGCGACGATGTTCACGGCGCGGCCCATTTCACCGACGATGGCGATGCCGAACAGCGGTGCTGCTTGGCGCAACACCTCTGCATCTTGGGTCAAATACCCAAGCAACGAACGGCGGAACACGGCCAGAAGCAGCGCGATCAGGAAATTGCCGCCGATCGCCAGCAGCAGCGCGCGGTGCAGCACGCGGTTCGCTTCTTCGAAGCGACCGGCACCAATGCGGTGCGCGATCGCGATTTGCGTAGCGATGCCGAGCGCGATCGACCACAAAATCGTGCTGATGCTGATGAAGCTGCCGACGTAGGTGCGAGCGGCGAGCGCGCTCGCGCCGAACGAAATCACGAGCAAGTTGATCACGATTTGCGAGGCCTGATAGGCGACCGGCTCGCTCGCCGCGGGCAGGCCGATGTGCAAGATCGGCCGCAGGGATTCGCGCAATCGTGCCCAGGAGATCCGCAGTGGAAAGCGGATTTGCAGCTTGTAGTGCACGACGGCAATCGTGAACACCATGCCGAAGGCCATCGAGCTGACCGTCGCGCCCGTCACTGCGGCCACGCTCGGCCTGGGCAAGCCCCAGAGCCCTTTGGCCATGGCCAGGTTGAGCGAGATGTTGGTCACGTTGGTGGCCACGGCTTCGACCATCACCCAGCGGGTTTCAGCGCGCGAATTGAGCACGTTGACGTAGGCGATTTGGATGGCCTTCAGAAATTGAAAGCTACCGAGCACCCCCAGGTACGTCTTGCCGTAAGCCTCGCTCGCACCGCGCAGCCCGAGCCAGCCCGGAAGATAGGGGTGAAGCAAAAACAAAAGGACACTTATCACCACGCCGACCGAGAAGTTGAAGGTCACGAGCGCCAAGTAGGTCGCCGGTAGCTCGGCATGGCGGCGCGCACCGAGCAGACGACCCGCAACGCTCGCCCCGGCCTGACCGAGCGACGAAAACAGCACCACGATCGACCCGAGCACGGGATTGAGCGCGCCCGCTGCACCCGCTGCGGAATCCGAAATGCGGCTCAGGAAGAACGCGTCGGCAAAAATCAGCGACAGCGAGAGCGACAGGCTGATGAACAGCGGCCAGGTCAGGCGCCACAAACCGGGCAGCTCCGCCTCGAGCGACAGCGGCGCAACGGAAGGGCGTGAATTGCTGCCCGCGGGCTGCTCGCCCGGAGGGCTCCCGCCGGGAGGTTTCGAGCCCGGAGGTTTCGATACAGAGGCTTGCATGAGACACGCGACGGGGCAGGCTCGGCGCGAGCCTGGACATAGCGCGGGTTTTTGGGGCGTCACCACATTTCCGTGATCGATCCGCGCGCGGGCGGCGATAATTGGGCCGGGATGGGTGAACTTGGCCTGGCAATCGAAGGCCCGCGGGCGGCGGGGGCTCTGCCGAAGCCGGGCCAGGCGGAGGCGCGCGCCCGCGCGCTGGTCGCTGAGCACTTCGATTTCGTCTGGCGCTTGCTGCGCCGGCTCGGCGTCCCGGAGTCGGACGCGGACGACGCCGCGCAACAGGTGTTCATCGTCGGAACTCGCCGATTGGCCGATATCCCGCTCGGCAACGAGCGCACCTTCTTGTACGGCTCGGCGCTGCGCGTCGCCGCCACCTTCCGCCGCTCGGCAGCCCGTCGCGAGCGCTTCATCCGCGGTGTGCCGGCCGAGCCCGCAACGCAGGTGCCCACGCCGCACGACGAGATTGAGCGACGGCAAGCGCTGGCCGTCCTCGATCGGCTGCTGAGCACGCTGGCCGACGATCTGCGTGAGGTCTTCGTGCTGTGCGAAATCGAAGAGCTGACTGCGCCCGCGGTCGCCGCCATCATCGGTGTCCCGGTCGGTACGGTGAGCTCCCGTCTACGCCGCGCACGCCACTCCTTCACGGACGCACTCGAGCGCCTGAAAGCGCAAGGAAAGTGACCGCCATGCGTGGCTCCGAACATCTCCTCGAAAAGCCAACGGCAGAGCTCGAAGAGCTGCTGCTGCGCGCCGCTCGCGCCGACGTCGCGCCGGCAGCAGCGCGCGAGCGCGCCATGCAGCGCGTGGCGTCGGCAGCGCTGGGCGTGGGCTTGCTGTCCGGCACGGCGGCACTCGGATCGCGCAGCCCCTTGCTCAAGGGCACCGGCTGGCTGGTCGCCAAATGGCTCACTTTCGGGGCTGGTTCCGGCCTGCTCGGGCTGGGCGTCGTGCAGGGCGTTCAAGAGCTTTCGGCCAAAGCCACGGCCTCGGCGGCGAAGCCACGCGCAGAGGGCAAGCTCGCCGCGCAGCTTTCCCCACGTGCGCTCCCGCTCGCGACCAGCCTCTCGCCTGCGCTCGAGGCCAGCGCTGAGCCGGCTGCGGAGGCCGCGGACTCGGCTGCGCCAGCGCCAGCATCCACGCCCGCACCCGCGCTCGCGAGCGCGTCGTCCCCGCTCAGTCACGAGCCGAAGAGCCCAGCACGGTTGGCCGATTCCGTGGACAGCCGGAGGAGTGCCCTGACTCGCGAGCTGTCTTTGCTGGAGCAGGTGCGGAGCGCGCTTGCACTGCATTCCGCGCGTAGCGCATTGCAGACGCTCGACGTTTATCAGGCGGAATTTCCGCACGGCTCGATGCAGGTCGAGGCCGCAGCCCTACGCATCGAGGCCGTCGGCCAAAGCGGCGATCACGCGCACGCGCAGCAGCTCGCCCAGATTTTCCTCAATAAATTTCCGGCCAGCCCGCTCGCCGCGCGGGTGCAAGCCGTCTCCGAAGTTTCCGAGGCGGGCGAGCAAAAACCGTGATCGTTTTCGCGCTTCGCGGAGATTAAAGAGCAGTGCAGGGCTTGCCAGTGGAAAAAAAGAAATCGGGCCACGCACGCGCGGTCTTGGCGAATGTTTTCGACTGATCGCGTCGATCGGGGGGGCTTCGCGCGAGTGTCAGCGGGGGGACGTGGGGGATAGGTAACGGCAGACAGCAACTCGCGCGAAGGGGGGGCGGCAGTGACAGAGGGGGGGTCGCACCGCTCCGCACGGCGCTGGCAAAGCCACAAGTGACGGTCCTATCCCTGGGACCGGCTCCAGGCGGGCGACACACAAACGAGCCTCTGGTAGCTTTCGCGCGCCGTGCGGAGCCTTTGTCGAATTTCGCTTCTTACCCTGTGGCTCGCCGCATGCGCGGGAAATGCAGAGCCGGTTCCCGCCGCCCATCCGACAATCCCGTCCCGCCCGAACTCGCGCTCGCTGGTGGTATTGGCGAGCGCTGCACCGCACCTCTCCGCGTCTGCCATCGCCAGCGTGCCGGCGGGCACGTTTGGACCCTACCTCGGCATGCGCGGAAACGGCGGCCTTTCGGTCTGGGCGAGCCTGAGTGACGACAGCCGCTTTTGGTATGCGCGTCCGCTCTCTGAACGCGGCGAAGCCGCGGGAGATCCGCTGCTCCTCGGTGAAGCTCCGAGCGAGCTCGGACTCGTCAGCGTCCGTCCTTTGCGCGAAGGCTTTGCGCTGGTCAGCAGCCACAAGACCAGCGACGGTGAAGTCGTCACGCTCTCGCTGCTTTCCGCAAAGGCCGCGCTGCTCGCGGGGCCGGTCTCGCTCGGCCGCAGCGGGAAAGCCGTGCTCTGGGTCGAGGCCATCCCCAGCGCGCGCGGCGCAACCGTGCTTTGGGCCTCGAGTGGCAGCGGGCGCGCCGAGATCTGGAGCGTGGACGTGTCGCCCAAGGCCGAACCCTTGGCTCCCGCGCGGCTCGTTGCCCGTGACGCAGGCGCCTGGCAAGCCGTGTCGTTCGGCAAAGGCGTCGCCCTGGCGGTGACCCGCGTGGGCAAGGGCAACGCGCATGGCCCGATCGAATTGAGCTTGCTCAATGGCTCCGACACGTCGGCACCCGTGGTGATCAACAGCGAGCTCAGCGCGGAGCTCGACCTGGACATGGCTTCGCTCGGCGAACGCTTGGTGCTCGCCTGGTCCGACCATCGGCGTGGCGAGACCCGTGTCTATACTGCGGCCGTCGACAGCAATGGCAAAGTGGTCGCGCCCGCAGCGCCGGCGACCCCGCCGCTCGGTGAGCAAGCCGTGCTGCGCGTCGTCGCGCCCGTCGAGGGCAGCACGCGCGGCTATCTCGCGTGGGAAGCGCTCGACGCCCAAGCGGCCACGTACCGCAGCTTTCAGGTGGCCGAGTTTCTGGACAATGGGCGCGTGAAGAGTCCGCGCGGGCTGTTCGAATATTGGAAGATGGACGGCTCGATGCCCGAGATCGCCGCGACGCCGAACGGCGTCGCCGTGCTCACGCTGGCCCCGGTGTGCGAGCACGATGCCCCGTGCACCAAAACCTCGCCGATCGCGCCGGAGTTCGTCGAGTTCGATGCCGGCTTCGCCGTGCGCAGCACCGAACCTTTGTGGAGCGCGCAGGCGAGCGCGCCCAGCGCTCTGGCCTGGAACCTCACCTGCCCGAACGCCACCTGCTTCGCGCTCACGGCGCAGAGCAGCGTCCCCTCACCCGTCGCGCTGACGCGACTCGAACACCTCTCGGACAGCTTTCGCGCGCCGGCGCAGCGCGTGGAGTTGCCGCCCCCACCGCGCATCGTCGGCGACGAAGCGTTGGCCGAGACAGCAGCGTTGGCGCAACTTGCGCTGAGCGAAACCAGCTCGGGCACGCTGCTCGGCTGGCTCACCGACTTCGATCCCACCACGCCCTGGGTCAAGTTGAAGAAGCCCACCGCCGACGGTCGCTTCGAGCCACTGCGTGCGCGGCTCGATCTGCAAGGCTTCGCCGCCGGCGCACCGTTCACGCCGCTGACGGCGATCGAAAATTTGTCGCTGCGCGCGCACTCCTTGGGCGGCATCGCGCTCAGCGGAAACTCGACGAAGAAGGAGACGCTGGCTGCCTGGGCGGGCCTGGACGGCGGTCAACCGCAGGTCTTTCTGACCATGCTCGATAACTCCGGAAAGAAGCTCAGCCAACGCATGCTCACGCGCAAGACTGGCGATCTGAGCGACGTGGCGCTGGCCAGCGCGGGCGCAGACTACCTGGTCGCTTGGATCGACGAACGCAGCGGCGATCCGGAAGTGTATGCGGCCAAAGTCAATCGCATGCTCAACCATTTGACGCCCGAGCAACGAATCACACAGGCGCCCGGCGCGGCCACCGATCTGTCGCTGGTCGCGACGCAGTCGGGAGCGCTGGCAGTGTGGGCCGACGCGCGCGACAGCGAACGCGCCGGTTCGGCCGACATTTATGCCGTGGCCCTGCGCAACGACGGAAGCCGCGCAGCCGCGGAAAATGCGCTGCTCCGGACGCGCACGCACTCGTTCGCGCCCAGCACGCGAGCCTATGGCTCGGGCGCGCTCGTGGCCTGGCTGGAAGCCGCATCGGAACACGCGGAGAGCGAGCCCGCGCACGTCAACCTGGCCGTGCTCGACGAGAGCGCGCACGTCGTGGGCGACGTGCAAAGCGTGAACCTTCCGGGAGGCACGCCGGTCACGCTGGGCTTGGATTGCGCGCAGCAAGCGTGTCACATCGTCGTCGCCGTCGAAGCCAGCGCGCGCGCCGACCTGTACGCGATCGGCTTTCGTGACGGCAAAGTCCAAACTCCAGTGCGCATTCGCAGCACCAACGGCAGCCCTTCGAGCGTCGCGCCGCTCGTGCACGGCACGGAAGTGTACATCGCGGACGCTCAGCAGGGCGGGACGCGCTTGCGGCGGCTTCAGCTCGAGTGGTGAGCGTCGGCGACAGCCCGGTCGAGGGCAGCCCGGTCAGCGGCGCGGCTGGCGCAACTGCGCACGATCGTTACCTTTCGCAGCGAACGTTCGGTTCGCTCGATGGCCTGCGCTGTCTCAGCATTTTGCCGGTCATTTGGCACCACGCCACGCCGCGACCGCTGCCCGGCATCTGGGGCAAAGGCCCCGCGGGAGTCGATCTCTTCTTCTGCATCAGCGGCTTTCTGATCACGACCCTGCTGCTGCGCGAGAAAGCGCGTACCGGCAGCGTCGCGCTGGCTGACTTCTACGTCCGTCGTGCGCTGCGCCTGCTGCCGCTCTATTACGCCGCGTTGCTCGCGTACGCGGTGTTCGCGCTGTGCAGCTCGAGCACACTGCCGCAACGAGCGCACTTCTTCCACACGCTGCCCCTGTACGCGACTTTCACCGCCAACTGGTTCGCGGACTTCGCGGTGCCGCACGCGATCCTATTTTCGTTCGCCTGGTCGCTGTGCATCGAACAGCAGTTCTACGCGTTTTGGCCCTGGCTCGTGCGCTGGCTCTCGGCGCGCTCCGCGTTTCTCGCGATGGCCGCGCTGATGCTCGTCGACTACTGCGCCGAGAGGAGCGCCCTGAGCGGCCACGCCGGGCGCATCGTCACCAGCTTTTCGGCTGCCATCGGCTTTGGCGCGCTGCTCGCGCTCACCCTGGCCGAGCGCCGCGCGTTCCAGCTCCTGTACCGAGTCTTTGCCAGCGCCTGGAGTGCGCCGCTGGCCCTCGCCAGCGTGGTCTCACTCTTGCTCTGGCAGGGGGCACCGCTCTTGGTGTTTCAAGCGTCGCTGGCGCTGCTGGTGGGCGCGTGCGTGATCGTCGAAGACAATGGCCTGGCCTGGCTGCTGCGCGCGCGCGCCGTGAGTTGGGTGGGCGGCGTGAGCTATGGCCTGTACCTGTTGAACTCGACCGCAATCGGCGTCGTTCGTCGCGCGTTCCCCGAGCACGCTCGCGACGCCGGTTTCGTGTTCTTTGCCTCACTGCCGCTCGCTCTCACCCTGGCTGCGCTCAGCCATCGCTATTTCGAAACGCCGTTCTTGCGCCTGCGCGATCGCTTTCGCGGTCCGCGAAAAAGCGCGCTAGTCTCGGCAGAATGAGCAATACGCGCGCGCTCTCTGCGCCCTCTGGCCCGCTCTGTTGGCTGTCGAAGGAGCTTCTGGAGGGGGCGATCGCTGCCTCGCACAGCAGCCCGCGTCGGCGCATGATCCAACCGTTTCATCGCAGCGAAAACGCGACGCTGCATCGCATGTTCAACGCGGTGCAGCCGGGCAGCTACATCCCCCCGCACCGCCATTGGGACCCACCCAAAGCGGAGTCGTGGCTCGTGCTGCGCGGCGCGCTCGCTTTCTTCACCTTCGACGATCAAGGGCTCATCACGGAGTGCCTGGAAATCCGTGCCGACGGCGAAATCTTCGGCGTCGATCTAGAGCCGGGCGTGTACCACACGTTCTTCGCGCTCGAACCCGATACGGTCGTCTACGAAGTGAAGGATGGCCCGTACTCGCCCACGACCGACAAAGCTTTCCCCGATTGGGCACCCCGCGAAGGCAGCCCGGAGGCGAGTAGCTACCTCACACGGCTGCAGGCGGAATTTGCGCGCAGACAGACGCAATCACCCTGAAGCGCAGTGCTCAGCGTTCCAGGACGAAATCCGCGTAGTCCGCGGAGCTGTCGCTGTGCGTCTGATCGCCGTCGGTCATGATGCCGACGCCCAGAAAATCCGGCACGGAGGCGCTGGCATCACCGTTTTCGAAATGCTTGCGAAACTCCGCCCGCAGATCGACGCGCTCGGACTTCCACACGGATAGCGGCCCGCCCGTTTCGAGCACCACCGTATTCTGCGCGACGAATGGATTGCTCTTCTTGTCGCAGACCGCGCCCTTCGGCCCGACCGCACTCCACACGTATTTGAGCGTGTACCAACGCAGCCCGCGACGCCAAGTCGCGTAGATCACCGCAGCGGAATCCCCCTTGCCCGGTCGGCACTCGTTGCCGCCGTTGGGCAAAGTCACGGCGCGCCAGCGCCAGCTGAGCACGCGCGCCGAAGCCCGGTCCGCCTCGGCGACGGGCACGGCCAAGACCGTGGTCTCATAGGGCGGGTGATACTCGGCACGAATGAACGGTGGGTCAGCGTCCTTGACCAGACGGTAATAATTCGTCGGCCCGGACTCGCGCTCGACCACGCGAAAGGCGGCCACTGGCAAGCGACGCCCGCCCTGCTCCGCCGCGCGGGCAGACTCCGAACTCAACGCCAACCAGAGCGCTAAAAGCGCGCTCAGCGTTGCGAATCCGCCCGCGATGAACCGAGTGGACGCCACGCTTCTGACCTAGGGACCAACTTCAGGCAGGCAAGTACCTCCAACCGACAAAATCGCTGATCGCGCGCCGGCAAAAGCAGCGCTGAGCCGTTCCAGTCGGCGGCCGTGCTCCCCGACTGGAAATAGCCTACGCTCTGTTGCGTGTTGGTTCGAAACTCGCGAGCGCTCGAGCTGCTGGCGCAACTCCCGGCATTGCTGATCCTGCCCATGTTGGCGCTGCAGATCGGCTGCAACGACTCTGCGAGCAAGTCCCAGAGTGACAAGGCGGCCAAGGCAGCGCCCAACCCGCCCAGCTCACCCAGCCCACTGAACGCCCCAAATCCATCCACCGCGGCCAACCCGCCGAACGCGGGACCCCCGAGCTTCCTGCACTATCCCCGAACTGGCGACGCGGTTGAGCCCTGGATTCAAGAACAAGTCGAGCTCGCGGAAGCCGCGCACGCGCGCGTGTTGGTGTACGTGGGCGCGAGCTGGTGTGAACCGTGCCAGCGTTTCCATCAGGCCGTCGAACACGGTGAGCTCAACGACACCCTCAACGGACTGCGTTTCCTCGAGTTCGATCAAGATCAAGACGCGACTGCCCTCAAGAACGCGGGCTATGTCTACCAGTACATCCCGGTCCTCGCTCTACCCGATCCCGATGGCCGCAATCACGGCAAGATGATCTCCGGATCGATCAAAGGGCCACGTGCGGTACGCGAGAATCTCGTGCCGCGCCTGCAGGAACTGCTGAGCGGCCAAGCCGTCGATTGATCCAGCGCGCCGCACTCTGCTGGGTGCGGTTGGGTCGAGACCAGCTGCTGTCTTGCTGCGTCTCTACTTGCTAGCCTTCGCGCAACCGCGGCGCCTTCGGAGAACCTATTCCGAGTAGATTTCTCTATTCGCAATCCGCGCGCACGCACCACCTTCGGAGAACCAATTCCGAATAGATTTCTCTATTCACAATCCGCGCGCGCGCACACCTTCGGAGAACCAATTCCGAATAGATTTCTCTATTCGCAATCCGCGCGCACGCAGCGCTTTCGGAGAACCTATTCCGAGTAGATTTCTCTATTCACAATCCGCGCGCGCACACCTTCGGAGAACCATTCCGAATAGATTTCTCTATTCGCAATCCCTCGCGCCTTTCGGAGAGCCAATTCCGGGTAGAGTTGTCTATTCGCAATCCGCGCGCCGCGCCGTTCTCGCGCGGTGGGTGCTCTGTGACGCCGAAGGCTGTGACGGCCGCGCGCGACGCGTGACCATCAACAACAGAAGCCTGCTATTTCACGGTCGAGGGCGTGAAGCAGGCAATGTTGGTGGTGATCTTGAAGTCGCTGGCGAAGGTGTGACGCTCGGCATGGAAGATGTCCATGTTGTAGCTGCCACCGGCCACGATGTTCAGGCTGGCGGCCTGCGCGTCGAAGTCGATCGTGCCTGATTCGGCGTTGTGCATACTACCGAGGTCGAGCGCGAGCTGGCCGTTGACGAAGATCCACAAGTCGTCGTCGCCGCTGAAGGTGAACTTCTGGCCGCCGGTGTACGTGAACATCACGTGAACTTCGGTCGTGAACAAGAAGTTCTGGCCCGGGCCGTTACCCTTGGGGGTGATGCCAAAGCCTTCCGTCGGCGCGAGCGGGAAGAACATGGTGCTCTCGAAACCGAAGACGCCCGAGCCCGCAGCGGTCTCCGACAACGGCAATTTCTTCATGAACGCCTGGTTGACGTCGGAGTTGTTGTACCACTGCTTGAACGAGTCCGCGCTGGCGATCACGGGCTCCGTGGGTTGCCAATCCGTGTTGATGGCGGTGGGGCTGCCCATGAGCGGCGGGTGGCCGATGCGGTCTTTGAACACGGGCTTGCGATCGGGACCCAAGGTGGTTTCGACCAGTCCGCGCCGAACGACGTCGCCTTGGAACTTCATTTCGAAGTCTGGATGCGCTTCGCTGAAGTCTCGATAGGTCACGTCGAGGATGCTGCCGCAATCCGGCGTTTCCGGCGCCGGACCGGGGTCGGTATTGATCGACAGACCGCCGGCGGTGCCGATGCTCGGGCTGTTGCCCGAACCGCTGCCGGAGCCGTTGCCGAGCGTGTTCCCCGAACCACCGATCGCGCGATTGGCTTCGCTGCCCGGGGCAGAGCCCGCCGAGCAAGCGAGCGCGCAGCACATGGGTAAAACGCTGGAGAAGAAAGCGAGCGGCAGCTTAAGCATATCGCTCAAATCGGTAACACATTTTGCCGCGCGCGCCATGACCGCGCTCAGACCCGCGCTAATTGCCCGGGCGGGAGCGGCGGCGCGCTAGGCGCTCGGGACTCCTTGTGTGCTATTGCGGCAGGCGAGCGAGGTGGTGGGATAGAGCGGAGCCTGCTGTGCTCTCGGCCAAGGTCTGCGCTCCGACTTTGCCCAGCTCGTATTCGGGGTACACCAAGTGGTCGCAAGAGTAGACGCGACCGTCGTGTTCGAGCGCCACGTTTTTGCCGCAGAACGGGCTGCTCGTGCACATCAGCGAGGGCTTACCGTTCAGTTGAGCAAAGAGGCTCTCGAACAGATTGATGCGCACGCGCCCTTGATCGAAAAGCTGCCATTCGTCGAAAATCGCAGCCAGGAAGTGCCCCCGCTCTTCGGACACGACACTCCAATTCGTGACGACCGACAGGGGATGTCCGGGGTCGACGCGCGCGCTCCCGGCACTCACCAATTGCTGCGCAGGCAGGTACGCCGGCGCGTGGCGTTCGAATTGACGCGGTTCGACGCAGGGGATGAACTGCATGTGGCGCGTGCCCACTTAGCAAGGTGCCGTTGGTTTGCAGGTCATTCGAGATCGCGGCGCAGACGGCCGCTCTCGGCAGGAATTGAGCGACCGGCTCGACGGAGCGTCGTCTTATTCATCCAGTCTGGCCGACCGTTTAGCCGATTGGTGCAAATGTGGTTTAGCGCGAAGTCCGGGCGAACCAAGAGATTCGCTCAGGTGCTGTTGGCGGTGCAGGCGGTAATCGTCGTCGTGCTCGGGTCGGCGACGTATGTGCTCCAACGTCAACTCGAGCACCTGAACCAGAGTCGCGACGTTGCTTTTCGCTCCTACTTGCTGGCTGAGGAGTTGCGGCAGAGCTCCGACGACCTCACGCGCCTGGCGCGTTCGTTCGTGGTCACGGGCGACCCTGAATTCGAGCGCCAATATTGGGAGGTGCGGGACGTCCGCAACGGGACACGACCGCGCCCGACCGTACAGCGCGGGCTCGACTGGAAATCGCCGACGACGAGCGTTTCGCGTCAGCCAGCGGGCGGCAAGGCCGAGTCGCTGCGGCAGCGAATGATTGAGGCAGGGCTGACGCCGGCGGAGCTCCGCAAGCTGGATCAGGGACTGCAGCACTCCGACGCGCTGATTCGCCTCGAAACGATCGCGATGAATGCTGCCAAAGGCTCGTTCGACGACGGCAGCGGCCAGTTCACGCGCCAGCAAGCCCCCGATCGGGAGCTGGCCCTAAGCTTGTTGTACGACCACGCTTATCGCGAGGCCAAGGCTCGCGTCACGCAGCCGATCGATGATTTCGTGTCGATGCTCCAGGCGCGGACCGAGGCCGCCGTGGCCGAGTCGCTGGCCGACTCTCGCGCGAGGCTACGGGAGCTGAACTTGCTGCTCGGGGCGACGCTGGCGCTGTTCGTCGGCTCGTTCGCCGCGCTGTGGCGGCAAGTCGCCCAACGCGAGGCTGCGCAGCGGGCGTTGGCCGAGAGCGAAGCGCGTTATCGCACCATCTTCCAAACCGCTGCGGACGGCTTTGGTCTGGTCGACAACGATGGGCGCATCTGGCAAGTCAATGAAGCGCTTTGTCGCCTGAGCGGTTACAGCGCGGAACAGCTTCGTCGGATGCGGGTTTCGGACCTCGGCGGAAGCGAGAACGAAGTGGAGCTCAACGAGCACCTCGAGCAGGCGCGAATGCACGAGGACCATCGTTTCAGTACCCGCCTGAAGCATCGCAACGGGGGCAGGTACCACGTCGAGGTTTCTGCGCAATACCGAGCAGTGGACGGCGGGCGCTTCGTCATCATCGTGCGTGACGTGACCGAGCTCCGGCGTGCGCAGGCGGCTCGACGTGAGTCGGAGCAGCTGCTGATGAGCGCCTTTCTGGCGAGCCCGGCAGCGATTTGGATCAGCGAGTACGCGGAGTCCAAGGTGTGCGTGGCGATCAACGACGCCTTCGAAGCGACTACGGGTTTCACTCGAGAAGAGGTGGTCGGCCGAACCGGCGACGACATCTCGATCTATGAACGGCCTCAGGATCGCGAGCTGGTGTTCGAGGAGCTCGATCGCACCGGGCAGATCCGCAACGCCGAGGTGACTTTCCGCAAGAAGAGCGGCGAGGTCCGCGACGGCATCCTCAACGCCCAGATGTCCCGCGTGGGGGACAAAGCCTATGCTTTACTGGTGCTGACCGACGTGACCGAGAGCAAGCGCGCCCAGCGTGAGCTGGAGCGCCTGCTGCGCAGCGAAACGCTGATGGCAGATCTGGCAGCGAGCTTCGTCAATGCGCAGGACGAGGTCCTGGATGAAGTCGTGCACGAGGCCGTGCGTCAGATTTGTCTGGCCTTCGAGCTCGATCGGGCGAGCATCTGGCAACCGGAGCACGCCGCCCCGGAGCGCATCCTGCGCACGCACATGGTTTTCTTGACCGAGACGCCCACTGATGCCGTGCCGGTCAGCATGGGCCAATTTCCCTGGGTGCTCGAGCAATGCAAGAGCAACAAGACCGTGATCGTCCCGGACGTGAACGCCTTGCCCGAGTCCGCCCGAACCGACAGGGATGAGCTGTTGGCGCGCGGCGTGACCAATCTTCTCTTGGTTCCGTGGAGCACGGCTCCCGACCTCTTGGACGGGGTCTTCTATTTTGCCAGCACACGCGGGCGACAGTTGGACGCTACCGAAGTGAGTCAACTGGAAACCCTTTCACGAACCATCTTGGTGGCGCTCAGCCGGGCGCGTGAACGACGTGCGGCCAGTGAAGCCAAAGAGCGCATGCGCATCCAGCTCGAGATGCTCGACGATGCTCCAGCAGGCATCGTGGTGAGCCGCGCTGGCTCGTTTCTGTACGCCAACAAGCAGGCCGTCGCGATGCACGGCTACACGGCCGAGGAGTTTGCGCGCAAGACCGTGGACGAGTTCGTCGTTCCCGAAGACCGCGCGCAGCTCGAGGTCGTCCGCCAAGCCATCGAGCAACACGGCTCGCACTCCTACACGATTTGGAATCGAGCCAAGGACGGCACGCCTCGGCACCTCGAAGTCCAAGCGCGTCGCAGCACATGGCTCGGACAACAAGCGGTGATCAGTGTCTTTACCGACCTGTCGGAACGCGAACAGGCGGCCGCCGCTCTGCGCCAGAGCGAGGAGCGCTACCGCTTGGTCGCCGAGAACGTCTCGGACGTGATTTCAGTGCTGAATTTGGAGACCGAGCGCTTCGAATACGTGAGCCCCTCGGTGTTCCGGTTGTCCGGGTACACCGCCGACGAACTGGTGAATCATGGGCTCGAAGTGACGCTGCGCGGAGAAACGCTCGCTTTCGCCCGGCGCCGAATCAAAAGCTTGCTCGCGGCGGAAGAGATGGGAAAGACACCAGACGCCTCCGACGATCAGGTCTTCTACGAGCAGACCTGCAAGGACGGCAGCACCATTCCGACCGAGGTGCGAAGCCGTATTCTACGCGAGCCGTCCAGCGGGCAGGCGTTGCTGTTGAGCGTTTCGCGCGACATCAGCGAGCGCCGCAGATCGGAAATGGAGCGCGAAGAGCTGCAACAACAACTGTATCAGTCTCAGAAGTTGGAGGCGATCGGCGCCCTGGCGGGCGGAGTTGCCCACGACTTCAACACCTTGCTGTCGGTGATCATGAGCTATACCGACTTCGTCGTCGACAAACTGGCCGATGACGATCCGCGGCGCAGCGACTTGCAGGAGGTGCAGAAGGCGAGTACGCGCGCGGTAGAGCTCGTACGCCAGTTGCTCGCGTTCAGCCGTAAACAGATCCTCGAGCCACGCGTGATCGACCTCAACCGCGTCGTCAGTGGCATCGTGAATATGTTGCGCCGCTTGCTGGGTGAGGACATTCAGCTCACGATCGCGCTGGCCCAGAACCTCGGCATGGTCCTGGCGGACGCCGGACAGATCGAACAGGTGCTGATGAACCTGGTCGTGAACGCGCGCGATGCCATGCCGCAAGGGGGGAGCTTGCTCATCGAAACGAGCAACGTCGAGATACCGGCGAGCAGAGGAAGCCTCGCTCCGGGCAGGGTGAAGCCGGGCAGCTACGTGGCCTTCACGGTGGCAGACTCCGGGGCTGGCATGGATGAGGCGTCGCTCGCTCGCGCTTTCGAGCCGTTCTTTACGACCAAGGGGCTCGGCAAAGGCACGGGGCTCGGACTTTCCACCGTTTATGGCATCGTCAAGCAAAGCGAGGGCGACGTCCAGGTGCGCAGCAAGCCGGGGGCGGGTTCGGCCTTCACCGTCTATCTGCCGCGCCGGGACGCGCGGCTCAGCATTGCTCCGGCGCGGCGCGCGACCGGCGTCGAGACGGGTCGCGAGACCGTGCTCGTGGTAGAAGACGAGGATGGGCTGCGGGCGCTGGTCGAACGCATTTTGCTCGACGCAGGCTATACGGTGCTGGCGGCGGAGAATGGCGCCGCAGCGTTATCGCTCTTCGAACAACGCCAGGGAATGGTCGACCTGCTCTTGACTGACATCGTGATGCCGCAGATGAGCGGCTGTCAGCTTGCCGAGCGCATGGCGCAAACCCGGCCCTCGCTCAAGGTGCTTTACATGTCCGGCTATACGGACCAAATAATCGACCGGTACGGACCGTTGCAGTCCGGCCTAGAGCTGCTCAGCAAGCCATTTACGGCCGCAGACATGAGCCGCAAAGTGCGAATCGTGTTGGATGGACAATACGGAGCAAGCGCATGAACCGAGTCGCCTGCTCCTTCACTAACGGCGCGGTGAAGCCAACGGAGCCCTTTTGGTGGAAACAAACATGACCGAGGCGAAGCGAGGCTCGATCTTGGTGGTAGACGACGAAGAGGCGTTGCGCCGTGCTTATGCTCGAACTCTGGAAGATGCGGGCTTTGCAGTGACCCAAGCGGCCACTGGGCGCGAGGCGCTCGGGCTGCTCGGGGAAGGCCGCTTCGATACCATCGTGAGCGACATCTCCATGCCGGGCATGACAGGCGTCGAGCTCTTGCGCGCCGTCCGGCAGCACGACCGCGACGTGCCCGTTATATTGGTCACTGGCAACCCGAGCCTCGAGAGTGCGACGCAAGCCGTCGAGCACGGCGCACTCCGCTACTTGCTCAAGCCGATCGGCAAGGGCGTGCTGAGCGAAACCGTGGAGCGCGCGGTGAAGCTGCAGCGCGTGGCACGCCTCAAGCGCGAAGCCGCCGAATACCTGGGCAATGAAGAAAAATTGAGCGGGGATCGCGCGGATCTGGAGGTGAGCCTCACACGCGGTCTCGAGACGCTGTGGATGGCCTACCAGCCAATCGTCGATCCCGCGAGCCGCTGCATCCGCGCTTATGAAGCGTTGGTGCGCACGCGCGAGCCGACGCTGCCCCACCCGGGCGTGCTGTTTTCCGTCGCTGAGCGCCTCGCTCGCGTGCACGAGGTCGGTCGGGCAATTCGTCAGAGCGTGGCCGATACCATGCTGACGAACCCTGTCGTCGACGCGGATATCTTCATCAACTTGCACTCCGCAGACCTCTTGGATGAAAGCCTATTTGCGGCAAACTCTCCGCTCGCGCCCCATGCCCGTCGCATCGTCCTGGAGATCACCGAGCGGGTCGCGCTCGGGGCCGCTTCTGACGTGCCCGAACGCATCCGTCGCTTGCGCGAGCTGGGCTTTCGCATTGCGATCGACGATCTTGGCGCAGGTTACGCGGGCTTGAGCTACTTTGCTCTGCTCGCACCCGACGTGGTCAAGCTCGACATGAGTTTGGTGCGCAACATGGATGCCTCGCCGATCAAGCAAAAGCTGGTCGGATCCATGACCAGCCTGTGTCGCGACCTGGGCATGCGCGTCGTGGCCGAGGGCGTCGAAAACGCTGCCGAGCGGGATACGCTGCTCGCGCTCGGTGCCGATCTGTTTCAGGGCTACTTTTACGCCAAACCCGGTCCTCCGTACCCGAACGTGGTCTGGTAGCACGCCCCTCGTTGCTGAGCGGGTGCACGAACTTCCGGCACGCGCCGGCCTGACGGCGCGGCGTCTAGCCGCGCTCCGTTTGGAGCTTCCGCTCCAAGTCGGCGATGCCACGCTCGGAGCCGACTTCATAGAAGCGTTCGCTGGCTTCGAATGCGCGCAGCCGCCCCGCCTTCGCCAGCTGCTGTTGAAGCGCGTCGAGGCCGAACGCCACGCCGGGCGGTTGCTCGGCGAGCAGCGTGCGACGCAGCGCGATCGCCCCGTAGTCGATGTGAGTGAGTGAGCTGTCCTGCGCGCCCTTTTCGTAGCGCAGCACGAGCCCGTGGCCGATCGCGCAGTTGCTTTCATCCCACGCGCCCCGGTTTTCGAATACACTCATCGTGCCGAGCGCTTCCGGGTGCGCTTCGAGATCACGCAGCGGCCCTCCGTAGTCGAACGGCAGGTAACTATCGCCGTAGGTGACGAGAAAGCACTCGGCGAGCAAACCGCGAGCGAGCGCGCCCCGGATCGCACCGCCCGTGCCGAGCAGTCGCTCGCCATCTTCGGAGTACGCCACCTGGAGCCCGAAACTTCGACCATCGCCCAGAAATTCCACGACCTTTGGCCCGTGGTGACCGATGCACAACACCAGCTTTCGGTAGCCAGAGCGCGCGAGCGCCTCCACCAGCCAGGCAAGGAATGGTCGGCCCGCAATGGGCAGCAACGCTTTGGGCAAATCGCGCGTTCTCTCGCCGAGCCGTGTGCCGAGACCTCCCGCGAGAACGACCGCCTGCATCAGCAGGCCTCGTGTGCCGGGTAAGACCAGAGCCCAGACGCGGCACGCTCGCGCATGCCGGCAAGGTACGCGACTTTTCGGCGCTCTTGGCCTAAATTTCCGCGAATCGATGAGCGCGAGCGCATTTACGGCCGAGTACTTGAAGGAGAGCGGGCAGCTGATCGCCGCGTTGGACGGCGCGGTCATCGATCGCGTCGCCGATGGCCTCGGCCGCGTGCGCGACAGCGGTGGCCGATTGTTCATCTTGGGCGTGGGCGGCTCGGCCGGTCACGCCAGTCACGCCGTCAACGACTTCCGAAAGATCTGTGCCTTCGAAGCCTACACCCCGACCGACAACGTCTCGGAGCTGACCGCGCGCATCAACGACGAAGGTTGGGACACGAGCTTATCGGAATGGCTCAAAGGTTCGCGGTTGTCGGCTGGCGATGCCGTGCTCGTGTTCTCCGTCGGCGGCGGCAACCAACAGCAAAACATTTCGACCAACTTGGTTCGCGCTCTCGAGCATGCTCAGGCGGTGAACGCCCCGATCTTCGGCATCGTCGGCAAAGACGGCGGGTTTACCGCTCGGGTTGCGCGCGCCTGCGTGATCATTCCGGTCGTCTCGCCCGAGCGCATCACGCCGCACACCGAGGGCTTGTGCGCCGTGATCTGGCACTTGCTGGTCAGTCACCCTGCTTTGAAGCGCGCCGCGACCAAGTGGGAGTCGAGCCAGTGACTCGAGCATGGGTGGCCAGCGTCGAGGGCGCTCGCTTCTTCATCGTCGGGGGTGCCGGCTTCATCGGCTCGCACTTCGTCGACCACTTGTTGACTGAGGGCGGCGCGAGCCAGGTCACCGTCTACGACAATTTCTCTTCCGGCCGAGAGTGGCACGTCGAAGCGCACGCGAGCGATCCGCGCTTCCGAATCGTGCGCGGCAACGTCGAAGACTCGACGAGGCTGCGAAAAGCCATGGACGGCCATCAGCTGGTCATCCACTTGGCGTCGAATCCGGACATCGCGCGCGCGGCGATCGAGCCCGATGTCGACTTCCACCAGGGCACCGCCCTCACCCACGCGGTAGTCGAAGCGATGCGCACCAGCAGCGCGAAGCGCATCTTGTACGCGTCGGGCAGCGGAGTTTATGGTGACTTCGGTCAGCAGCTGCTGGCAGAAGACCACGGCCCGCTCCTGCCCATCTCCACCTATGGCGCCAGCAAGCTCGCTGGTGAAGCGCTGATCGCCAGTTACTCGTTCATGTTCGGGCTCTCGGGCTGCGCGTTCCGCTTCGGCAACGTGGTCGGACCACGGCAGACGCACGGCGTCGGCTTCGACTTCGCGCGCCGCCTGCTCCGCGACCCCTGGCAGCTTCAGATCTTGGGCGATGGCTCGCAGCGCAAATCGTACGTGTATATTTCGGACATCATCTCCGCAGTGCTGCGAGCGCACACGCATACTGAGGAGGCCTACCAGGTGTATAACGTGGCGACGGCCGACACCATCAGTGTGCAGGAGATCGCAGAGCTTGCCGTCGAGTGCGTGGGGCTCGCGAGAGAGAGCGTGCGCTTCGAGTTCACGGGCGGTGATCGTGGCTGGAAAGGGGACGTGCCACAGGTTCGCTTGGACACGACTCGCATTCGCAGCCTCGGTTGGTCGTGTCAGCATTCTTCGCGCCAGGCTCTGCACAAGGCGATCCACGCCATGCTGCCGGACATGAAATCGGGGCGGATGTGAACGCTGTCGTGCGCCCAGAGGCTGCCCAAGTGCCGCTCGATCCCGAGCTCCAACTCTTGCTCCCCGCACGAGACGTGGCAGACCCGGAGCTGTCGATCGTCATCCCGTCGCTCGACGAAGAATTGACGATGGCAGACTTCGTGAGCTGGTGCCTGGAAGGCTTGGAGAGAGCCGGCGTGCGCGGAGAAATTCTGATCATCGACAGCGGTCGCGATCGGGCAGCCGAGATCGCGCTGGCCCACGGTGCGCGCGTTCTGAAGACCCCGAAGCGCGGGCTGGGCCGCGCCTATCGCGATGCTCTGCCGCAGATTCGCGGCAAATTCATCCTGATGGGTGATTGCGATTGCACGTACGACTTTCGCGAGCTCACGCCGTTCGTGCAAGAGTTCCAAGCAGGCGCCGAGTTCGTGATGGGCTCGCGCTTCCGCGGCTACATCGAGCCCGGATCGATGCCGCCGTTGCACCGCTACCTCGGGACCCCGGTGACCTCCTGGATTCTGAACACGATCTTGGGCAGTCGCTTCTCCGACATCCACTGCGGCATGCGTGGCATCACCAGGAGCGCATTTTCACGCATGGATTTACAATCGCAGTCCTGGGAATACGCCTCCGAAATGGTGCTCAAATCCGTGCACATGAAGCTCCGCACCGCGGAAGTGCCGATCCGTTTCTTGAAAGACCGCGAGGGCCGAACGAGTCACCACAAGCGCTCGGGCTGGTTTTCTCCCTGGCACGCAGCCTGGATCAACCTGCGCGCGATGTTCGTATACGGCGCGAATTTCTTCCTGTTCAAGCCCGGGCTGGTCCTGCTCTGCTTGGGCTCGCTGCTCACCTTCCCGCTCACTTTCGGTCCGCTCACGCTGGGGCCGATCACGTTCTCGAGGTTCTGGATGCTGCTCGGTGTCTCGCTCGCGCTGCTCGGTCTGCAGTGCGTGTTCATGGGCATCTTGTCGCAGGTATTTTTCGACTACTCGGGGGAAGTCAGGGCCAAATGGTTCCGGCGCTTCAGCTACACGCGGGCGGTGATTGGCAGTGGCGTGTTGTTCACGCTGGGCTTGAGCTTTGCGCTCTACTTGACCAGAAGCTACTTCCGCAATGACTTCACTCTGCCGGACACGACCAACAACCTGGGGATCACCGGCCTCTTGCTGATGATCGCCGGCTTCATGTCCTTCACCTTCACGCTCATCTTGCACTCGACGGCGGTGGCGGTCCGCCAGCGGTGAACGATGACGCGCGCAACGAACGCAGCGATCCGCTGCGTGACGCCGCGTTCGGCCAAGAGCACGAACCGACGTGGGTCGATCGCTTTGGCGTGTGGTTGTCGGCGCAGCAAATCCGGCGCTTCGTCCCCTCGTTCAGGGGTCTGGACGTCGCCGACATCGGCTGCGGTTATCAGGCATCGTTTGCGCGCAGCGTGCTGAGTGAAGCCGCGAGCGTGACGCTCGTGGATGTCGCGCTCGCCCCGGATCTCGCGGCGCACCCGAAGGTCCGTGCGTTCGCCGGCGATTTGCTGCAGACCCTGCCCGCGCTGGCCGACCACAGCTTGGACTTGGTGCTGCTCGTGTCGGTGCTCGAGCATTTGTGGGAACCGCTTTCGGCCCTGCAGCACGTGCGCCGGCTGCTGCGCCCGGGTGGGCTCTGTCTCGTCAATGTCCCTTCTTGGCGCGGGCGTCGCTACCTGGAATTTTCGGCCTTCAAGCTGGGCCTCTCCCCAGCCCACGAAATGGACGATCACAAGCGCTACTACGACGTATCGGAGCTTTGGCCACTGCTCGTGCGCGCTGGCTTCTTGCCCAGTGAAATTCGCTGTTTTTCGCACAAATTCGGGCTCAACACCTTCGCCGCGTGTAGGCTCGAAAGACGATGATCGTCTCACGTGCGCCGGTGCGCTTTTCTCTCGGCGGTGGTGGCAGCGATCTGAGCCACTACTCTTCGCTGCACGGTGGGTTCGTAGTCGCGGCCGCGATCGACAAGTACATCTACGTCAGCGCCAACCGGCGCTTCTACGACAGCATCCGGCTCGCCTATTCCAAGACCGAAACCGTGGATTCGGTCGACCAAATCGAGCATCGCGTCTTCCGTGAGGCCTTGCGCCTGTTGGGCATCACGCGCGGCATCGAGCTGTCGAGTATCGCTGATTGTCCGGCAAACTCCGGGCTGGGTTCATCCGGCACGTTCACCGTGGCGCTGCTGAACGCGCTCCATACCTACAAGCACGAGTATGTGTCGAGCGCGCAGCTAGCCGAAGAAGCCTGTCGGATCGAGCTCGACCTCCTGAAAGAACCGATCGGCAAACAAGACCAATTCATCGCTGCCTACGGCGGGATCACTGCCTTCACGTTCAATACCGACGGCAGCGTCGAAGTCGAGCGAGTGGCGATTCGGCCGGAAGTGTTGGCCGAGTTCGAAGCGAACCTGCTCGTCTTCTACTCCGGCATCGAGCGCCCCGCGGCTTCGGTACTGAGCGAGCAAGGCTCGAACCTGCGCGCAAACACGAACAATGCCGTCGAGCGCATGCATCGCATCAAGCAACTCGGCTACGACACTCGCCGCATTCTCGAGCGCGGCGAAATCGACAGCTACGGTGAGCTGCTACACGAACATTGGAGCAACAAACGCAAACTCGCGTCCAACGTGACGGATCCGAAGCTCGACGAGCACTATGAAGCCGCGCGGCGCGCAGGCGCAATCGGCGGCAAGCTGATGGGTGCCGGCGGCGGCGGCTTCTTCCTATTTTACGTCGCGCCCGTCGACCGCCGGCGCGTGTACGCAGCGCTCTCCGCGCGCGGCTTGCGCCCACTGCCGTTTCGCTTCGACAGTGGGGGTGCGCGCATCGTCGCGGATTTGAGAACCGGCTGAGGGCGCTCGGGACGAATGGCTACGGCGGCCCGCCGTAGCACGCGCCCGGATTGGCCGCGGGGAAGCAGCCCTTGCCGCTCGTGAGTGCGCAGCAGAACTCGTCCGCTTTGCACCCTCCGGGGATTGCAGTCCCCATGTCGTTGAAGCAAACACATTGGTTGCCGTCGCACGTGCCTCGGCACGGCACGCCGTTGCAGCACGACACGGCGCCAGAACCGACTTGTGGGGGCGAGCAGTCACCCCCGCCACCCTGACCACCGCCCTGCGCAGCGCCACTTCCGCCAGCGCGCCCGCTGACGCCCGCGGCGCTCCCCCCGGCTGCACCGCCGTGACTGGCACTTCCTCCCGTGGTCCCCGCGCCGGCGCTTGCGAGTCCGGCGTGCCCACCCTCAGCCGCGGCGCCGGCGCTCCCGGTCGTCCCCGCCGTGTCTACGTCCGCAATGCCGCCGTCGCCCGAGAACGCCTTGGTTCCCGCAGCGCCTACGTTGCCGCCAGCGCCAGCAGCGGCCGGCTGTGCGCCTTGGCTGGATGACTTCCCGCATGCACCTGCCGAGAGCGCGACCGCGGCTGCGAGCCCAACGCTCGCAGCCAGATGACGTTGCCTCATTTCGGACATTATAGACGTCAGAAGCCGAAAATCGACCCGCCCACGTGCATGTCGCCAGTCCACTCGCCCGAGAAACGGCAGCCGGGCCCGTTCACGGTGTGGGGCGCGAAGAAGCGACCGTCGCCGTAGCCGTCGAGCTCGTTGTAGTCGCCCCAATACCAGACGTTCCCCGACGAATGCGAGGCGCAGGGATTGGTGGGGAACTCCTGAACTCTGAGCACGAAGTTGGAGCCGGTCTCGTCGAGCAACCCCGCCATCGTGGACACCGCGCTGCTGCTGCTTTCGAGGCGCCACCAGGTCGCCACCCAGCGACCGGCCGCGTACCGCAGCGACGGAGTCATGTTCTGAGAGAAGCTATCGATCGTCCAGGGTGCGGCAACACAGCCGGTCAGGTCCGGCTCGCACTCATACGTGCGCAGACCGTAGAATCCCGACCCGGGGAAGGCGTCGCTCGGTGAAGTGTAGATGACTCGGAACTTGGCCTTTCCCGCTCCGTTGAAGCCCACGTCGAAGGAGAAGGCGTTCGCCTGACGCAGAAACCGACCGTCCGCGAGCGGCAAGTTCGGGTTGTTGACTTCGCCCGACGGCACGACCGTCACCGCGCCCTGCCAAGTGGTCGAGTTGTTGGATGCCTCGAGGCGATTCGCGACGACGCTGGTGCCGACCTGCGCGACCACGTAGATCGAGCCGTTGATGTGGCGGAGCCGCGGGTGCAGCGTGATGCTCGTCGAGAAGGGGTTCGGTAGCTTCGTGAACACCATCGTCTGGGCATCCATGCGCCAGACGCTAGCGCTGCCCCCGGAGGTGTCGTGGCTGGTGAGATAGACTTGTTGCTTGCCGAAGAGGTCAGTCGCGACTGCCAGCGAGCTGCCATCGTGAAAGGTCCCTGCCTGCGTGCACGCCACCGTCGGGAACGTGATTCCTCGGTCGGTCGAACGAGCAACGCAATGTCCGTCGAGAGTGGGGGTGTGGTTGATCACGCTCTGGGTTGCGGCATCGTAGCCGGGGGACGCCTCGAAGGACGGCGTCGTTGCCGACATCATCGCGAGGTACACGTTCGGATCGTCGACATTGAACTTGGCGAGCGCCGGATCGCCCCAGATCGCCGAAAAACCCGCCGGCGGCGAGACGCGACCGCCGTAGTTGAAGGTGTAGCCGCCGTCGGTGCTGTAGGACCAGCCCATCAGTGACGCGCCCTTGTGCACGATGCGCTGGTCGCCGCTGCGACCAGCCGGGTACTCGAGGCGTGGAGAGGCAGGATCCTGACTGCGGTCGTTATAAGTCACAGTAACGTTGTAGTTCGACCCGTTGCGGCTCACCGCCGCCGCGGCTTCGGCCTGCTCGTAATCATCAGTGAGCGTACTGCCCTGTTGAATGATGCCACCGGTGACCGACACCCGGTCCGAGGGAGCGAAACCACGGAACGAATACGGATCTCGCATGTGCGTCACGATGCTTTGTTCGTGCACCGTGACCGCGCGCCCGATGAAGGCCCCGTTGAACCGCGCATTGGAGCCGGCGTCGAGATTGATCGAGCCCATCGGAGCCAGCACGACACCAGTGAAGGGGCGCTCGATGCTGTGCAACCCGGAGGCGAAAGACAGGATCGTGAGGCTCGGCCGATTCATGTTCGGCGCGTTGCTGCCAGTCAGGTTGCCGCGAAACGTGAACGCCCCTTGCATGTACACATACACGGGCCCGGCACTCGAATTGATGACCAGTCCTGAACTGGGCTCCTGCGTCCACGGGCCGAAGTAGTACTTGCCGGCGCTCAGGACCAGAGTGCGTCCGGCCTTGACGCTGACCGAGTCATAGGCGCCCGGAGCCAGGTTGAACGGCGGGGGCGTGGGACTGGCAGGGTCGAGGTTCACCGCAGGATTGATCACGGTGGGCCAGGTCACCTCGGCCAACCAGCTGCCGTCCGTCGTGAAAGTAGTGCTTTCCTGATCGAAGCCGGTGACGGTCACGCCAATACCCTTTTGGGCGGCTTGGCTGCTGTAGAGACTTCCCGTGATTCGCGAGCGATCGGCCAGCGTGGGAGCACCTCGGCTCAGGAGTGTTCCGATCCTGGCATCTGCTCCGACGCGCATCGGCGTCGTGCCCAGGTATGAAACTAGACCGTTGTACTGGGTCGTCACGCCGTTCGCGACGAGCTGGCCTTCCACGTGAACTCGATCGTTGATGTACATGGCCGCGCTCGAGCCGAGCGCAACATCACTTGGATTCAGGTTCTGTGGCAGCGGCAGCAGTGCCTGCAGAGTGAGCTCCGACGTCACCTCTGAAAGCGACTCCGAGCTTCCAACCCCAGCTTGCGAGCTGCAACCTTGCGCAGATAGCAAGGCACCGGCAATGACCAGTGCTGCAAGAACTGGCCGTTTCCCCGTTCTGCGAGAACGCCTCAATGCCATCACAGACGTCGCCAGCGAGCCCAATTGATTTCCAGCCATGTGTCTCCGCTCCTCCCTCCGCCCCACGCGCGAAGTGACACAGACTGATCTTTTTCTTGGCTTCTTGTCAAGCGCGGGCACGTGAGTCGCTGTCAGCGCAATCGGAACGCGGTGACCAAGCGGCCGTCCGGAAACGACGAAACTTCAAGACCGCACGGTGTCGCGCGGGTCACAGCGACGTGATCTGACCACGGTCCATAGGCGTTTATGGGCTATGATCAGCGGGTGACGCTAACCGCCACTGAGAGGCGGCGGAGCTTCGATCTCATGTCGAGCGCGTCTGCTAGCGTGGAAATGGCAACATCAACCACGTGGGGCTTCTTTTCGCGGCTGCTGATCATGGGTGAGCAAGCTTGAACGGTGACGAAACTTCGCTGAGCTTCGCGGAAGATTTGAGTGAGCTCCGCGAGCTCGCGGTACCGGAGCATGTCGTCAGTTACGTCGCCGCTCAGAGATACCCAAAGTCTTGGCAGCGACGGCATACGTGGCACGGAGCCTTGACTCTGGTCGGGATCTTCATGTGCCTGATTCTGCTCATCGGCGGCGTGTTGACGCTCGCCCGTCATCTCGACGAGCAGCGCGGGCGCGACGCTTTGTTCCTCAGTTCCAACCACGGCTTGGCTGCGATTCCGCTCGTATTCGCTGCCATCTTCTTGGGACAAACTGCGAGCAATGCCGTGTTGCTACGCCTCGAGCCTCGCCGCCTCGAATTTCTCGCGCTCAAATTCCTGTTCCAGGAAACGCGACAATTCAAGGCCATTACTACTCGCGTCACGCGTTGGATGATGCGAAGGGTCGTGGCCTCCTCAGACCACGTGCGCGCCGAGCGGTTCTTCCTCCACTACGTTCGCTGGCGGGTGAGCTGGGACCGCCGGGCGGGTCTTTGGATCTTGGCATTCGGCCTCTTCTTACTTCCGATCGACCTGGGAGCGTGCGCGGTGGGTACCGCGAAGGGCGTCGAAAAGCGAAGCGTGTTCGGCGATGTCTTTTTGCCGTGGAGCGAGCTGCAGAGCGTTGCTGTCGGCTGCTTCGCGTTGGGTCGCAGGGGACCCTTCGCGCGCTACGAACTGAGTTTCGCAGACGGGACGGAGGTCGACGCCTGGCCGAAGCCCAGGGATGCCGATACACTCGCTGGGCTGCGCAAGCTCGATCGGCAACTCCGCGCTCGCGGCATTCGCTTCGAACGCGGGCGCTTCGCTCACGGCGCACATGCAGGAGAACTCCAATGGAGCCCCGGATGCACCGAAAGGTTGCACACTATCTACCCGGCAGTAGCGACGGGTGATCTCGACGCACTGCTCAGCTCGACCGAATAGGCGGCGGCAGTGATAGCCGCGAATTGCGGATTTCTCCATGAGCCGCGCTCGGACGGCTGCGTGACCCGATCCAATCCGATCGCTTGATGGTGGGTAGCTGAGAGATGGCCATGCCGGCCCGAAGGTCAGTAGTTTGGGTTTGCCGACTCAAACGACGAACCGACGGAGCGACATGGCCGAGGACGACTTTACCCGATATCTGCTTCTTCCGGAGCTACGACTTTTAGAAACCCGAGCCTCGGGCAAAGACGCGTTGGGAGGGACCGAGCTGCTCGCCGAGAAGGTGAGCGACATAGATGCGTTGCGCCGTGGTCAGTGTCCGCAAACTCCGGAGTTGCAGCGAAGGGCGGAATCGTACGTGCGGTTGCAGTAAGTCGAGGAGGTCGAAGTGCCACCGCAGCAGAACTCACCCACCCAGTCGCAGTTGGCGTGCGGGGTCGGATCGTTCTGACAAATGCCTTGCAGACATTGGGTGGAGGCGTCGGGCACGAGGCAGCATGGGCTACCACTCCCGCAGCTTTGCCCCGTGGAGCGACAGCTATTGTTGCTGGTACTCGCGTCCTGCCAGGTCATCGCAAACTGCGCCAGGACACCCGCCTTGTTGTTCGGGTCCCAGGCGTCGATGCGACCCCGACGTTGGGTGACATTGCTGCTCGCAAGCCAGTGGTTTTGAGCCCAGTTCCCGGCGTACACGTGTTGATCCCAGCGTGTCTCCCACGAGCACCAAAAGTCGCAGTCGGTCGAAAAACCGCGGAAGCGAATGTCGTTGTAGTCGGTGTTGGCCGTGATGATGTGATGCTTGCCGGTCGAGTCCTGCGAGATGTATGGCTCGGGGATGCGATCCAGCAAACAGATCGAGTGGTTGTGGCCCGGGTAGGAGCAGAAGGTGTCGCGAAACCAGACCGCCATCCAAGTGAGTGGTGCCTCGCCTTTCAATGGTAGAGCCTTGGGTTCCGCCGCTTCCACGATGTTGCCTTCCATGCTCACGTCGGCGTCGAGGCTCGCATCGCTCGGCCTAGACGGGAGCTTTCCCAGCCCGCTTGCGCGCCCAGCCATTCGATCTTCGATCATGCGATCGATTTGCAGCAGCTTTTCGGGCATGACCGTGAGCGTCGGCTTGAAGTGCTTGTAGATGCGCGCGGCACTCATGCTGCCTTCGGCTGCGACCGCTTTTTCCAGCACGTGCTGCAAGTCGGCGTCGTAATCCTTGTGCCCCCTGACCGAGAGCAAGACGCCGTCGTTGCCCTGATCCCAGAACTCGATGCTGGCCGTTTCACTGAGCTTTTCGGCATACAGTTTGTTGCCCGCAATGAAGTCGGCCCGCTCAGGCAGCGACTTGTCCGGCGTCGCTGCAGATTTCCCTAGCCCTTCCGCGCTGCCGCTCGGCGGGCCTTTTTCGTCCGTACCAGCGCTCGAACACGCGCCCACGACGAGCGCGCTCACGGCAAACAGCGAAACCCCGAGTCGCAAAAATCGATTGTTCTGCATCATCACTACCCTTGTTGCATGCCGAGGGCTCCTCCCACGGCGCTGCCCACCGAACAGCAACTCACATGCCACGTGCGCTGCTCGTCAGCGCAGCCCCACTTTTTCCGCACAAAGCCCGTACGAAGGCGGGGCACGCGTATTGCTCCGCAGAGCTGACATGCGCCGATGGATGCAAGTCTTGCTACGTGGGAGAGTGTGTCTGCCGATTTTGGTGTTGATGCTGGCTCTCTTGAGCGCGGCTCGGGCACGAACATTCTCCACGAAAGAGCTACCCGCGGCGCCGCACGCATCTGCTCGTGCGAACGAGGCCCGGCCCACCGCTTGCAACATCGCGAGCGAGGTTTGCCAGACCGAGTTGCTGCATGCCGTCAGCGCCATGTTCGGTCTCCGCAGCGCACTCGCCATGCCCGAGATTCGCTTCGTGTCGGCCGATACGCTGGCACAGCCCAACACAGGCGAAGTTCAACGAACGCTGGTTTCGCCCCGCGTTCAAGGCGCACTTTCGAGACTCGGCCTGCTCCCAGCCGACGAGGGCTCTGCTCTGGCGCCCGCGGCCTCTTTTCAGCAGGCTGTGTACCGCAGCCAGACCCACGATGTGTTGCTGGTGCTGCCAGAAAATCAGCGAAAAAGCCTGGAGGGCAATGTGATGCTCGTCCACGAGCTGGTCCACGCAGTGCAAGCCGCGCAGGGGCTCCTCGCGCATTCGAGCGAGAACCTCGATCAGCGCCTTGCGTGGAGCGCTCGGCTCGAAGGTGAAGCCGTAGTTCGAAGTCACCGCTTCAAGGCCGAACGCGAGGGATTGAACCCCGACACAATCGATTGGCCGAAGCTATTTCGGCACTGGTCCAAGCGCTCGTTCGAAAGCGTCGAGCGAGCACGAGCCCCGCTGGCGGTCGCGGTCGCGAGCTTTCCGTATGCCCGCGGTGCGCTGTGGTTCCATGCCACCGAACACAGCGCGACTCCGGCAGAGTGGCCAGAGCGCTTCGCTGACTTGCTCGCTGAGCCTCTGGACCGAACTGCCGTACCGGAAACCGCCACGAGCGGCTCATCGACGTGCAGCGGCGAGCAAGAGCGGCTTGGCGCGTTGTCTGTGCTCGCTTTCCTGCTCCCGCTCGCAAAGGGCGACGACACTTCCGCCGCGGCGGCCGCGCACTGGCTACGCTCGGATCTGTTGTGCGTGCGAGCAGATGGCAGCTTTACCTGGCAGCTGGTGTGGCCGCGCGAAATACAGGCCGCGGCCAAGCTCGTTCAGCAACGCGCGGCAAGCCTCGGGTTGCGCGCTGTGGCTGCAAGCGGTTCTCCGCCGGAGCTGCGCGTGACGCTCGTTGCCCCTCAGCCCGCTCCTTCGTCTTGCGAGTCGACCGACCAGGGACCGAGTCGATAGGCCTTGATCTTGTGAGCCAGGGTGCGCAGCGGGATACCGAGCCGACGCGAGGCTGCGCGCTGGTTGCCACGGGCGTTCGCCAGCGCCCGACGCAACAGATCCGTTTCGAACGCCTGCACCTGCTCGCGAAAAGTGCGGAGGGTCGGCTCTCGCGCATCGCTGGCGCTCGGACTCGGACTGGCCGCGATCGGCAGAAGAGAGTGAGCTCGCGCCAGCGCGGGCGGTAGATCCGAGTGTTCGATGCCCGAGCCCCGACAGACCAACAAGGCACGCTCGATCACATTGCGCAGCTGTCTCACGTTGCCCGGCCAATCGTAGGCAACGAGGGCGGCAAGTGCCGCCGGGCTGAGGTGAGTCACCGCATGATTGACGTCCTTGGCGACCTCGGCGAGCAGCTCCCGAGCGAGGGGAACGATTTCTTCGCGTCGCTCGCGCAGCGGTGGCACGCACAGCACGAGCGCGTTCAAGCGGTACAGCAAGTCTTCACGGAACTGCCCCATTCGGACCATGGCCTCGAGATCGCGATGGGTCGCGGCCACGATCCGCACGTCGATCTCTATTTCTCGAGCCGAGCCGATGCGGCGCACGCGCTTGGTCTCCAAGACGCGCAGCAGCATCGCTTGGATGCGCGACGGCAGTTCTCCAATCTCGTCCAGAAAGAGGGTGCCGTGTTGCGCTTCTTCGAATAGCCCTGCTTGGCTTGCGTTCGCCCCAGTGTACGCGCCGCGCTCGTGCCCAAAGAGCAGGGCCTCGGCGAGAGTGTCTGGAATTGCCGCGCAGTTGATGACGCGCAAGGGATTGGCGGAGCGCGGACCGCGCTCGTGCAAAGCGAGCGCGACGCGTTCTTTGCCAGTGCCGGTTTCTCCCTGGATCAACACCGGGCTTTTTGCCGATGCGGCCCGCTCGATCCAATAGTGCAAGTCCTGCATCCTGGCGGATCGCGCCACTTGGGCGTCGAACGCTTGTCCCACATCGGCCCGCGCAAGCGGCGAGAGCTGCGTGTCGACGAGACTCGCTTCGAACGGAGTGCGACGCCCGCTCATTCCGTGAACCGTGGGCGCTGCACTGCCAACCTCGTTCCATACCTACCCGCACTCATCGAGTATCCTTTCGCCGATTGGATCGTCGATTGGACGCTACTCAGCGTCTCGAGAGAACGTTATGTGAGCGACAAGCAAAGATCTTGCACGTTCGTGCAACGGCTCTTTCGCGCATTGCGCTCGGAGTTGTCTCAGATCGAACACGAGCCAAAGCGCCCCTGTCAGAAGCGCATTTGCGTCTAGGCTTACTTGTCCATTCGCGCATGAGCATCACTGCTCATGGCGGTTTCCGTGTTCATGCCCATGCCCGTAGGCGTGCTCTGCATTCGGATCACAACGTGCGTCTTCCCGTCATCGGGCGCGCGCGGTGCTCGAGGCTGGACGCAACCGCTCCATTGCGAGCTCCAAGGCGGGGCAGAGGGACGCGAGCCGGTTCAGCGCAGGTGCGAACGGAGAGCCCTGCCGCGCAAAGACAAGAGAGCCCGTGCGCCCCGGGACGGACATCTACGGACCGCGCCTGGGCCATCGATTGGCGATGAGCCGGCCTCGGATCCGATCGAGTCGGCACTCGCGGACGCGCTGCAGCGAGCCGCGCTGGCTGGGGTATGTGATGCGGTCAGCGCGTTGACTACCGAGTTACGCGCCCGGCGCGAAGCCAGGCTCAGGGTGATCTCTCGCTGGACGCCGAGAGGCTGAAACGAGAAAAGTGGGCGGGTGCCATCGAAACCCGGCCCCAAACCGATCCGTGTGGCAACGCCATCTCGAAAAGGCCCGCGTTAGTCGTGCGCGAGTCTTTTGCTCAGCTCTTCGCAGCGCATCTTGTGCGGCACCGGTCCGGTCGTGACAATGGTTCCTCTCTTTTCATTGACCGGGATCGCAGCCACCCAAAGACGGCCAGCTTGTTCATCGGCCCCCAAGAAGAGCGCGACGCCCTGCGGGCTCGGCGCGACGGGCAGCGCCACCTTCTCCGCTTTGCCCGCGCGAACAAGGTAGAGCGTCGATCCTATCGAAACCCAAAGCCGGTCGCCGAGCGTCGCGAGCGACGAGGGTTGGGGCTGTCCCTCGGTCGCTCCCAGGTCGATTTTCTGCCACGCCGCGGACGGGCC
>DASSMT010000450.1:0-2860 GCA_035688655.1 Polyangiaceae bacterium | reverse complement strand
TGAGCCGCGCGTTGAGCTCCGCGCTCGGCGCGGAGTGCAACCCGGCCGATGGCTGGGACACTGAACCGATGGTTGGGAAAGACGGTTGCATCGTGAGTCTCCTTTTGACGGCGAAGTGCGGCGTCCCGCGGACCCGCGCATCGAGCGCGGTAGCCACTCCGCACTCATACCCAGCAAGTTGCGCCGTCTTGCGCAGTCAGAAAGGAGAATTCCAGCAAAGCTTGTGGCGAAATGATGGCGAACCCGGAGCCGGATTGGGCAAGGGCTCCAACGCCCGAGCGAGCGATGCTATGACAGCCCTGTTCGCGCATGTTCTCGGTTCGACTTCCCGCGCTCGCAGTGCCCGTCCTCTGCTTCCTCGGCGCTTGCGGCTCGTCGCCTCCGCCGAAGGCTGTATCCGTCGAGAGCAAAAGCCCGGAGGCCGAAAGCCCAGTGCGCAAGACGGCGCCGCGGCTCGCGGAGCTCCCGCCCGCAGCGGTGGTGCATCACCTGCGCGGGAACGAAGCCGACTTGCGGCGTTGTTTCTTCGCAAACCCGAGCCTGCGCGGCGCAGTTCGCTTTGCTTGGCAGCTCGACGTGACTGGCAAGGTGCAGGGCATTCATCGTGAATCTTCCACGCTCAGTGACCCGCGCGTGGAGAGTTGCCTCAGTGAGCGCGTGTCCGAAATTCGCTTCGGCGATTTGGAGCAAGCGAGCACCGCACACTGGACCTTCGTGTTCCGCTTGGTCGATCCACCGCCGAAGTCGAAGTTGGGCCGCGCCTCGAACAAGAAGCACAAAGCCAAAGCGGACGACGAGCGTGGGCTATCGATCGATCCCAGCTCGGCCGGGGTCTTGGCGCCCGACGCGATCAACAACGTGGTGGAAGCTGGGTTTCCGCTATTTGCACGTTGCTACCGCGACGGAGTCAATCGCGACAGCAGCCTAGACGGGACGGTGCGCTTGCATTTCGTCGTCGGGTCCGCCGGCGCCGTTTCCGAGGTCAGCGATCGCGGCTCGGATCTGAGCGATCGCCAAGTCGTCGACTGCATCGCCGAGGGCTTCTATGCACTGCGCTTTCCCGCGCCGCAGCACGGCTCGGTGCAGGTCTTGTATCGAATGGGCTTCCAAGCGGGCTGAGCTCAGCTCGACTCGGCGAATTTGCCGTAGATCTGCCCACCACGAGCGACGTAGTCGTCGAGTACGGCGCGCGCCTCGCCGCGCAGCACGCCTTCGGTGACGGCGATTCCGCGCTGCTCGAGCACCTGGGCCCAGGCGGCGGGCTTCGGTCCCTCATCGAAACCGATGGCTTCGGCGTCAGCAGTGTTGGCACCGCACACCAAGCGGCGCACGCCTGCCCAGACCAGCGCTCCGAAACACTGACAACATGGCTCAGTGCTCGCGAACAGCGTGAGCGGAGGTGGCGCGAGCGAAGCCGGCCCGAGCGCGACCTGCGCCCGCAGCAAGGCCACGATTTCCGCGTGTGCGATCGAAAAACCAGCGGCGAGCACCAAGTTCACGCCCGCCGAAAGCAAGCGTTCGCCGGCAAATACGGTACCGCCGAAGGGGCCGCCTCCGCGCGCCACGTTCTCGCGAGCCAAGCGCACCGTGAGCGCCATCCGCGCTTCATCGCTGACGAGCGGCTCGGAAAAACCAGCGACGACTTCGTCGATCCACGTCGGGACCTCCAAAACGATTCGAGTATTGGACATCAACGCCCCCGAGGCTGTGACAAGGCGCGTAACCGGTGAGTTTCCATGGTCTTTCACACAGGGTAACTCGACCCTTTGGCGCGTGAAAGAACGCCGGAACAGAGCGCGCCGGAAAGCGCCACGGCCGAGCGCGCGACTCGCAAGCGCGCGCTTCAACCGAAGTGATAGGCGGAAAGCCGCAAATCCATGATTTTTCCGTTGTAGGGCAGCGTGGCGCGATCCGCGCCCGCTGCTCCCGCAACCACCATCAGCGGCAACAGGTGCTCCTCACGCGGGTGCGCCGAGCGCGCGCCCGGTGCGCTCGCCCAGTCGCTCAAGCGCTGGTCTCGCTCCTGCTCGGGCAGCTGCGCCGATTCGCGCAGCCAGGCGTCGAAAGCTTCTGCCACCTTGCTCGATTGCGGACCGAAAGCGCGCAAATTGTGGAAGGTCATGCCACTGCCGACGATGAACACCCCCTCGTCGCGCAAGGGTGCGAGCGCCCGGCCCAGGGCCAAGTGTCGCTTGGGATCGAGCCCACGGACGAGCGACAACTGCAGCGTCGGGACGTTGGCCTCGGGGTACGCGAGCTTCAGCGGCACGAACGTGCCGTGATCGAAGCCGCGTTCGCCGTTCTCGGCGCTCTCGAAACCGGCTGCGCCGAGCAATTGGCGCACGCGCCGAGCGAGCGCTGGTTCACCCGGAGCGGGCCAGGTCAGCTGATACGACTCCGGAGGAAACCCGTAATAATCGAAGAGCAGCGGTGGTTGTGCGCTGGTCATCACGGTCGGCAGCGGTTCTTCCCAGTGCGCAGAGATCACGAGCACCGCTTTGGGCGGCGATTTGGGCACGTTCGCCACCGAGCGCAGGTACGCGGCGAGCTCCGCTTGTTCGGCCTTGCTGCCGATACCCAGATCGACGAACGGCCAGGGCCCTCCCCCGTGCGGCAAAAACACCACTGGCAGGCGCGCTGCAGAGCCCGACTTGCGCTCGGTATCGGCTTCACTCGAAGGAGAGCCGTGTACAGCCGGCAATGCCGAGGCTCCAATGGCGGCCCCTGCCAAGCTTGCAGCGATGGCGACGCGACGAGTCACAGCGGCGTTCTTCTCGGTCATGAAGGCAGTATGCGCAGCTTCGGGGGGCGCGACTAGGGCGGGTGCCGCTTCAGAGCGTTGCAGCGCTGCAACGCCTTC
>DASSMT010000416.1:0-11905 GCA_035688655.1 Polyangiaceae bacterium | reverse complement strand
CAGCGCTGGCATGCCAGCCACTCGGGGAACCAGGGCAACTGTAACATGAAAGCGTACCAAGAGCGGTGAAGCTGATCGAAGTGTCGCAGGGCGCTGCCGAACTGCGCAGGGTGCGGCGCGTTGATCACGGCCAAGCGCTCGACCAATTGCGGATACTCCGAGGTCAAGCAGTAGGCCACCGGACCTCCCCAATCGTGACCCACGAGGTGCACGTGCGATAAACCGAGCGCCGCAATCAGACCAGCGACGTCCGCGGCCAACGACGGCAGCCGATAGTCGAGCACCTTGGGCAATTGATCCGATTGTCCGTAGCCCGGCATATCCGGCGCGATCGCACGAAAACCGGCGGCCGCGAGCGCGCGCATCTGGCCTTGCCAATCCGCCCAAAAGGCGGGGAAGCCATGGAGCAGCAGCACCGCGGGTCCGGCCCCGAGCTCCGCGACATGCAGCGATAGCCGGCCGACGTTCACGCGGCGATGCTCGATGCTCATGGCTTTGCTCTCCTGCGTCGCGCGCTCAGCCGCTGCAGGCTGGAGAGCAAACGCGGGCCGAGCGAAGGCGCGATGCGCTTCATGGCGTAGAGAGCCCAGGCTTGCGGCGTCACCGGCAACAACGCCGGGTTGTGCTGCACGGCCCGCAGCACCGCGTTGGCCACGCACTCGGCCGAATATTTGCGCGTTTCGAAGAACTGCTGCACCTCCGCGCGTTGATGCGCGCCGCGCACGCGCATGTTGGCGGCGATGGGCGTGTTGATGAACCCGGGACACACCACGGTCACGCCCACGCCGAACGTCGCAAGCTCGGCGCGCAGCCCCTCGGATAGACCGACGACCGCGTGTTTCGTGGTCCCGTACGCGGTCATGATCTCGGGCGTGTAGAAGCCCGCGACCGAAGCAATATTGACGATGTGCCCGCGCCCGCGCGCAGCCATTTTCGGAGCAAAGTAATGACAGCCGTACACCACGCCCCACAGGTTGGCGCTCATGATCCACTGCCAGTCTTCCAAGCTCGTCTCGAGCAGCCCCCCGGCTAGACCGACGCCCGCGTTGTTCACGAGCACGTCGGGCGGCCCCGTGCGACACACCGTCTCGCAGAAGTTTGCCATGGCGTCCCGCGAGCCCACGTCCACCACTGCAACGTGCACGCGCGCGGCCCCCTCGGTCAAGAGCTCTGCTTCCAACGCAGGCAAGCGTTCACTCGACAGGTCACACACGAAGAGCTCCGCTCCGCCGCGCGCGAACGCAAGCGCAATGGCGCGGCCGATGCCACTGGCCGCACCGGTCACCACCACGCGGGAGCCCGCAAATCGTCCGGCGGTCTGCCGACTCATCAGCCGAAAAACCTTCTGAACCCGGGAGCGCTCATCGTCAGGCAGGCCGCGCGATCGACCACGCCCAAGCTCGCAAAATCCGCGCGACAGCGCTGGTCGAGCTCGCGCCCCGAGTCGCCCCCGAGCAGGTCCGCGCAGCGCTGTCGGGCGCACAGTGCCAGATAACCCATCTCGGCTCGTGCGAGGCCGGGCGCCGCCAGCTCGAAATATCCGAGCGCGCGCGGCCGATCGCCCTGTGCGGCCGCCAGACAACCGGCCAGGTATTGACCCATGGGCAAGGCGTAGCTCGGACGATCGCGCGTGACGCGTTCCACCGAGCGAGCGGCCTCGCGAACGACATCGCGGTCCGTTTCCCCCTCGTCGAGCGCGGCAAGGGCGCTCAACGCGCGCTCGAACTCGGAAAATACCCGCATCAGCTGCACGCGCAAGAAGCGCGACGCGGTGAGCGCACGCCATTGCTCGTGCACGAAGCGGCGCGCCCGCATGCCCTCCCCCCGATAGCGATAAACCGACTGGATCGAGATCAGCCGTCCCCAATGGCCGGCGGTGAAGCGACCCGGCGCGCAGGAGCGGAAGCTGGAGTCGTCCGTCGCCACGCGCCAGGCCGTGTCGATCTCGTTCGCGGCCAATGCGGTGATACACGCCGGGTAGATCAGGTGCATTACCGCATAGCGATCGGAGCGCTCCGCCGCCTCGCGCATCAAAGCTGGCATGCGCGCGGTAGCCGCCGGCAAATCACCGCACAAAATCCGCGAATTTTGCGACCACGCCTGGACGTTGGTCAGCTCCCAAGTGGCCGCGCGGCAGCGCTCGCGCAGGATCACCTCCGCCTCGTCGAGCTGGCGCTGAGCCGCGCGCCACTCGCCCGAGAAGGCGTGTACCAAGCCGCTGGCGACCTTTGCCAGCGCGCTACTGTGCGGATCTCGGCTGCTCCGCGCGAGCGCCTCGGCGGTGCGCACCAGTCGATCGATTCGCTCACGCGAAGCGGCGCCCACGGCCGCGACGTTGCCGGCCTCGAAGGCCAAAGCGCGACAGATGCGGATTGGCTCGCCGACGTCGAGCGCAAGATGCAATTGTTGCGCGCCGAAGTCCGCCCCGCGCACGACATCGACCATGACCAGGCCTGCCGTCGCCGCGAACGCGACATCGACGCGGATCAAGTCTTTCGCGGCGCAATCTTCGGCCGAAACTTGCTCGAACTCGAGCCCTCGCAGCTGCAGGCGCGCGCGATGATAGAGGAGCGATCCGAGCGCGGCAGCGGCAGACTCCGGATATCCCATGCCAACGCGAGCGAGCACTGCGCGGAGCTCCGACAGTCCGTCGCGATCCCGCCCACCCTTCAAGTAGTGCTCGGCCGCGCGGCGAGCGAGCTCGACCGCGTGCTCGCTCGGCGCCACGAGTGCTGCTTCGTGGTAGGCGTCAGCGGCTTCGGCGCTGCGCCCGGCATTGACCAAAGCGTCGCCGACGCGGGCGAGTAGCTCGTGGCGCGGATGCTCGACGCCGAGCTCCAGCGCCAATCGATACAGGCGCACCGCGCGCATGAAGGCCAAGCCGTTTTCGGCGGCCAGCGCCGCGGCCAACACGTGGCGTCGAGCCTGCGCCACCTCTCCTGCGCCCAAGTATTGTTCGACCAGCGCCTCGGGATCGGCCGCGCCGCTGGCTTCTAACGCACGCGCCAGTGCGCCGTGAACGCCCCGCCGTTCCGTGGCACTCAACGTGGCGACGACGCTGTCACCCACGCGCGCGTGGTAAGTCTCGACCAGGTCCTGACCGTCTGCGCGGAAAGTACGCACCAAACGCGCCGCGCGCAGCCGAGCGCGCAGCGCGTCGTTGCGCCCCACACCGGCCGTCTGCTCCGCTACCCCATACGGCAGTGGCCCGTTCGCAACCGCCAGCGCGCGCAGCAGCGCGCGAGCTTCGGCGGGCAGCTCGGCGACGCGCTTCTGGATTACCTGCTCGAGCGATACGCCGAGCGACGGTTGCGCGTCGGATCCGCTCTGGCTTTGCCGCTCGAGTTGCCACTCGGCCAACTCGGAGACGAAAATCGGCACGCCTTGCGATTCCTGCGCAATCGCGCGCGCAAGCTGCGGTGTATTGGCGTCCTCACCCGAAAGTCCGCCGAAAGCCAACGACAATCGCGCGAGCTCCACGCTCTCTGCGGGAGGGAGCTGCTCGACGGAGAGCTCTCGCACCTCTACGCCCGCAGCCACGCGCTTCAACATTGCGCCGAGCTCCTGCAAGACCGGGCTGGTCGCGCGAACCTCCTCGCGAAAGCTGAACAAAAGCAGGAGCGCGGGCGCGTTCGGCGCACGCAGCAGCTCTTCCAGCAGGAGCAAGCTATCGATATCACTCCACTGCACGTCGTCGATGTGCACGACCAAGCGATTGGTCCGGGCCAAAGTGGCGAGCAGCGCCTTGAGCGCCGCAAATGCACGCTTGCGCAGCTCGATCGGTTCGGCAATCTCGTGCTCGGGCTGCGTCAAATGGGCGAACCCCGGCACCGCGCTCAGGACTGGAAAGACTCGCGCCAAGTAGTGCAATCCGGGTGGCAAGGCCTGCGCGCCCGGGCTCCATTCGTGGCGGATCAGGTAGCGACTCAATTCGTCGACCACGCTATCCATGCCCTTGAAGGGCAACGCCTCACGCTCGAAACAACGCCCCGCGAGCACGACCGTCCCCGGACTCTCGGCAACTCGGCTCAAAAAGCGCTGCGTCAGCACGGTCTTACCCATGCCCGAGCGGCCCGCAACCAAGGCCACCACGGGCTTGCCCAGGGCGCTTTCTGCGAAAGCAGCGGCGAGTGATTCGAGCTCGGACTTGCGACCGACGAACGGACGCACCGACCTCACGCCGAGTCCCGCTGGCGTCGAACGGCGCGCACCTGCCTCACGCGGCAGCAAGCGCGCCAGGATTTCGGCGCCGAGTGGTCGGAGCTTAGGATCGCCCTGCAGTAGCTCCAGACACAGCCCGTCGAGCTCCGTGGAGACGCCGTCCACGAGCGCACTCGGCGGCGGCGGGTGCAGGCCGCGCCCCCCAAACAAGATATCGCGAGGACGACCCGCGAACGGCAGCTGGCCGGTGAGTGCCTCGTACATCATCACGCCCACCGCATACCAATCCGAGGCCATGTCGGCAGGCAAGCCCCGCGCTCGTTCGGGAGCCATGTACGCCGGCGTGCCCAAGATTGGATCGTCCGACGGCGACCGGTCACTGTTCGGCACGATGTCGCCGACCACGCCGAAGTCGAGCAGTACGACACGGCCGTCGCTCGTGACCTGCACGTTCGACGGCTTGATGTCGCGGTGTAGCTTGCCTGCCGCGTGAATCGCCAGCACTCCGCTCGCCAGCTGCTGCAGAGCCGAGCGTAGGCGCTCGCAGTCACAGACCGACCCGTGCCGCACCCAGCGCAGGAAATCCACGCCGTCCAAGAGCTCCATGGTGAAAAACCACTGGTCGCCTTCGGACACCATGTCGTACAGCTGCACCACGTTGGGGTGCGAGATGTCGGCCAGCGCGCGAAACTCGTTCTTGAAGCGCAGCAGTGCCGAGGGCTCGATGTGCGTCATCGTCTTGAGCGCGACCGGCACGGCAGACTCCCGATCGCGGGCCCGGTACACGACGCCCATGCTGCCCCGGCCGAGCTCGGCTTCGAGCACGAAGCGCGGGTCGGACCCGAACTTGGTCGCTGCGCGATTGGCGGGCAAATTCAGCCTCTCCGTCGAAGGCATCAGGGTAGCGCGAGCATTTGCCGCGTCGCAAGCGCTCAACGCGGACGAACGCGCGGCTTTTCTCCTCGTCGCGCGTGGGGCGCGTGAGCCGTGCCGGGAGAGCGAGGCGGGCGCGCTTGGCTGGTCCGACCCGCGTCACGCGCGCCCCGTCCGGGCGCGAGCGGCGTCGACACGCCGTAATCGGGCGGCACCAAGTGCTGCGGACCGCGACCAATCAATTCCGAGCGCCCCGCTTTGCGCAACGCCTCGCGCGCGAGCGGATGGTGCTCCGGATCCCACCAGAAGATCAGCGCCTTCATCATGCGCTTCTCGCGCAGATCCGTGGCGGTATAGACCGGCTCGTTCGAGAGCGGATCGATGCCCGTGTAATACATCGTGGTTGCGATCGCCATCGGCGTCGGAATGAAATCTTGGATCTGCCTCGGACGCAGGTTGTTTTGCTTCAGGTACAGCGCGAGCTCGACCGTGTCCGAAAGCGTGGAGCCGGGGTGCCCGGTGATGAAATAGGGCACCAAATATTGCTCTTTGCCGGCGGCGTCACTGGCTTGGCAAAACGCCTGCGCGAAGCGCTCGTACACTTCGATGCCCGGTTTCTTCATCTTCTTCAGCACCTCCGGGTTGGTGTGCTCGGGGGCGACCGAGACCTGACCCCCGGTGTGGTGCTTGGCCAATTCAGCGATGAACTCCGGGCTGCGCTCGGCCAAATCGTAGCGCACACCGGAGGCCACGAACACGCGCTTGACGCCCTTCTCGGCGCGCACCTTGCGCAGCAAATCGATGAGCGGGTCGTGATCGGTCTTCAGGTTTTCGCAGATCCCTGGGTGGACACAAGACAGCCTTCGACAGGCGCTCTCCGTGCGCTCGTCCTTGCAGCTCATCTTGTACATGTTGGCGGTCGGCCCACCGACGTCGGAGATCGTGCCGCTGAAGCCCGCCATGCGCGACAACTGCCGCACCTCACGCAGCACACTCTCGGCCGAACGGCTCTGAATGATGCGCCCTTCATGTTCGGTGATGCTGCAGAACGTGCAGCCACCGAAGCAGCCGCGCATGGTGACTATCGACTCTTTCACCGTGTCGTAAGCCGGGATGCGCTGGCCGGCGTAGGCCGGATGGGGACGACGCGCGAACGGCAGATCGTACAAGCCGTCCATCTCTTTTTCGTCCAGTGGCAAGGCCGGAGGATTGAAGTACACGGCTTGTTTGCCGTGCACTTGCAGGATCGGCCGGCCATTGTGGGCGTTGGTTTCGAACTGGAACAGGCGCGACATGGCCGCGAACGCGCGCTTGTCCGTGCTCACCTCTTCGTACGAGGGCAGCACCACGGCCTTGCCGTCCCGGACGAAGCGCGTCGGATCGTCCGCAATCGCGCGCCACTCTTCCGGATTCTTCTTCACGTGCGCCGTGCCGCGCACGTCCGTCAAGGCAGACACGGGTTCGCCATCGGCCAAGCGCCGGGCGATCTCCCAGGCCGCGCGCTCGCCCATGCCGAAGACCAGGAGATCCGCCTTGGCGTCGAGCAAAATCGAGCGACGGACGGACTCCGACCAGTAGTCGAAATGCGCGATCCGACGCAGCGAGGCTTCGATGCCCCCGAGCACGATCGGCAAGCCGGGGAAAGCCTGGCGACACAAATTCGAATACACGATGCTGGCCCGGTTCGGTCGTGCCTCGGTGCGACCGTTGGGCGAATACTGGTCCTCGCCGCGCATCTTCTTCTGCGCGGTCAGCTTGTTCAGCATCGAATCCAGATTGCCGGCCGTGACGCCCACGAACAGCTTCGGCCGACCCATGCGCGCAATGTCGTCGGGCGTACGCCAATCGGGCTGGGCAATCAGCCCGACCTTGTAGCCGCGCCCCTCCAGAAAACGCGCGATCAACACCGGCCCGAACGCCGGATGATCCACGTAGGCGTCGCCGGTAATGATCAAAATATCGAGCTGCTCGATGCCGCGCTCGAGCATGTCCGCGCGCGTCGTCGGCAAAAAAGCCGCGTTCGGCGTGCGTTTTGCAGCCGATGGCACCCGAAGCTCGACCAAAGACATGGCCGCCTTGTAGCACGCACCTCTCTCCGACGCCGCGCCGCGGCCTCTGCCAGGTTTTTTAATGGTCAATCAGCCCGCCGCGGAACACCCAGCCTTCGGCGTCGCGGACGAGATAGAGAGCAACCGCCAAAACGCCAAAAGAGCAGAGATTGAGGGCTTGCCCTGAACGGCAGATCACGTGGTCGTACAATCGCCGGAGCGCGCTGAAGCGTCCAGCGACGGAAATAACGGCTGTCCTGAGGTGCGTTGCTGGATTGCGGGCGCCCACTCTCGAAGGCGCCAAAGGTCAATCGCCGAGCGCGAGACTCAATCGGCCGTGCCGAACGTCTCGCGCAGGCGCGCCAGATCGGGATCGAGCACGTAGCCCCCGAGGCCGATGCGGAGCGAGATCGTGATCTCGTCACCCCAGGGCCACCACAGACCGTAACCGAGCAGGCGACCCGAGCTGTCGCCGGTGAACACCCGTTGATCGGTGCGCACGCCACCCGTCGCCTCCGCCACCTCTTTCAACGCAGACGGCGCGTTGACGATCGTTTTCGTGCCCCACTCGTTGGGCAGGAAGCGGAGCACCACCGCGCGGGCTTCGGCTTCCTGCTCGACGTTGAACGAGGAGGCCACACAGGAAAAGCGGCTGTCCCAGCTCCACCCGCCCTTGATCCAGGCTTTCTTCAGTTGTTCGAACACCGCGAACAGCGCGGCAGACGAACCAGCACGAGCGTCCATGCCCGAAAACATAGCCGAGAAACGCCTCGATCGTCAGGTTTTGAGAAAGTGTCTCGAATAGAAGCAGTTTTGTAGCAGCCACCGCGCTCCGGTCCCGCTGGATGTGCCACCGGTCCGGGGTGCCCGGCCGCAGGTGGGATAAGTGCGGCACGGACTGATGAAATGAGCGTCACCACGGCGGGACGCGCGGCTACCAACCGAGGTCCGCCTTGAGCGCCGCGGTCAGCTTATCGGCCATCTTTTGGTGGGTCTTCAAGCTCGGGTGGTAGTCGCAGCCGAGCCCGTCGGCGTCCGGGTCTTGGGTTTCGAACTCGAGCAAGGTCAGGTTCTTGTCGCCCGCGCTGGCCCGCGCGGCAATCACGGCTTTCAAATAGGCGATCGCCTTGGTGTACTTGTCGCCGTTCATCATGGAGCCGAGCGTGAGAAAGAAGCGCGCCGCCGGATAGTGCCCGCGCAGCTCGGTCACGAACTTCAAGTAAGCGTCCTGAAACGGCATGCCCGGATCCCCGGTCGCAAAATCATTCGTCCCCAGGTTGATGAGCACGGCGTCAGGTACGAATTTGCTGAAGTCCCAGGTGCTCGTCGCGCGGTCGGGCAAGGCGCGCGGATAGCGGTCGGGCATCACGTTCGCGGTGCCTCCCTCGTAGTTGCGGATGACGCCGATCCCCGACCAGGCTTCCGTATAGAGCTCCGCGTTGACCGCGCGCGCCGCGAGCGCCCCGTAGGTCAGGTAGTGATTTTCGGTGGCGGGCGTGAATGGGCACGGATAGGTGCCCTCGTTCCCGTAGCCGGCCGACTGCGAATCGCCGATCACTTCCAGCCGGCGAGTCGGCAAGGTCAGAGGCAAATACGCGCTGCTCGGCAGGTCGAAGCCGTTGAAGGTCGTCTCATTGAAGGACGCCTCCGTGCGGCGATAGAGCAACAGTTCGTGGGGCCCCGCCGAGAGTCCGCTGCCGAGTTCGTACTTGTTCGTTCCAGATTGCAGCGCGAGCACCGTGTGCTTGCCGTCGAGTACGACCTCGAACACGTTGCTACCGCTGTCGCTGAGCGTCACGCCGATCGCCGTACCGGTGAAGCGCAGCGCAATCGCCGTCCCTGGCCAGGCGAACACGGGTGCATCGGGTTTGGACTGATCGAAGCGGCCAATGAACCGCGGTCCAACTGCGCCAGCGCTCGACCGACCCGCACTGCCATTCGACTGGCCGGCGCTCCCCGTGTCTCCGTGCGCAGCGCCCCCCGCGTTACCGGTCGATTCGCCGGCAGCGCCTGCACCCGCTGTGTGAAGCGGACTCATCGCAGCCCCGGAGCACGCGCCGAGCCCGAGCGTCGACAGCGCGGCGATCGCAAAACCCGCACGCATCACCGCCGATCCTTGCATGCGGCGAGCGACGCGCCTGCGCCTCGAGTGTTGCAGATGAGAGCGGCTGGCCCATTGGCCGACGAAATCGTGAACTTCTGTGTCATTTTCTCTTGTTGAGCGTTCGCTTCCTTGTGCTATGTACCGCGCGCCGTCACGGGGCGGTAGTTAAGTTGGTTATAACGCCGGCCTGTCACGCCGGAGGCCGCGGGTTCGAGTCCCGTCCGCCCCGCTAAAATTTTTTACGAAGCAACGTACGAACGAAAGCAGTGCGTTGACCCAGCCCTGGTGACAAGGGCAATGAGCGGTGAGCCGCACCTAACCGAGGTGCGCTGATCAGCGACGTTCTCGGTATCGCCGACGCGCACGCGTGTTTTTCCACGCCTGGTGTGTGGCGAAGAAACAGCGTACGGGCTGCACCGTACTGTTGGTGACCGCGCTTCGCACTCACGAGCTACTGACAAGCCCCTTTCCGGTGCTATTGATGGTGTCAGCGGAAAGAGACGACCCCCGTCCCCTGGGCGCTCAGCTCAGCCCCTGTCTCGAATCGCGCCACCACCCGTCAATCCACGCTGTTTCAGCTTTCAGAAAGAGGATTCTGTCTTGAGAACTTCGCACAGTTTCGCAACGGTTTGCGTGTTCGCTGCCGCGATCGCGGCTCTCCTTCCAGCCTGTGGCGGCAGTGATGAACCGGCTCCCAGCGGCTGCAGCACCACCGCGGAAGGTGGAGGCGACGTGGCCAAAGGGACCACGCTCTACAGCAGCCAATGCAGTAGCTGCCACGGCCCGGACGCCAGCGGCAATCAGGGCCCGAACATCACCATGTCGACGACCGCGGGCATCGGCTCGTGGACCTACGGGCAGTTCTACAATGCCGTCCGCTCCGCGAAGAACAAGGACGGCACGGCCTTGTGCCCGTTCATGACCGCGTTCACGACCAAAGACGTCAGCGATTGTGGCGCCCAAGACATCTACGCTTTCTTGAAGTCGAAGCCGGCCAACAACACGGTCAACAAAGGCTCCTACTGCCCCTGAAGGCACGCGTGCTCGTGTGATTCGCAATCAGGCCCGGCAGCTTTGCCGGGCCTTTTTCGATCCTGCCGCAGGTTCTCCTCGATGCTCTCCGAGTCCACTCCGCCCGCAGCTCGCCGCGAGAGCCCGTCGGAGTCCGCCCGGCAGCGCAGCGCCGCTCGCACGCGGGTCATCGGCGCGCTGTGGGTGTTCGTGTCGAGCATCGCTTTTTCGACCAAGGCGATCTTGGTAAAACTCGCCTATCGCCAGGGCGCCGATTCGGTGAGTCTCCTCGCGCTGCGCTTCGGCTTCGCCGCGCCTTTCTTCGCCTACGCCGCCTATGGCGACCGCTTGCGCGGCACCGTTTCGAATCGCCTCACGCGCCGCGACGCAGCGACGATCGTCGCGCTCGGGGTGCTCGGCTACTACCTCGCGAGCCTCAGCGACTTCATTGGTTTGCGCTATATTTCCGCGGGCCTCGAGCGCTTGATCCTGTTCGTCTATCCGACGTTGGTCGTGGTGATCGAAGCAGGCCTGTTCAAGATTCGGCTCGAGCGACGGCAGACCCTGGCGTTGGTCATCACCTACGCCGGGATCTTCTTGGCGTTTCGCACGGACGTCGGCAACCTCGGCTCGGACGTCCCGCGCGGCGCCGCCTGGGTATTCGCGAGTGCACTCACCTACGCGCTGTACCTGATCGGCGCGGGGCGCATGGTGCCGCGGCTCGGCTCGCAGCGCTTCACGGCACTCGCGTTGCTTTCAGCGACCGGCGCAGTGCTGCTGCACGCCGCTCTCAGCGGCGCACGCCTCGTCGGTCTGCCTCCGACCGTGTACGCGATCGGCTTCGTGATGGCGCTGCTTTCGACCGTTTTGCCGGCGTTCCTGCTCGCGCGCGGGATCGGCCTGATTGGTTCCGGCCCTGCCGCCATCGTCAGCACCGTCGGTCCAGTTTCGACCATTCTGCTCGCGTACCTAGTCCTGGACGAGGCGATTTCTTCCGGCGAATTCTTGGGCACCGCGCTCGTCGTGGTCGGCGCGACGCTGGTCGCCTCCAGCAGCAAACGCGAAAAAGCGCGGGCACGCACGGAGCCCAGCGCCTCGAGTTGAGCTTCCCCCTTGCCCGCCCCCACAAACGCAGCTACGAACCGCTGGCCACTGGGCGGGTAACTCAGTTGGTAGAGTGCTGGCTTTACACGCCGGATGTCATCGGTTCAAGCCCGGTCCCGCCTACTAGAAGCGAACGACGGTCTCAGGATTACACCAGGCGATGACGGCAAATCGCAGCCCAAACGACGTTGCAGTCGCGGAGTTTGCGGAGGCTTGGCTGGCCAAGTTTCCACGCATCGAAGAGCGCGGGCTCGGCCCTCGCTTGTTGGCGGCGCTCGCCGGCATGTCCGGCGGCCCCAACAACGTGGATGATCTGGACGACGTCGAGGTGATCGCGGCGGCGTTGCTCGAGCTGGTGGCGATGCTCAAGGCGTCACCCAGCGGCGTATCGCTGCACTTCCCCGCGCTGTTCGGCAGCGCGCTCAAAGGCAAAGCGGGGCTGTCTTAGCTCCGCTCTGCAGCAGAGGCTCTCCTCACTTCGTGGTGGGGACGCGTGAAAAGTTGTTCAGGCGCAGGAGCTTAGGAGCCGCAGTCTGTAGTTTCCGAAGCTCTTATACCCGTAAGCTCTCCGAATCACGAGCTTTGCCTTTCCGTTGAAGCCTTC
>DASSMT010000383.1:0-15562 GCA_035688655.1 Polyangiaceae bacterium | reverse complement strand
GGTCAGCGGCTGGCACGAGCCCTGGATTGAGAGCCGCGGTAGGTGGCACCCACCTGCGCGCGCGCTACCCTCGCTGCATGCACGAGCTCAAGAGCACTCCTTTCGAGTACGATGCCGATGCACAGAACTATCGCGGCGCGTTCGTCACGAGAGGCGGCGTCGAGCCAACCGCCGCGGTGGTGCTACTCCCCGATTGGCGCGGGCAAAGCCCGCTTGCGCACGAGCATGCGCGTTTCCTGGTCGATCAGGGCTGCGTGGTGGTGATCGGCGATCTGTACGGCAACGGATTCAGCCCGACGAATCCGAGTCAGGTGTACGAGCTGGTGAAGCGCCTGACCGAGAACCGCGAGCGTGGCGTCAAGGCGCTCGACGCGTGCGTCACCGCACTCAAACAGCGTGTGCGCGCCGGGCTTCCGAGGTTCTGCCTCGGCTACAGCGCAGGCGGGATGGTTGCGCTCGACTACGGGCGCAGCGGTGCGGAGCTGAGCGGAATCATCGTCGCGTCTGCGCTACTCAAGACCGCCGCGCCCGGCATGTCGACGCGCATCCAAGCACCGGTGTTGATTCTGCAAGGAACGCAAGACCAGGTCTCGCCGCTCGATGTCATTGCGAGCGTCGTCGCAGAAATGGACGCGGCGGGCAATGACTTCCGGCTCGAGCTGTATGGGCAAGCGCATCATGCGTTCGACAACCCGGAAGCGGGTTCGGATCCGAAGGCGCGCCTGGTCTATTCGCCAGCAGCCGCCGCTCGTTCTCGCCGGGCGATTGCAGACTTCATTCGAGAAAAATTGCCGCTCTGAAGCCCGTCATCGCCGCAGCGCTCCCCCCCTCCCCGCGCGGCGCGACTCGGTACCATGCGTCAGCCTCGTCACGGCTTCGTCATGCCACAGTTCAGCGCGAAGCGCGTGTCATTGTCGGTCCTAGCTGGGCGTCTGCGCGTGCGATCCGGGGCGCCTGATCGTGGTACGAACGAGGGCGATGACGAGCGACGCGAGCGTGGAGGTGACCGATTCTGCACAGGCGGAGGACGAAGCGACGACAGCCATCGAAGTTGCGCCGCTCGATTTCCTGCTCAACGAGGCCAAGGAGCGGTACCGCTCGGAGCACGAAAAGTTCAACCAAACCTACACGCGCGCTGGCATCTATTTGGCCGCGGTGGCGGTCTACGCCAACGTTTTGGCCAAATTCATCGACCGACCGCCGACCCCTTCACCCTCTTGGGTACTGGTGTTTTTTCACTGTTCGATCGGCGGACTATTGGCGACGGTGGTGGGCAGCGCCGCTTGCGTGATCGGTGCCATCCTGGGCAGGCCGTTCGGATTCGTTCCGGAACCCAGCAGCTGGATCGAGTTTCTAGATACCGAGCTGCGTCCGTTCATGATCGAGAGCGGACAGTACTCGGAGGAAGGCACTGCGCTGGCCGTGGAATTGCGACGCCAAACTCTCGAGCGGTACGCGAGCGCCATCGATATCAACGTGCGCGTGAACCGTACCCGCTCGGCTTGGCTGCATCGCTGTGGTTATTTCGTCCTGGTGGGCTTGATCCTGGCCGCTTTGGCAGCTGGTTCGTATCTATGGCTTTCGTTTTTGCCTCACGCCTGATGCGGGAAGCGGGCGGCCGATTGACCGTTCCTCCGGCTGACGCCATACTTTTTGCCATGGCAAGCAGCGGTGACTTGAGAATGGCCCTGCCAGCTCGTACAGCGAGGTCCTCGCGCTATGCCGAGCCAACGGCTTCGTCGCACAGGCACGTCCCACCGTTGTCCGCCGCTGCCATGGCGCTCTCCGCAACATCGCGCGCGAAGCCTCCGCGCGGTCCGGAAGTGCGTCTGTACACGGACGGCGAATTTCCGCGCCCGCGTGACGCAAAGAAGTAGCTCGCGGCGTTAGCGCAGCGCTCGCGCCGTGGTCGCGCAAAGCGCTGGGCGTCGATGATTTACCTAGCAGGTGCTCGGTGTCTCTCGGCATCGTCTCGATGCCAAGCTCGGGCGCCGCGGCCTACCGGCAAAACGCCCAGCGGCACGTGCTAGTCGACATGCATCCGCACCAGCAGCGTCCAATCGTTTCGCCCATCGCGGCTCACGAATGGCAAGCGCCAGGCTTCGTCGCTCCGCTCCTGAGCGGGTAGATTGAACGCCGTCGCGGCGATGAATTGGTCGGAATGCGTAGTCGTTGCCAGCGATTCTCCGCCGCGAAGCACTTCCACCACCTGCGCCAGTGGTGCTCGACACTCGCGCGTTGCCCACTCTTCGAGCGACAGCGGCGTCGGCACTGACTCACTCGCGTTGTAAATCAAGAGCGCTCCCGGATTTTCGAGGGCGGCGTACAGCCCGGCCACGTCATCCCCGCTGTTCTCTTCGAGCGAAAGCACGAGCACCAGCAGCCGCTCGCTGAGCGCGAAGCGCGCGTCGTAGCGCAGCTCGCGCTCACCGAGCTCGACACTGCAGGGCATCCTGTCGTTGATCCGTGCTCGGAGCAGGAGCCGCCCCACGAGAGACGCAGGAGGCGATGCATTCGTGCGAAAAACAGCGACGAGCAACGCGGGCTCGGGCTTGCCACGCAAAAACCCATCGTGACCTCGCGCGATTTCGAGCGTTCGCAACGTCAAACGGGCGACGCGCCGCGGAGTGTCGCCATCGCCTGCAGCCGCGACTCTGGCACGCGGCTTTCTGCTGCTACGAAGTCGCTTGGGCATGCACGCACGAGGTTAGCCGCAACTCCAGGTGCGACGCAGCCAGGTCCCTGAAACTCGGCCAGGTTCGCCCGACACCCATTCGAGGACGCAGGTCGTAGACGCCGGGACTCCCGTTGAACTGGCACAGACTGAGCCACCGTCGAGGCCGCGACTCCGCGAACCGCTCGGGTTTTCGCCGACTTGCCTCGCGGCATACCCGTTGCTCTCGCTCCCGGTGATGACGACAGCGCGGATCCACTTACTGGCTTGGAGCCTGGCGGCCTTTCTCTTGGCGTGTGGCTCGGGAACCACCGGCGAAAACGCAGGCCGTGCGGGCTCTGGCTCGCAAAGCAACAGCAGTGACGCGGGCGCGGGTGGGGCCCACACGGGTGCGGGCGCCGGCGCAGGTGGTGCTCAGGCAGCGGGCGCGAGCGGAAGCCACAGCGCTGGCAACGGCGGCAGCGCGAACTCCGGCGGCGGCGCAGGGATACCGGGCTGTCACACTCCCTCCGATTGTCCGAGCAGCACTCCGACCAACCCAGTGTCCGGGGTTGTGATGTGTCTGTCTCCCGGCCAGGCCACGCCGAGCCCGGGTTGCGGCGCTCCGCAATGGTGCGGACAGTGCAACTGCCCACCGCAGCCGACGGGTGACGGCATGCCGTGTCAAACCAACGCGGACTGCCCAGCACCCAATGCGACTGCGCAAACTGCAAGCCTGTGCAACGCCGGCGCGTGCACGGCATGCACGCAGAATAGCGATTGTCCCTCGACCTTGCCGAAGTGCGGCTCGGTGATGGCACAATTCAGCACCAGTTTCCAACTGTGCACCGCATGTGCGGCGGACAGCGATTGTCCGAGTGAACGTCCCTATTGTCAGGGAAGCTACGGGGTGACTGCATGCGTCGCGTGCCGAACGACTACGGACTGCGCGAGCGGCGTGTGCGCAAGCGGCGTGTGCGTGTCGCAATGCACCGCAAACGCGCAGTGCGGCGAAGCCATGGAGTGCAGCTCCGCGCAGCGCTGTCAGCCACTGAGCTGCCAAAGCGACGCGGATTGCCCGACCAACCGAGCTTGCACGAATGGCTATTGCAGCCGCCGAGCGTGCACTTCCGATGCCGTGTGTCAGGGCGCGTGCGTGAATGGCGGCTGTTACGATTCGCTCGGCAGGTGCTTCGTGTACACGCAAGCGCCTTAGCCGCACGAGAACTACGCCTGCAGCGAGCGAACAGTTGACGAATCGGAAAACAGCCTTCATAGTGTTTACGGGTCAGCCATGAATTTCAATCGCTTCGGAATGCAGGTCATGTCCATGCACAGCAGGTGCAGGGCGTGCTTGCGTTCGAATCGCTGACCGGTTTTCTAGTCCGAAGCTCGAACGGGCCGCTCTCGACAGCGGCCCGTTCTGCTTTGTGATCAGCAGGTCGGGACGCGTCGAGCACGGCGCGGGCGAGCGCTCATCAACTCGATTTCCATCGAGACCGAGAGGTTCGTCATGACCATTCTGCAGCCATTTTTCCTCACTTCCGCCATTCCATACGTGAACTCCGAGCCTCATCTCGGACACGCGCTCGAGCTCGTGCAAAGTGACGCGATTGCGCGCTACCAGCGTGCGCGCGGGTACGAGCTCTGCTTCACGAGCGGTACCGACGACAACAGTTTGAAGAACGTGCGCGCGGCCGAGGCCGCAAGGACCACCCCGGCAGAGCTCGTCGCGCGCTACGGCGCGGGCTTTCGCCGATTGGCGGAGGCACTGCACGTCGTGCACGACGATTTCGTTCACACCTCGAGCGACGCGCGCCACGCGCCGGCCGTACACGCACTCTGGCAGCGCTGCGCAGCGAGTGGCGACGTGTACAAGAAATTATATCGCGGGCTGTACTGCGTCGGTTGTGAGCACTTTCTGCGCGAGTCGGAGCTCGCAGACGGTCGATGTCCAGTGCATCCCGAGCCGCTCGAAGTGCACGAAGAGGAAAATTGGTTCTTTCGCTTGTCGCGCTACGAACCGGCAATTTTGGCGGCAATCCAGAAGGACGAGCTGCAAATCCTGCCCGCGGAACGCAAGCAGGAGGTGCTGCAGTTCATCGCAGGTGGGCTCTCCGACTTCAGCATTTCGCGCAGTCGCGCGCGCGCCAAGGGTTGGGGGATCTCGGTGCCTTCGGACGAGACGCAAATCGTCTACGTGTGGTTCGATGCGCTCGCCAATTACCTCTCGGTGTTGGGCTACCCGAATCACGACTCGTTTCGTCGCTTCTGGCAGGGCTCGACAGAGCGCTGGCACATCATCGGCAAGGACATCGTGCGCTTTCACGCCGTGTATTGGCCGGGGATCTTGCTCAGCGCCGGGCTACCGCTGCCGACGTCGCTGCGGGTGCACGGGTTCATCACGAGCCACGGCAAGAAGATCGGCAAGTCGCTCGGCAACTCGGTCGACCCGTTCCGACTCGTGGCGCGCTATGGAGTGGACGCGGTGCGCTATTACCTGCTGTCGCATTTGCACACCAGTAAAGACAGTGACTTCCGCGAGGAGCTGCTGCGCACCGCCTACTCTGCCGAACTGGCCGGCAAGCTCGGCAATTTGCTGCAGCGCGTGTGCGCGCTGGTCGAGCGCCACGACGTTGCCATCGTGACGTCGAACCTGGAACCTTCGCTGTGCGCGCTCGCGGAGCAAACCGAAGCCGCCGTGGCGCGCGCGGTCGGACAGTTTGCCCTGCACGATGCGCTGCGCGCCATCTTCGAGCTCGTTGCGGCCGGCAACCGCTACGTCGACAGTCGCGCCCCGTGGCAACTCGCGAAGACGCCGAACAACGCCAACCTGCTCGCACAATGCCTGTCCAGCCTGGTGCACGTGCTGTGTGTGAGCGCGCGGTTGCTCGAGCCCTTCTTACCGGAAACTGCACGCGAGATCGCAGCGCGCCTCGCTCCGCGGCCGCACATCGGACCAGCGCTTTTCCCACCGCTGATCGGCTAATTAGTGAGCCACGGAGGTGGGCGAGGTGGTCGGGGTGGCCGCATCGCGCAGCGCCCAGACCGCGGACGCCAAGACCAAGCCTACAATCCAGCCGAGAGCGATCCAGCTCGCGGCCAGCATGAGGGGCGAGCGAGTACGACGCGCGGCGGCGACGGGTTCGGAGTCCGCAGCGCGTGCAAGATTGGCGGCAGGTCCGGGTGCGCGATCCGCCGCGGTCACTGGTACGCCGGCAGCTGTCAGCGCGCCCGCCAAGAGGGCCGGCGGGACTCGTTCCGCCCTGGCAGCCGCGATCAGAGACAGCGACATTTCGCTGCTACTGTCGAGGTGAGTTGCAAAGTCTGCTTGGGCTTCGCCGAGCCGCGCGCTCACGGTCCCGAGCGGGATCCCGACGATGCCGGCGATTTCATCGAGCGACAGCTGTTCGATCTCGCGCAAGACGAACACCACGCGCAGCTCGAGCGGCATTTGCTCCAACAATGCTGCCAAGATCTCTCGCGCTTGTCCGGCTTGGTCGAGGTCTTCCAGAGCGGGCGCACGCGGGCTCGGCACAGCTTGTGCGCCGCGCTTTCGCCGAACGCGAGCCGCCACGTGCAGCGCCGTGCTGAACAAGAACGCGCGCTCGTTGCTCGGGCGAACGTCAGCGATGCGCTGCGCCACTGCGCTGAACACTTCGCGCACGGCGGCGTCGACTTCGGTCTCGCTCAAGCCGATTCGGCGCAAGAGGCGCCACACGAAAGCCAATTGCTTTCGGACCAAGCGCCCGAGGCGCGCTCCGGGCTCGCCGTCGACCGCGCTTGCTCCGGTCTCCGTCAGCCGCGCTGCCACAGGCTTGGATTTCTATCATGCGCGTTTGCTTCCGTACAATCCGCGAGCGGCCCGGCCCACCCCGCCGCCGAAGCCCCCACACAGTCGCTTATCTCGCCCGACCTCGCCCGACCCCCGCGAAAGCGGCTGTCGAACTGCCGGAAGACCGCTCTCAGGAGCGCGTAGAAACACGCCCGGCCGCGAGAAATGACGCCCGTTCCGGTGCTAGGCGGCTTCGGCGCGGGGCTCGGCCAAGGCTTCGGCGAGCAGCCGCCGACCCCGAAATAGCCGGCTCATCACTGTACCTACTGGCACCGACAGCTGCTCGGCCGCGTCCTTGTAACTGCGCTCCTCGAGGTCGACCAAGCGAACCACCGCCGAAAACTGGGTGGGCAGCGCCTCGAGCGCGCGCGAGACTGGCCGCGTGAGGGATTGTCGGATGGCAGGCGCCGCCTCCGGTTGGGTCCACGCGCAGGGATCACCCGCGAGCGCACTGAGCGCGCGGCGTTCGCGCGCCGACTTCCGACAGCGCGTGATGAAGACGCTGAACAGGATCTGTTGCAACCAGCCGCGCAGGTTGGTCTCGCGCTCGTAGCTGGCCTCGAAACACAACGCGCGGAGCAAGGTGTCTTGCACCAGATCGCTCGCTTCGCTCTTGCGCTTGCACAGCGTGAGCGCACGCGCGTTCAAACTCGGCAAAAGCTCAGGCAATTTCGTACGCAACTCTTGGACGAATAGTTCGGATCGTGACTCGCAGTGTCGTGGCTCTGACATCATGACCTCCACGGGTCAGCTGTATCGCAAGCCGCGTGCCAAGCCTCCGTATCGCAAATTCCCGAGTTTTTGCGCGAGTTGTCGTGGTCTGCGAGCCGCGTCGCGAGTGTCAAACTGGCAGCAAGCAGTTGCGCTCTGTCAGCCCGGCAAAAGCCGCCGCTTCGAGCTGCGGCCTAACCCACTTCAACCTGCTTCGACCCGCTTCAACCCGCTTCAACCGACGCGCAGCGCGCCCAGCGCCCACGGCACTTCATCGGCAATTTCGTGAGCCAGTACGCCGCGATCGACACCCTGTTGCGAGCGACGATCGCCCGCGATGCCGTGCACATAGGCGGCGACGTAGGCTGCACGGCGCACGTCGAGCAAAGCGCCAAAAGCAGCCAAGATCCCGGTTAGCACGTCGCCCGAGCCGCCGGTGGCGAGCACGCCGGAACCCGAGGCGTTGATCGCCACGCGCTGTTCCGGAGCTCCGACCAACGTGCGGTGGCCTTTGAGCAGCACCACGTTCTCGGTCAGCGCGACCGCGCGAGCCAAGCTGCCGAAGCGGTCGGCTTCGACCTCGGCTGCGCTGCCGCCGAGGATTCGCGCCATTTCTCCGGCATGTGGGGTGAGTACGAGCTCGCCCGGTGCGCCCCGCAGCTGCTCCGCGCGACCCGCAAAGTGAGTGATCGCATCGGCGTCCAAGACCTTGGTCTTGGACGCGCGCAGGGCCACGTGGTCGACGATTCGGCGCGCGGTCGCATCCAGCCCCAAGCCTGGCCCAATTGCCAGCGAGTCGGCTCGTTCCGAGAGCTCGTCGAGCGAGTCCTCGATGCGTTCGGGATCGATGCGCGCGGTCATCACCTCCAGCACTCGCTGATCGAGCAGAGCGGCAGTTTCGGGCAGCGCGGCGATCGTGACCAGGCCGGCGCCGGCGCGTAGCGCGCCCTGCGCGGCGAGCAGCGCGGCGCCGATTTTGCCCGGTGAGCCAGCGATGACCAACACACGCCCCGCGGAGCCCTTGTGAATGGAAAGACCCCGCGGACCGAGCGCACTCAGCACGTCGCTGGCTTCCACGATCTCAGCGCTGTGTCCTGGCAACGATACGCCTCTGTCAGGCACACCAATGTCGACCGTGTGGAGCTTGCCCGAGTGCAGCGAGCCCGAGGCGGTCATCAAGCCGAGCTTGGCTTGAGCAAACGTGATGGTCGTCGTTGCGCGCACGGCCACGCCCAGCACCCCGCCGGTGTTGGCGTCCAAACCCGACGGCAGATCGAGCGCGAAGATCGGGCAGCGCGCGCCGTTCATGAACTCGATGGCGTAGCGAAAAATGCCGCTCACCGGTCGATCCAGACCGGTTCCGAACACGGCGTCGATCACGGCTCGCGCGGGCTCGATGGCGGCTCCGAGCACGCTCAGTTGATTCGGCTCGAGCTCGATCACTGCGCCGCCCACGCCCACGAATGAGCGATAGTTGCTGAGCGCGTCACCCGTCAGGCGCTCGGCCTTGACCAGCAAGTACACGACCGGATCCGCGCCCAGCGTGAGCAAACGCCGAGCCACGACGAAGCCATCCCCCCCATTGTTGCCCGCTCCGCACACGATCACGATTCGCGCCGCGCTCCCGGGCAGCAGACCGAGCTCGCGCACGATCACGTCAGCGGCGCCGCGCCCCGCATTCTCCATCAAGAGCAGGCTCGGCACCTGCCCGACGTGACTCGCGTGCGCGTCGAATTTGCGCATCTCCTCGCGCGACAGGACAGGAATCATTGCTCGAGCATACTCCCGAACCCCGCTAGTCGCTTTCGAGCACGACCACGGCGGCGGCAACGCCCGCGTCGTGACTGATCGAGACGAAAGTGCGACAGACCCCGAGGCGCTCGGCATGGGCGCGCGCAGCGCCCAAAAACGTCAGCTCTGGAGCACCGCGAGCGTTGGGTCGAATCTCTACGTCGTGCCACCAGACGTCGGGCTGGCCGCCCAACGCCTTGGCCGCGGCTTCTTTCGCTGCAAAGCGCCCGGCCAAGGCCAATGCTCGGTCGGGCCGACCGCTCAGATCGGCGCGCTCGCCCTCGGTCAGAATGCGCTGCCACAGGCGGTCACCAAAGCGCTCCAGCGCCGCGCGCTGGCGAGCAATGGACGAAACGTCGATGCCCAAACCGACGATCATCGCGGTTGGTCGCGCGACGCGCGGCGCGACAATCCTCGCTCGATGGCCGAACGCAGGTCGCGCACGGCGCGATCCAAACCGACGAGCACGGCGTCGCTGATCACCGAATGGCCGATATTCAGCTCTTCGATCTCCGGGATGGCCGCGATATCGAGCACGTTGAAGCGCGTGAGACCGTGACCGGCAGCCACCTCCAACTCGAGCGAGTGAGCCAGCGTTGCGGCGCGTTGCAAGCGCTCGAGCTCGGCGGCGCGCTCGGGGCCCTGCTTGTGGCAATACTCGCCCGTGTGAAACTCTACTTGGCTGGCGCCGAGCTCGCGCGACAAGCGCACATGGGATTCATCCGGCGCGATGAACAAGCTGAGCTTGATCTTGCGACTCTGGCACATGCGAGCGACCTTCTCGATCGCCGCGCGGGCGAGTTTCACGTCGAGCCCGCCTTCGGTGGTCAGCTCTGCGCGACGCTCCGGCACGAGCGTCACCACGTCCGGCCCGACGCGCTCGGCAATGGCGCTCATCTCGTCGGTCGCGCCCATCTCCAAATTGAGCATGGTGGTGAGGGCACTGCGCAGTCGCACGATGTCGTCGTCTTTGATGTGCCGGCGATCTTCGCGCAGATGCGCGGTGATGCCGTCGGCGCCAGCGAGCTCGCACAGCGCCGCTGCGCTAACGGGGTCCGGATACACGGTGCCGCGCGCGTTGCGAATCGTGGCCACGTGGTCGATGTTGATGTGAAGTCGGATCATGGGCTACCGCCGTCCTCCTGATGAGTCTTGCCAGGGGCACTGGGCGAGATGTCTTTACAACAGCGGAAGCCGAGGTGGTAGTTGCGGTGGCTATCGGCCGCGCGAATCGGCCCGGCGTGCCACATCAGCGCCCGCCAGCGGCAGTCGTCCGGGTGCACCGCTTCGCTCGCGAAGATGAACCAACTGCCCTTCATTTCGGTCTCGCCCACGCCGCCGTTCTTGCCCAATTGTTCGGGCTTCACCGGCAGATTCATGTGCTCGGCTGCGTTGCCATGTTGGTCGAAGACGCCGAAGCGGCTGACGCAGTCCGGGAACGCGCCGGCGGGAAAGGTGTTCGAGCCGCAAATTCCCCAATCAGGCGTGTAGCACTCGCGGCTCTTGTGACTCGTCGTGCCGCACTTCTGATGATCCACCTTGGGCCCGTAAGCCCAGATCAGCTCGCGCGTCTTGTTGTGCAGGTATTCCTGCATGATGCGCCGTTCGCCGAACGTGTAGTCCACCTCCGGCGTGTGCAGTGCACCGGCACAAGCACCTTCCCACTCGTGCGCGTCGCACAGGCGTTTGCCCTGTGCTTCGCATAGCTCGGCCGCTTCACTGGAGCGAACCCAGGTGACGGGATACTCACAAGGTATGTTCGGAAACTCGAACTGATCGATACACACGCTGGCATCGTCCGCAGTTTCTCCGCGCCCGGGATCGAACAGTGGGACCATGTAGCGAGCCTTGCAGCGCGGATCTTCCGGGTGCAGCTCGGGATGCGAGGCGCGGATCGCGCGGCACTCGGCCCGGGTCATCGGGTGCTTGGTGATCTTGGGCTCACCTTGGCCCAAGTAATTCGACGCGGCAAATATGGCTTCAATCTTCTCCAGCGCGCCCGCCGGCAGCTCCAGCTGATTTTGCATGTTCGTGAACAGTGCGCTGCGCTGCTCGTCTAGGGTCGTGGCGGTCACATCGAGATAGGGAGGAGCCGGCGGCCGCGCCGGGGTCGGCAGCGGTAATGGTGTCGACGCGCTGAGTACGGGGGGCGGCAACGGCGCCGAACGCGCGCCGGGTAGGCTGGCGGTCGCTGAGGCAGACGGAACGGACTCTGCCACCGGCGCGCGCCGCCCAACGAAGCGCCGCACGGCGAGCAAAGCCGAAAGCACGACGATCGAGATCCCGAGCGCGAGCACCGCGCGACGCTGCTTCATTCCGAGCCTTCCCCACACCCCTACGGCAATTCCCTGGTCAATTCCACTTGAAGAGTTCGATCGAGCGAGGCAGGGTGGCGATTTTTGCGGCCTTTTGCCAATGCGAACGTAGGCCTGTGGCGACACCTGCGAAACGCCACTGGCAGCATGCGCCGGTCGCGCCGGTTTCTCTCGTGGCTCTTGGCCACTCGCGCCGATCGCGATCTGCTCGTGCCAAGACTGACCAGTAGTATTAGGTTCAAGTCACGTGATCTGCACTCATCGCCCGCCCTGTCCTGGCTGTCCGCGCTTCGGCGAACGCGGCATTGCCGAGCCGGCCCGACGCTCCTTGAATGAGCTCGCGGAGCGGCACGGGCTGCCCCCTGTGCCCATGGTTTCTGGGCAAATGACCGGCTTTCGTCAGCGCGCGCGGCTGGCCATCCGCGGCCGTGTCAATTCGCCGAAGCTCGGCTTGTTCGAGCTGGGCACGCATCACGTCGTGCACATTCCGAGCTGCATCGTGCAGCACCCGCTGATCAACCGCGTGGCCGGCGTGGTACGCAAGGCGCTAGTCGACGCGCAGGTCACGCCCTACTCGGACAGCGCGCACCTAGGCCACGCGCGCTACCTACAAGTCGTGATCGAGCGCTCATCGCAGACCGCGCAGGTCGTGTTGGTCGGCAACAGCGCGGATCCGGAGCCCTTCGTCGCTTGCATGGACCTGATCCGGCAGCGCCTGGGTGCGGATCTCCACAGCTTGTGGTGGAATGGCAATCGCGAGCGCGTGAACACCATCCTCGGCCCGGAATTTCAGCGCTTTTTCGGCCCCGAGAGCGTGGTCGAGCATTTCGGCGGCAACGCCGTGCACTACCCGCCTGGCGCGTTCGGGCAAAACAATCTGGACATTGCCGAGCGCATCATCGAACACGTCCGCGGCGAGCTCGAGCCGGGTTCGCGCGTGGCCGAGTTCTATGCCGGGGTCGGCGCGATTGGTCTGTCCGTGCTCGAGCGCGTGAGCGAGCTGCGGCTCAACGAGCTCAGCCCTCACTCGCTGCACGGGCTTTCACTCGGGCTGGACGAGCTCGCGCCGGCCGAGCGCGCCAAGATCTCGGTCCAGGTCGGGCCCGCGGGACAAGCGCGCGCCCTGGCCGCGGGCGCGGATGTGGTGATCGCGGATCCGCCGCGAAAAGGCCTGGATCCGGAGCTTACCGCGCTGCTCTGCGAGGAGCCTCCGGCGCGCTTCGTCTACGTCAGCTGCGGGCTCGAGTCGTTCTTGAGTGACAGCGAGCGCTTGTTTGCCAGCGGCAAGCTGCGCTTGAGCGCGCTCAAGGCGTTCAACCTGATGCCGTTCACGGACCACGTCGAAACTGTCGCGCGCTTCGAGCGCGTGCGCTGAAGGCGAGCGATTGTCAGCCCGCTCTCGACATCACTCGAACGAGCAAACATATTCAGCGATGCCGGCGGCAACGCTGATGTCGAAGCCGGACTTGCCGGGCACGCGGAAGAACGTCCCTGCGCCGTAGTCCTTCCACTCGCTGCTGCCGTCCAGCCGCACGCGGCAAGTGCCAGCCACGATGTCCATGCGCTCCGGCGCGTCCGTGCCGAAGTGGAAATCACCGGGATAGATCAAGCCCAGCGTCTTTTTTGCGCCTCCTTCGAGCAGGATGGTGTGGCTGACCACCTTTCCTTCGAAGTACACATTGGCTTTGGCGACCGCGGTTACGTTCTTGAACTCGAGAGCTGACATGGGCGCCGATATTGGCAGCATTTCTCGCTCGATCAAGCCCGAGCCGAGCGCCGCGTGCCGCGTCCCTTCCATTCGTCCGAAAGCACGGCCCAGCGCTCGTGATCACACCAGCGGCCACCGATCTTGAGGTAGCGCGGGGAAAACCCTTCCAGTCGAAAACCGAGCCGGGAAATCAAGCGTGAGGAGCGCTTGTTGCGCGGTTGCACGTTGGCCTCCAGCCGGTTCAGGCCGAGCGGACCGAACGCCTGGTCCAAGACCAAGCTCAAGCCTTCGGTCATGTAGCCCGCACCGGCGAAGGGCACGAATGCGTAGTAGCCGAGATAGGCACTTTGAAACAGCCCGCGCACGATCTCGTTCAAGTTGATCACACCGACCAGCTCTCCGGTCTCGATCAAACAGACGAAATACGACTGCCAGGAGGGCTTGCGGGCGCGAGTCAGCAAGTCGCGAAAGTGCTCGGAAGTCTGGGGCGCGATCAGCCACGGCCGGTGCAGCTTCCGGCTGGCCTTCACCCGCTGCAGGAACTCTGCTTCGCGGCGGCGCGAAGGCGCCTCGAGATACACACGCACCGCACGTCGACGAAAAGCCATGACCCTAGTTCGAAAATAAACCGTCTGCCGGAACTCGGGAAGCCACTTCAATCAGCCACGGCTTTCGGCAAGGCACGGCTCACGCAGGGCCCCCCGAACAACGCTCGTGAATGAACTCGGCGATGACTGCCGGCGAAGCCGCGCCCATCTGCAAAACTTCACCCATCGCGCTCAAGTGGACGGCCATTTCGCGGTGGGCGTCCTGTGCCCCGGTCGTGAGCCTCGGCCGTGGCGCGAGGCGCTCGCGTTCGAGCAGCGTCTCGAGTGGCGGCCAAAGGGTGAAGACCTTCAGCTCCACGGAGGCAGGCAGTGCTTCACCGAAGTAGCTGAAATGCCTGGGTCGCAGGCACAGGTAGTCGAAGATCACGCGCACCGCACCCAGCTCGAGGTAGGCACGCGCGAGCGCGCCGGCGGCGCGATAGGTTGCCCCGCCAGCGAGGTGCGTCCGCACGTCTGACGGCGCGAACGCGCGCAGCGCATCGCCCGAGATGGCGACCGTACCGGGCAGAAGTAGCCGGAGCGCGGCAGTCACGCTGGTCTTTCCCGCGGCTGGCGGGCCATTGACGATGATCACGTGCGGGCGCAACGGCGGGCCCTCACCTCAACCCCAAGCCTGCGTCGCGAGCCCGAAGCGTTGCGGCACCTGCCACGGCAGTGCACCGCCGCGCGACATTTCCAAGTGCAGGCCTTTTTCGAGCAGGCCGAGTCCCGAGAGAAAATCACGAAAGCCTCGCTGCGCTCCCGGCACGTCGAAGCGCACGGGGACTCGCAGCCGAAGCAAAAGCTGGCGGGTCAGTGCGCGGGCAGTTTCCTCGCGGTCGGCGAAGATCGGCCCGATGCGCACTCCGCCCGGCTGCGGCGTGGCCAAGGCGAAGCCCGTGGCGCACAGCGCGCTGTCGCAGGCTTCGCGCAAGCGACCACCCAGAACGGCGTTGCGCGCCTGGCCGGTGAACCGCCGCTCGAGCGCGAGCAGCTGTTCGACTGCATCGACTCGCGCCGAAGCCGCCGGTTCGCTCTCAGCCTGGCCCTCATGCTCGAGCGTTGCGTGGCCGGCCACGATCGCCACGTCAGCCACCGGCGTGAAACCGCGGCTCTCGTACAAGCGCCGACCCGCGGGCGTTGCCACGAGGCCGATCCGGGAGAGCGAGCGCCTTTCTGCTTCAATCAGCAGTGCATCGAGGACTTTGGCGCCGAGGCCTTGTCGTTGCGCACTCGGTGCCACCACCATCTTGGCGATCGACCCCGTGCCTTCGAACAGCCCGAGCGCACCTTGCGCGATCAGCTCACCGGCGCGCCGTACGCCCATTACCAAGGCGGCCCCATGAATCACCTGCCACTCGGAAGCCGTATCGGGCCAGCCCACGGAGTTCGACAGCGCGACGTTGGCAGGCAGGTGCTCGGCAGATAGCGCTTCGACCACGAGCTCTGACGACTCGTACGACATCTAGGGCAACCTTGCCGAACCTTGCCACAGCGACTGGACCTCCGACAATCCCAAGCCCTCGAAGCTGCTGAGATAGGCATCGGCTCCGCGACGCAGGGAGTTTGGACCGCAATAGGCGGTGAAGCCGACTACGGTCATGCCCGCGGCGCGCGCAGCGGCGATGCCTGGCGCCGAATCTTCCACGACCAGACAACTGGCGGGCGCCACCGACAGCGCCGCAGCCGCCGCCAGGAACAGATCCGGCTCGGGCTTCTCGCGCGGAACGTCCTCGCCGCAGATGGCGGCGTCGAGCCACTGAGCAAGATTGTACATCTCGATCACGGCGTTCATCCGCCGCCGCGAGCCGGAGGTGGAGAGCGCCAGCGAGATCCCGGCGGCGCGCAGCTCACTCATGAGTGCGTCGAGCCCCGGAGACAGCAGGGTCTCGTCGTAGCTCGCGATTTCCCGGTTCTCGTCGTAGCTTTGCGCGTAGAAAGCGATGGGCTCCGGCAACGCAT
>DASSMT010000369.1:0-76171 GCA_035688655.1 Polyangiaceae bacterium | reverse complement strand
GACTTGGCCCACGGAGCTGCCGTCGGCGCCACCCGTGCTGCCACCGGCGTCGGTGCCGCCTGCGCTGGCGCTGCCTGCGGCGCTGGCGCTGCCCGCGCTGCCGCCGACGTCATTGCCCGGGGGAACGATGGACGGCGCGCTGCAGGCAGCGCCGAGCAGCGCCAATCCGACGATCAGGGCCTGTCCGCGACTCGACACGCCCCTCGCATGAGCACGATACGTACCAGCGTCTCGAGACACCGAGTCTGCCGTCCCACCCGCCGAGTCGAAGTGAGAAACGGTCGGGGTACGGCACTCGAGGAGCCTGGCACCTGCTTTGCTTAATCCGGGCCCAGCACTGAAAGCCAGTCCGAAGCTGTGCCAGACCGTGCCAAAACCGACCTGGACATGATCAAAGTGTCCGGGTCATCTATCGAGGAGCCACCCATGCGTAGTTTAATCAAGGGCTGTGTTGTCGGAGTCGCGGCTTGGGTGGCCACTGCCTACGCGGCGCCCAGCACGGCACTCGCTTGCGGCGGCTTCTTCTGCAACCGCGCGCAGCCCGTCAATCAAGCGGCCGAGGGCATCATCTTCGCCGACAACGGCGATGGCACCGTCACCGCGGTGATCCAAATCAAATACCAGGGGCCATCGCAGAACTTTTCGTGGCTCTTGCCGATCTCCTCGGTGCCGAAGGTCGACTCGGACATCGGGGTGGCCTCGGATGTGGCATTTCAACGGCTGCAATCGGCAACGAACCCGAGCTACAGCCTGACCACGACCATTGAAGGAACGTGCCGTCAGACCAACTCGGGCGCGGGCGGCTTCGCCTCGGCGGGCGGGCCCATGGCGAGTCTGCCCACGCCGGGGGTCACCAACGACAGCAGCGGAGTCACCGTCGAGGCTTCCGGCGTGGTGGGCGCGTTCGAATGGACCGTGATTTCGCTCGACAAGAGCACGGCGAACCCTGCGGATGTCGCGGTCGCCTGGCTGAAGGACAATGGCTACGACGTGCCCAGCATCGGCCCCGACAAGCTCGGTCCGTACCTCGAAGCAGGCATGTACTTGCTCGCGTTGAAGCTGACCAAGGGCGCCGATACCGGCTCGATTCGTCCGATCGTGCTGACCTACCAAGGTACGCAAGCCTCGATCCCGGTCAAGCTCACGGCCGTGGCGGCCAACGACGACATGGGCGTCTTGACCTGGGTACTCGGGAAATCCCGTTCGGTGCCGCAGAACTACCTATCACTCGAATTGAACGAGGCGCGCATCAACTGGTTCAATGCGGCGAGCAACTACAACTCCGTGGTCATCGAAGCGGCCAATGACGCCAGTGGCCAGGGTTTCGTCACGGAGTTCGCCGGAGCGAGCAGCACGCTGAAGAACGCGGTCTGGACTCAGGGCGACGAGTCGAATTGGAATTACGTCAAGACCAACGTCTATGCGTCTTTCTCCGCGCTATTCAATACTGTGTACAGCACATACGGCGCCTGGGATGGCTTCTGGGACGCCACTCGCTCTGCTGTGACGTTGCCCAGTGGAGTCGCGTTCGAAGATTTCAAGTTGTGCCCGAGCTGCTACTCGGCGCAAATTCAGTTCTCACCCTCCACCTACATGGCAGCGCTGGAGAAGAGCGTGATTGCCCCGGTGAAGCTCGTTCAAAACCTGATCGATGCCCACCCTGCGCTGACGCGCATGTACACCACGCTCTCGGCCGACGAGATGACGCTCGACCCGCTGTTCACTTCAACCCCGATCTGCCGGACGTCAGCAATCGGCACACGGCCAATCGCATCATCGAATGCAGCCCGAACGTGGATGTCTCGAGCGCGCCGTGGCGCATCGAGCTGCCGCAAGGCGGGGTGATTCGCGGCGTGGGGAGCGCGAGCGTCGGCACCTGGCCAAATCAGCTCGCTGACTTGCCCCCGAATCGTGCGATTGTCCGCACCGGCTCCAGCGGCACCGGCAAAGTGGTGGAAGACAACGCCGACGCGATCAACGACATGCTCACGAGCTACAACGCGGACGTCGACAGCGGCATGGTCGCTGTCGGCGGAGCTCCGGGGAGCGCGGGCGGTTCTGCTACGGCTGGCCGGAGCGCCGCGGGAAGTCCCAGCGCCACCGCCGGCGCGGCTGGCGGAATGAGTGATGATGCCCCCGGCGCGAGCCCGAAGCACAGCGGCGGCGGCTGCAACTTCGCCCACGGCCACACGCCATTCGGCGCCAGCGCAGCGGCGGCTGCATTGGTGGCGGTCGTCCTGCGCCGCCGCCGTCGGCGCTGAAGGGATTGCCGAGCCCGAGCGTGAGCCAGGCGGAACGGATGAAGCGGCAGCTCGGGTTCGTGGGCTTGCTGTGCGCGCTGGGTCTGGCAGGCACGAGCTGCGGCGGCAGAAGCCAAGATGCGCGCGGCGAGCCCGGGCCGAGCAGCGGCGGTTCCGCGAGCGGCGGCGCGGCGGGCATTGGGGGCGAAGCCAATATTGCCGGCGCACCCAGCGTTGCCGGCTCCGCTGCGGCAGGTGCTCCCAGCTCGATCTGCCCGAAACAGCAGCCCGTCCAGGGCGACTACTGCAATTTCGTGAGCGCGACCAACTACTGTGTCTACGACATCGACAAGTGCAGCTCGGTCGCCTTCGAGTGCTTTCAACACGTCTGGTTGATGGCGCCGCAGTTGGACGGCGCGGCCTACGACTGCAATTCGTTCCATCCGCCCAATGCGCCCAAAGACGGTGATTCGTGCGAGTGCATGGGCTTGCTCGACTGCACTTACGATGATTGCGGGGAGCGCGGTCGGATCCATGCCGTCTGCGACAACACGCGCTGGCACGTGAACGACGCGCCGTGCGTGGAGCAAGCCTGCGGCTCGAACGAGCTCCAGTGTCAAACGGGTGAGGTGTGCGTGGTGCATCGGGACCCGCTGGGGGCGAAGTACGAGTGCGTGCAGAATCGTTGTGAGTCGACCACGGTCAACTGCGCGTGCGCGGCGAGCTTGTGTCAGTCGAACGAGGTTTGCTCGCTGGACTCTGGTTCCGTGATCTGCTCCTGTCCGAACTGCTGAGCGGCATACGCCGCGTGCCCGTGGGGCGAAAAATTCGACGACGCGGGAAAGCACGTTCGCGAGCGCCGAGAAAGCGATAGCCGGCATCGGCGCTGCGCCGTAGGCTCGCGCGCTGTCATTGGCTCGCTCCATCAAGCACTATTTAGTCTCCGCCGCGCTACTGAGCGTGGCTTGCGGCGGTCGCACGGCGATCGAGAGCGAGCTCTCATGGCCGGCCGAGGGAGCCGCGGGTAGCGGCAGCGCGCCCTACACTTTGGACTGGAGTCACGTAGTTTGGGACGACACCATCCTCACCGAGGCCGTGTCGTACCTGTGGACGCGCAGCGTAGACGACACCTGGGCGGTGGTTGCGGACGATTTGGGTTCCTTCCACCGTGAGCATTGGGACGGCGTGCGCTGGACGCGAACCATGGCCGAAAACGATCCCAGCACGCGCTTCGATGAAGCGCAGGTTTGGGCGGCGGCAAACGGCAACGCTTTTGGCGGTTCGAGCAAGGAGGTGCAGCGTTGGTTCGGTCAGCGGTGGAGCGACTGGCCGGGCTCTCCGGCTTGCCGCGCCGTCGGCGGCAGCGCACTCGATGATCTCTGGTGCGCGACCGAGAGCGAGCTTTGGCACTCTGATGGTGTGAGCTGGACGCACGCAATGATGCCCGGGGTTCCCCCCGGCATTCGCGGCATCTTGGCGCGCGCGCGAAATGACGTCTGGATTTGGGGAGACCGAGGCGCGAGTCACTTCGACGGTGCGCTTTGGACCCGCGAGATCAACGGGCGGGTGAAGCGCGTCTCGGCGAGCGGACCGCATGACGTCTGGGCCGTGCAAGACGGCAACGTGCTGCACTCCACCGGTCCCGGCAGCGCGTGGACGACGCAAAATCCGACCGGCGGTCAAATCGCGTCGGTGTGGAGCGAGTCGCTGACCAACACTTGGGTCGTCGCTGCGGGCGCGGCCATGCGCTGGGACGGCTCGAGCTGGCAGCTGATGGAATTGCCGCTGACCGACGAGCGGCTGCTGATCTCCGGCTCGAGCGAAGACATCTGGATCGCCGGTTCGCTCATGCTCATCCACGGCCATCCCGTGCGAAGATCGCGATAGAATCGCAAACCTTGCGCCCGCCCACTTTTCGCTGTCCAGACCTCGCTCAGCGGCCGCTGAAGATCCAGGAAGCGTGCATCTTCACTCGAGGGTCGGTCGCTTCCGTGTAGACGATCTTGCTCGTTCCGGACAGGTCGCGGACGAGGATCATGTCGTTGCCGGCGTCGTAGCCTGGCTCGAACAGCTCGTCCTTCCCCGACAGCACGCCATTGTATTCATACTCGGTGATGCCATCGACCGGATACGGATAGGTGCCGATGCGGCTCGCCGAAGCGTCGGGCGTGAGCAGCCACAGTTCCGGCGTGGGGTTGCCCGTCTTCGAGGGCACCACGACGTGAAAGCCGTCTTTGGCCGTGCGATACGCGATCGCATCATGCACATGCGGAGCGTTTGCCGCGTCGAGGATGTGTCGCTGGCCATCGGCCAGCTTCATGACGGCAAACTCGCCGAAGGTGGCGTCGGCGAGCACGAGTCCGTCGTAGCCCAGCGCCAGCAGCCGTCCCTCGGACGCGTCCATGCTCTCGATCACCTTCTCGCCATCTTCGTACCAAGCCATGTCTGGGCACTGGTAAATGAGCCGGTCGTCAGGACTGGTGAGGAAGGTCACCGGACCATCGTCTTCCGCCAAGCACGGTGGCGTCTTCAGGATCGGATCGTTGCGCGCGGGGTCGCGCGGGTAGTCGAGATCGTCCGCCTGGAGCGTCGTCGTCAATTCGGGCTGGAAGATGCGAATCCCCTGCGCCAGCGTGAGTCGGTAGACGAGCTGCCCCTTCCAGATCTGCACGCTACGATCGTCGATTCCAGCGTCGAATCCCAACGTGTACTGGTTCGGGCTACTCCAGTGCGCCAACGCATTGTAGCCCGCGCTACCTTCCCGCAACGTGCCAAAGATATAGATCTCGTTCGGATCGAGCGGGCCCATCGTGAGCACGGCGCCCGTTCCGCCCCCGGTGCCTGCGCTTGCTGGTGCCTTGCCGCCTGGGTCCGCGCTGCCCGCGGAGTCGAAACTACCGCCTTTGCTGCCCGGAGTGTGGTCTGAACCGGGACCGCGTCCGCCGGTCCCAGCGTCGGATGTCGAGGGCGGAGCGCTCCAGACGAAGGGCGCATGGTCTTTCGCCCCGCAAGCGCTCGTGACCCCCATGCTCATCAACGCCGCTACCGGCCAACCAGCGAAACCAGCACGAATCTTCACCCCTAACTATTAATTGTGTCGAGCCCGCGCAGCAAGCTTCTTCGCCGAGTCCGAAGCGTCTCGCTTTGAGCTTTGCGACGCTCGGTGGGCGCTTTGCCCGCTTGCCCAAACCCAAGCGGGACCCCGGGGGCCCGCTCGGCTGGGACTATGCCAGGTCCGCGTCAGTCGCTCGCTGCTTGTACGGCGCAGTAGCGACGCTATGGTCCGCCGATGAAAACCTTCCGCTATGTGCTGTGTGATGTCTTCACGAGCCGCGCTCTCGAGGGCAATCAGCTCGCGGTATTCACGGACGCACGCGGCTTGTCCGGCGAGCTCATGCAGCGCTTGGCGAGCGAGCTGCGTTTGTCGGAGACGACGTTCATCTTACCGCCGGAGCAGGGCGGCCACGCCAAGGTGCGCATCTTCACGCCCAACCGCGAGCTGCCCTTCGCTGGACATCCGACGCTCGGCACGGCGCTCGTCATCGCGAGCTCCATCGAATCGCGCGAAGTTCGTCTCGAGCTCGGCGTTGGCACGGTGCCGGTCAGCGTGGAGCGCGAAGGAGCGCGCGTCAGCTTCGGGTGGATGAAGCAGCCATTGCCGGAAGCGCTGGCCTTCGAACACGACTCGGCGTTGCTCGAAGCGCTCGGCGTGCGCGATCCGGCCGTCCCGAACGCGCACTACTCGAACGGACCTGGTCATCATTTCGTCGCCGTGCGTACACGCGCCGAGCTCGCCGCTCTTGCCCCCGATTTCCAGCGCTTGGCGCGGCTCACCCCGCACCTCGTCAGCGTGTTTTGCGTGGACCCGGAGGGCGTGAAGACGCGCGTGTTCGCGCCGGCAGCTGGAGTGTTCGAAGATCCCGCGACGGGCTCGGCGGCAGGACCACTCGGCGTGCATCTCGTGCAGCTCGGCAAGCTGTCCTATGGCGAGACGCTGCGCATCGAGCAGGGCGCTGAGCTCGGTCGGCCATCGGAACTTTTCGTGCGCATCGGCGGTGAGGGTACGCGCGTCAGCAGCGTAGAAGTGGGTGGGGGTGTCCAGATCGTGGCGCGCGGCGAGTTCCGGCTTGCTTGAAGGCCGCTGTTCACTGAAGATCACGCCGCCCGCGGGCGCGCACACGCGGTCTGAGCAAGGCGCGCCGCGGGCGCGGCGCGTTGTCGGCCCGCGCTTGAAAGCCGATGCACTCACAGCTACCTTTCGGGGGTACGATGTCCTCGTTGCCCGCGCCCTCGAACTTGCCAGCGGTGGACACGCGTCTCGTTGCGCCTGAGTCGCGGTATGAGATTGAGGATGGGAGGGTCAAGTACGTGGCACCCGCGGATGAACCTCATGGTACGCGGCACTCGAAGGTTTCCGCGTTGCTCGAAGCGCACGCTCGTGACGATTTCGAAGTCGCCAGTGACATGCTCACCCGCACCTCGGAGCTCGACGACATGGCGCCCGATGTCAGCGTGTTTCCGAAGGAGCGCGACGAGGGCGGCGGCAGAAAGCTCGAGCAACTGGCGTTCGAGGTAGCGAGTACCGAATCACTGAGCGAAGCCGGGCGCAAAGCCAACAAGCTGATGGAGCGCGGCGTACGCCGCGTGTTCGTCATCGACGTGGCCCGTCAGCGTGCTTTCGAGTGGTCTATCGAACTGCAGGCGTTCCGCTCGCTGGAGCGAGACTCGGCGATTGAAGACCACGCCTTGGCAGCTCCGTTGCCGATAGAGGCATTGGTGCACGCTGCCAAAGCCGACGACGCCATGGCGCGCGCGCTGCTGGCAAAACAGAACCCTGTGCTCGAGGCCGCGCTTGCCACGCACCGGGCGTCCGGCAAGCTGGCGGGCATTGCCGAAGGCAAGCTGGCGGGGCTGGCCGAAGGCAAGCTGGCGGGGCTGGCCGAAGGCCTCGTTGCAGTACTCAGGGCTCGAGGGCTCGAGCTCGAGCCAGCAGAATTGGCCCGAATCCAGGCGGAACGAGACGCGACGACCCTGCGCCGCTGGCTCAACGGTGCGCCGACCTGCAGCAGCACCCGTGAGTTGCTCGACTAGGTAGCTTGAATCCTGCCGCCCGTTCCGAACTCGAGCCGTGGTTTCGGGGTTTCAACGCGGTGTTCGTAGGCTCTTCGCATCGGGTAAGATCGAGTGCGTCAGGGCCGCGCCGGGGGGCAGTGAAGACTTCTCCAGCACCGACAGTCGCCGCATCACCTCTTGATGGAAGTGATCGACCTTCTCGTGCAGGTGACCGATCTCGAGCTCGGCTTTGAGATTCACCTGGTACTCGATGTCGTTGCGCACGCGGTCGCGCGCGACCTGGCGGTTTTGGCTGAGCAGCACGAACACCGACAAAATGATGGCCTCCAGCGAGACCACCATCGTCAATAGCCCGAACGGAAAGGGATCGAAGCCGCCGACGCTCGTACGCGCGAGCGGTCCCACGTTGAACACGATCCAGAGGAAGAAAATGCCCAGGTGAATGAACAGGAACTCCAGGCTGCCGCTGAACTCGGAGATCCAGTCGGCGATTTTCAGCACCCGGGTGCGCTTGTCTTCGACCTCTTCGTTGATGTCGCGCGAGACGCTGTGGCGGAGCAACTTGGCGGTTTCGCGGATGCGTTTCCCGCTGGACGCGAGCAAGTTGAACGCCGCCACCGGGCAGATGCGCAAAAACTCTTCCAGATCACCGCGATCGACCAAGATCGCTTCCATGTCCTCGATCACCAGCGCCGAAGCGGTGCGCGGCCCGCCGTCGAGCAGCGAAATCTCACCGAAGAAATCACCGGCGGTCGCGGTTTCGAGCACGAGGCGCTCGCCGGTGTCGTTCTTGGAGTAAATTTCGACCGTGCCCTTGCGGATGATGTACGCGCAATCACCGGGATCGCCGTACACCCACAGGGACTTGCCCGCGGGTTCCGTGACCGTGTCGAGTCGCGCGGCCAAGAGGGCGCGTTGCTCTTCGTCGAGCAGAGCCAAAAAAGGGACATCAACGAGGTGAATTGGGTCGACGCTCACCGTATGCCTCGGGGTGACACTACCAGGCGGCACGCCGCTCTGCTAAGTCCATAAGCGTTTCGCGAGACTAGTACGATAATGTCGAACCAGGTTCACGAAGGCCAGATTTTGGCTGGAAAATTCCGGATCGAGCGCGTGCTCGGTCAGGGCGGTATGGGCATCGTCGTAGCCGCGACCCATTTGCAGCTCGACGAGCGCGTCGCGCTCAAGTTCTTGCTGCCGGAGGCGCTCGTCAATCCAGAGGCAGTGGAACGTTTCGCGCGTGAGGCGCGAGCCGCGGTCAAAATCAAGAGCGAACACGTGGCGCGCGTCTCGGACGTGGGCACGCTCGAGAGCGGGTCACCGTACATGGTGATGGAGTACCTGCAGGGCGAGGACCTCGCCGCGTGCGTGCGGCGCGCCGGTGCCCTGGCCGTGCCCGACGCGATCGAGCTCTTGCTGCAAGCGTGCGAGGCAATCGCCGAAGCGCACGCGCTCGGCATCGTGCACCGCGACCTCAAGCCGGCGAATCTGTTCATCACCCGCCGGGTTGATGGCAGCGCATGCATCAAAGTCTTGGATTTCGGGATTTCCAAAGTGACCACGCCGTCGGCGACGCCCGAATTCGCGATGACCAAGACCAGCACGGTGATGGGCTCGCCGCTGTACATGTCCCCCGAGCAGATGAGCTCGACGCGCAGCGTCGACCAGCGCACGGACATTTGGGCCCTGGGCGTGATCTTGTACGAGATGCTGACCGGTCGCGTTCCGTTCGACGCCGACACCATGCCTCAGCTGTGCGGGATGGTGTTGCAAGATCCACCGCGTCCGATCCACGAGCTCAGGCCCGATCTGCCTCGAGCCTTGGAGCAGGTTTTGCTGCGCTGCTTGGAGAAGAACCGCGAGCACCGCTTCAACAACGTGGCCGAGCTCGCGTTCGCGCTGGCTCCCTTCGGTCAGCCCGCGGCCCAGCGCTCTGCCGAGCGCATCGCCCGCGTGCTCGGTGCAGCCGGCTTTCCGAGCAACCCCACCCCGCTGGCCGTCGCGGCCTCATCGCGGCCCGGCACCGGCACCACCACCAACTTCGGCGGCTCGACCGAAAACCGAAAATCACGCGCTCCGCTGATCGTCGCGCTGAGCCTGCTCGGCCTGCTGCTCGGCGGCGCGCTGCTCTACTGGAGCCACAAGGATTCCGCGCTGGCATCGGTCGCCGAGCACCCCTCCAGCATGCCAGCCGCCGCTGTCTCGACGCCCAACGCAGCGCCGGCACCCAGCGTCGAGCCCGCGCCCTCCGCGACCAGCGTCGCTGTCCCGCCGCCGCCGGCGAGCGTCGCTACCGAAGCGAGCCCGTCCCCGCCGGCTGCGAGCGCCGCTGCGAGCGCTGCCGCGAAAGCCAAGCCCAAACCCAAAGCAAGCAGTGTGAAGGGCAAGAGCGCCGCAGCGCAAGCGGTTGCGCCGACCATCGATCCGCTCGACGGACGCCGCTGACTGTCAGTGGCGGTTTCTTCATTTCCGCGTTCGCTTGCAAAACGTCTCAGGCCTGGCGGCGCGTGGCTGTCCTGCATCCGAGCGAAAACAAAAGGCTCGTCAACCGAAGGGAACAGCGCTTCCTCGAGGCGCCTGCGCGAGCTCGGCCGGGCGGAGCCGCCCCGCCCTGTCCATTGCGATAACTCATCGGAGTGATTGCTCTGCGTGCGCATTGCTGGCATAGGTCATAGTGGGCCGAATTGCGGCCCCTGAATCAGGAATGAGCACGAGAGTGAGAGTGAGGCGAGTGCAGTCGGTGCGTCCTTTGGCAGAGGTTGCCCGCGCGGCTTTCGTCGCGCTGCTAGGCCTAGCGTTGTTTGCTTCGGGCTGTTCGAGCGCATCCGCTCCTGACGGCTGCGAGCCCGGTACCGATGCGGACTGTCTGTGTCCCGGGGGGTTTCACTATGGCAGTTGGTGCGGGGATGACCGTCACCCGGTCTGCGACGCTTGCCCGGACGGGCTCAAGTCCGCGCGCGTCGCCGCGTGTGAGATCAGCGAATGCAAAACAACTCAGGGCGACGCGACTGGCACCTGGCTACTTTCCTCTGCGTGTCCGCTCGCGTTCGAGCACGGCCTGTACCGGTGCAACACGGTATCAGTGGTCGAAAACCTCGCCGTCTCTGGACAATTCACCCTGAATGAAGAGGGATACGCGACCGTCTCACTACTCAAAGCCAAGGCCCATCTGCTTTCGGATCAAACGATCGATTGCGGGCAATCGTGCGCGGACATCACCCGCCTATACGTCAGCATTTACGGGAACACTCTCAGCTGTCCGCCGGGCGATGACGGGATCCCCTGCGAGTGCGAACGGAACGCGACGTTTTTAGAGTCGACGGCCATGTTTCTGGAAGGAGACAAGCTGTCCCTGCGTGGCCCTGGCATCACCATCCAAGACTTCAACTACTGCGTGGATGGCGACACCCTGACGCTTTCTAACAGCGAAATGTTGCTCTCGTTCGAACGCGCAGCGTGTAGCGCGGGCGAAAAGAGCTGCGATGGCGACACCGTCACCACCTGCGACGGCAACAAGTTCACCGCGCTCACGGCGTGTGCCTCCGACGAACACTGCGCCGACGGGGAATGCCTGCCCGCATGCGAGCCCGGCGCCAGCTACTGCAAGGCGAGCGGGGTCGCGACCTGCAGTGCCGACGGCGTCCAGCGAGAGTCGGACAAGACGACCGAATGTGGCGCCGACACGCATTGCCGTGAGGGTGACGGCTGCGTCCCCGCCGAGGTCGACGTCTTCAACTCGAAGACGACGGACGGCAGAACGGGTCCGGCATTCGGTGGCAATGTGATCCACATGAAGCGGGCGGCCACCTTGCTCGGCTTCTCGCAAGTCGTGGGCCTCCCGGAGGCGGGTTCGGTCAAATTCGTCGTTTATCAAAGCAAAGCTGCGGGCGGCCCGTTCGCTCAAATTTGGTCAAAATCAGGCAAAGCAGGTCCCTTCGACAGCGGCAAGTTGAGCACTCCCGCCGACATCTCGCTACCGCTGGAGGCCGATCAATATTACGCGATCGGCATGCAACTGCCCGACACTGCCGAGTTCTACATTGCAATTGGCGCCGCGAAGGAGTTTGCATCCGCCTCCTTCATCGACGCAGCATTGGTTCGCGGCACTGGCGTCACGTCATTCTCTCCGGACGCCAGCAGCACGCTCGAAGATCCGTTCTACCAAGGCTTGACCCTCGCTCCAGAGTCCCAGTAATCGGAGCGAACGAGGCGGTCGACCACACGGGCCCTAGTCCGCCCCAGACGGTCCCCGGCCGCTCGACCCCACGCGCCGAGGTCAAGCGTGGCGGACTACGACTTCTTCACCCGGCGCGCGCGTGTTCGGCCTGTAGCGCCTCACAGCCCCAAGTCGCTCAGCCCGGGATGATCGTTCGGTCGCGGTCCCAGAGGCCAGCGAGCTCGCGCGCCCACTTACGGGTAAGAAATTCCTTTACCTGCTTGTCGCGACTTCTTGGGTCACAGGAGGACGGGCGGGGAGCCCCAAGTGTCTATTTGTACCGAAAAGCACAGCTCGCTCGGTACATCGGAGAAGCCTCGCTTCAACTGGGGCAAGACCTTCTCGATGCGCACGTCGCCTTCGATCATCCCAGTGGGACCGCCCGCACTGAGCCCCGTGGCGTATGTCGAGCCCACGTGCAGCGCACCGCGGTGCGTCTCCAAGAGCGACTCCATCTGCTCCGGGCTCGCGGCTACCTCGCCCACGTGCTCGAACAGATAGCCCCGTTGCTGCGCATCTGCATGCCGCTGACTGCCCCACTCTGGACACGACTGATACACGCGCCAGCCCTCCGCGATACCGCGCGCTCGCTCGTCCAGCAACAAGCCCCCGCGCAAATGACGCGGCACGCAGGAGGGCGGAAGCGTCTTGGGCTCTTCGGGTGCTGCGCAACGTGCGACCGGAGCCGGATTGCACTCGATCGCCATGGGCAGAAGCTCGTCGGACTTGCAGGCATTCGCGGTGAGATAACACGCGGCCAGGTTGCCTGCGCGGCACGCCTGGTGCAAAGCCGCTAACAGCCCGGGGCAATCGGCGTTGCTGCGGCAAGCGTGCTCGCTGAGCTCGCGCACCGCATCCAGAGTCTCGACCGGCAAATGGGCTGCCACGCAAGCGAACGCGACGCCCCTGCGACATGCTTCGAGTCGAAAGCGCCGCGCTTTGGCCGCGACCTGCTCCTGCTCGTCCAGCTCATCGCGCAGCGCGCAGGACTCGCCGCTGCCCGAAAGGCACTGCTGTTCCAGGCGCTGCTTCAGCCGCTGCACGGCGAGCCGTAACTCAGCGGGCTGCTGCGCGGGCGGCAACGTGTAGATCGCATGCGTGCAGGCCGCGCTGCGCTCACCGCTGCACAAAGCGAGCAAAAAAGGCGCAAGCTCCTCGGGGCGCGCGTCACGCAGTTGCCCGGCGAGCCACAAGCAGCCGTTGTCATCGCCCAGCTCACAACTTTTGCGATAAAGCTCCCTGCCTCGCTCCGGATCGGGGGGCTTGCGTTCCAAGACTCGTCCGTCCGTTCCCAACTCGAAGCCGCGCGCGGCGTGATCTGCAGCCCAAAAGCAGGCCGTGGCATTGCCTCCTTCACACGCGCGCAGGACGCCCGGCGAATCTTTGGGCAGGCCGCTGTCCGGCGCTGCGTCGCTCGAGCCCGCCGGCACCGCCCCGAGCTCGTGACACAAAGCGGCGCGGCGCGAATACAGCAAGTGGTCGACGTCAGCGAACGGCTCGCAGTGTCGGGCCGCTGACGCGCGCCCTTGCTCGGGCGCGTGCGCGGCGTGACACGCACTCAGTGCACACACCACCAGCAACCGCGCGACGAATGGCTTCAGGCTCACTGCCGAGCAGCATACAGCATAGTCCGACTCAAAGCGTCTGCGTAGCCGTTTGGGGGGACGGCGCGGACGTGCGTGCTGCGAGAAAGCTGTGCAGAAAGTGCCGCACCTGTTCCGGGCCACTGACTCGATAGCGCGCGCGGGTGGGCAAAGTGCCTGCACACAGACTCACCGAGTCTTCGGGCAGGAGCGCGAACAGGTCTTCGTCGGTGCGATCGTCGCCCGCGGCGGCGATGCTCGGATTGCGCTGGAATAGCCCGAGGGAATCGCGCACGGCGGACCCTTTGTCGATGCCGTGCGGGCGAATCTCGACTACTTTGCGCCCAGCCAAGATCGAGACGGGCGCTTGAGCGAAATGTCGGACGAGGTGCACGCGCAGCTCACGCGCCAGAGCCAGGCCGAGATGGCGATCGACGAGCCGGTAGTGCCAGGCCAGGCCCGCGGTCTTTTCTTCGACGAACGCGCCGGGAGCACGCGCAGCGTAGGTTTGAAGCACATGTTTTGCGTCCGCGAGCCAAGTGAGCGAGTCGCGATCGATGTGGCACTGCCAGACCTGCGAGCGCGCTCGCTTCGACCACACGCCGTGTTCGGCGACCAAATTGATCGGGAGCTCGCCGAACCACTTCGAGAGCGAAGCCTGAACTCGGCCACTGACGACGCACACCTCGACCCCCGGAGTCTCTGCGAGCATGCGCAAGAGCTCACAGAGCGCGGCGTCCGGCCGGGCGAGATCCGGACTCTGCGCGATTTTCACCAGCGTGCCATCGTAGTCCAACGCAAACAGCACTTCAGCGCGCGTCGAGAGCTCTCGCGCCAAGCGCTCGAGCTCTTCGGAATCTTGGCGCAGGTCTCGTGGTTCTGGCGCGCGCTCGCCGCCCTCCAGCGCGGTCACGAACTCTTCTGCCCACAGCTCGACGGGTCGCGCGCAGACTTTGGCGCGCAGGGCCGTCATTCGCTCGCGCCGCTCGCTTTCGGGCATGGTCAAGGCGCGGTCCAAGTTGAGGGCAAGGCTTTCTACGTCGTACGGATTCACCGTGAGTGCCTCACCGAGCTCGCTGGCGGCGCCGGCGAGCTCACTCAACACGAGCACGCCATCGCCGTCGACGCGCGCCGCAACGTATTCCTTGGCCACGAGGTTCATGCCGTCGCGCAGTGGCGTCACGAGCATGATCTCGGCGGCGCGATAGCTCGCGACCAGCTCCGCTGGGGCAACGGCTTGGTACAGGTAGTGGATGGGCGCGTCGTGCAGCGAACCGCTCGACCCGTTGATGCGTCCCACGAGGCTCTCGACCTCCGAGCGTAGGCTCTTGTATTCCGCGACATTTTCGCGCGAGGGCACCGCGATCTGGAGCAGCCGCACCTTGCCGCGGTATTGCGGGCTGCGCTCCAGTAGGCGTTCCATGGCCAGCAACTTGCGCGGAATGCCTTTGGTGTAGTCGAGGCGATCGACGCGCAAGATCAGGTGCTCGACGTTCTGCGCGCGACGCAGCGCTGCCACGCGCTCCGGTAGCTCCGGGCTGCGCGCCGCCCGCTCGAACGCTCGAGCATCGATGCCCATCGGGAACACGCGGATAGAAACCGTGCGCCCATCCACCTCGACACGATCGAACTCGGGCTCGATGCCCAAGTTGCCGAGCAGGGCGTTGGAAAAGTGGCGTGCATAGCTGAAGGTATGAAAACCGATCAGATCCGCGCCCAGTAAACCGCACAAGATTTGTTCTCGGTGCGGCAAGAGGCGGAAGATTTCCGAAGAAGGAAAGGGGATGTGCAGGAAAAAGCCGATGCGAGCCCGCGGCAAACGCGCGCGCAGCATCTCGGGCAAGAGCAACAAGTGATAGTCATGGATCCAAATCAAATCTTCTTCGCTGGCTTGCGCGCACACGACATCCGCGAAACGCGCGTTGACCGCGCGGTACTCCTCGAAGTCGCGGACGAACAGCGGCAGGCGATCGACCAGATAGTGAAACAGCGGCCAAATGACGCTGTTCGACATGCCCTCGTAGAAGCGCTCGGCCTCTTGCGCTGACAGGTACACGGCAGTCGCCGAATGTTCGGCGAGCTTTCGATCGAACTCCGCGCGCTGCTCGTCGTCACTCGGACTACTGCCGGGCCAGCCCACCCAAGCGGTTTGCTCCTTCCGGCTCAGGCCGCGCATGCCCGTCGCCAAGCCGCCTGCGCTGTCTTGAACCTCGACCTGCCCGCTACTCGAGTCGAGCGACACCGGCAAGCGATTGGCGACCAAGATCAAACGACCCATAGCCCGCTCGCGTTGCAGGACTCGGTCCGCTCCAAACCGCGAAAAATCACGCCGCGACCGCGCTGCCCCGCTCGGCTTTCGAGGCGCTTTGCCCTAGTGAGAGGCCCATTGCCCCGAGCGAGTGACGGCGCGACACGGCCCGCGTGCTCGCTCCGCTGCGCGCGCGGGCGCCCCCAAGCGTCCGGCCTCCGGCCGGAGCGGGGCCGCAACGACTCACGATTCGCGGCAGGTCAGAGACGAAGGGACGTCAGCCGCTGCGGTAACCTGCGACTAGCGCCTGCGCGAGCTGGCCCCAACCGTCGATCGCGACGAACAGCAGCAGCTTGAACGGCAAGCTCACTTGCGTCGGGTTCATCATCTGCATGCCGAGCGCGAGCAGCACGTTCGAGACCACGAGGTCGATCACCAAGAACGGCAGGTACAGCGCGAAGCCCAACGCGAAAGCGGCGATCAGCTCGCTGACCACGAACGCCGGCACCAAGATCACCAAATCGTCTTTGCCCACGCTTTCGCGTTCGGCGACGGGCCGCGCGGCCCGCGCGATCTCGAAGAAGCGCGCCTTTTCGCGGGCGGAGGCGTTGGCACGCAAGAAATCGCGAATCGGTTCGCGAGTGGCCTCGGTCAGCGCGAGCACCCAAGTGCTGGTGTCGCGCTCGGCGCCGGGCTCGAACAGCGGGCGCGCACGCGCCTCGATGCGCGTTCCGACTGGTGCCATCGCCAGCAAGGTCAGGGCGCCGGCCAGCGCCATGATCACTGTGCTGGAAGGAATGTTCTGCGCGCCGATCGCACCGCGCACGATTTGCAGCACGGTGGATATTTTGACGAATGCGGTCAGCGTCATGAACGCAAACGGCAACAGCGCGGCCAACGCCAAGACGACGACCAGCGTCATCGGGCGCATGAACGCTTCGTCGAGGCCACTCGCGCCTGCGGCAGGCGCGGCCGGCGCGGCAGCAGCGAGTGTCGGAGCGAGCAGGCCGAGCAGGAACAGCTGCATGCCCGACCACGCCGCAGCGCGCTTAGCCCTTCTTACCGAACGCACGGTTCAGCACCTCCCGGAACGTCTCGTTTTGATTCGTCGCGCTGGAAAGCTCGAGCGAGCCGTCGCTCACTTCCCCGAGCTTGGCGATGCCCGCTTCACTCGCCCCGACCACGTAGACCGTGCTGCCCACCCGCACCAGATAGACCGCCCGCCGACCGTCCAGCGGCAAGCGCCCGACCAGCTCCAGCGGTCCAGCGCTGCGGCCCATCCCGGCGCGCCGCGCCCCGAGCAGGACCAGCACCGAAAGTGCAACGATCGCCAAGAGCGTGACGAGCGTTTCCACCACATAGTGCGCGAGCGGCGACATGCCAAGACCTCCAGCCGCTCGACGTTATCACCGCTTGTCGCCCTTGACTCCCCCGGTCGTGGGGGCTACCAGGGCAAACCCCGTGGCTCTCGTCGTTCAAAAATTCGGTGGTACGTCGGTCGGCAACCTGGACCGGATGCGAAACGTGTCCGAGCTTGCGCTGCGTTGTCAGCGGGAGGGCAACCAAGTCGTGCTGATCGTGAGTGCGATGTCCGGTGAGACCAACCGCCTGCTGGCCTTGGCCCATCAGATTTCGCCGACGCCGGACATGCGCGAGCTCGATTCGCTCGCCTCGACCGGTGAACAAGTCAGCGCGGCATTGGTCGCGATGACCATCCAGCAGCTCGGTGGCCGCGCGCGCAGCTTCCTCGGCCACCAGGTGCGCATCAGCACGGATGCTGCCTACACCAAGGCGCGCATCCAGAGCATCGAAGGGTCGAAGCTGCTTTCGACCGTGCAAGGCGGCAGCATCGCGGTGGTCGCCGGCTTTCAGGGTATCGATCCGGACGGCAGCATCACCACGCTCGGGCGCGGTGGCTCGGACACGACGGCCGTGGCCATCGCGGCCGCCATCAAGGCCGACGTCTGCGAAATTTACACGGACGTGGACGGAGTCTACACGACCGATCCGAACATCTGTCCCTCGGCGCGCAAGATCGACCGCATCAGCTACGAAGAGATGCTCGAGCTCGCGTCTTTGGGAGCCAAGGTGCTTCAGATCCGTTCCGTCGAAGTAGCGATGAAATACGGAGTTCCGGTGCACGTGCGGTCCTCCTTCAGCGATCGGACAGGTACCATGGTAGTCGGCGAAGAAGGTTTCGAGTCAGTGGCTGTGGCAGGCGTCGCCTACGACAAGGGTGAAGCCAAGGTTCAGCTCGTGCGCATGAAGGACAAGCCCGGCGTCGTCGCCAAGATCTTTGGCATGCTCGCCGAGCACAACGTATCCGTCGACATGATCATCCAGAGCCCCTCGCGCGGCGGGAATGACACGACGGACGTCACTCTCACCGTGGCCAAGACCGATCTACCGCGCGCCAAAGAGCTGATCGAGAAGACCGCGCAAGAATACGGCAGCGATTCGGTGGAATACGATCCCGATATCGTGAAGGTATCGATCGTCGGCCTGGGTATGCGCTCACACGCCGGCGTGGCTGCCAAAATGTTCGGTATCCTCGCCAGCGAGGGCATCAACATTCAGGCCATCAGCACCAGCGAGATCAAGATCAGCTGCATCATCGCCGCGAAGTACACGGAGCTCGCCGTGCGTGCGTTGCACGAGGGCTTCGGTCTGGACAAGCCGCCGACTGCTTGAGGGCGGGCTAGCTGCAGGTGCGGTTGCGGCTCAGCCTTGACGCCTTGACTGGAGCGGGTCGGCCTGGGACGCTCGTACTCCGTGTCAGAGCTGCCAAAGAATCCGCGCGGTAGCAGCCCCTACCTGCCGCCACCTCCGGACGACTCACCCGAATCGGTGGACGTGCCGCGCATGGAGCCGCCGCCTCCGTCGCTCGAGGCCATGGTGCGCAGCCGACCGGGTGCGCCACTGCCGACCGAACGGCATGCCACTTGGATTTGGATCGCGCTGATCGTGATCGCCATCGCCGCGATCGCTTACTACCTCGGCCGGCAGCCGTGAGCTGAAGGCTGAGCTGGAGCGATCGTGAACGAGCAGGCTCGAGTCTTTGCCCGCGTCGCGATCCCGGTGCCGCTCGGGCAAGCATTCAGCTACGTCGTTCCCGCCGAGCTCTCGGGGGAGGTGCGTCGCGGCGCGCGCGTGCTGTGTCCGTTCGGCCCGCGCCGGGTGCTGGGCGTGGTGCTGGATGTCGGCGTGGATGCGCCGGATTTCCCCGAGGACAAGCTGAAGGCCCTGCGCGCCATCGTCGACCCCGAGCCGGTCTTGCAAGACGAGCTGCTCGGCTTCTTGCAGGAGCTCGCGCGCTACTACATTGCGCCGATCGGCGCGGTGATCGAGCTGGCGCTGCCCGCGGTCGAGCGCACCGCGGCCGAGGCGCTCTCCAAGCGGGAGTCGTTCGCGGTCGAGTCGCTCGGGCGCATGGTGCAGCGCGTGAGCGCGGTCGCCGGCGTGGAAGCCGGCGCGAAGCTCGGCGCGCAGGCGCGCGAGATTCTGGAGCATCTCCGGCAGGAAGGGCCGGATACCACGCCACAGCTGACGAAGCGTTGGCCCAACGCGCGCGCCGCGGTCAAGCGACTCGAAGCCTTGACGCTGGTCAGCGTCGAGCGCGTCGAAGCGGTCGTGGACCCGTTTTTCGCGCAGGTGGCAAAAGACACGCCGCCCGCGTTGACGCCGCCCCAAGCCGCCGCGGTCGAGCGCATCACGGCTTCGCTCGAGAGCGGCGAAAAGCAGAGCTTCTTGCTGGATGGCGTGACCGCCTCCGGCAAGACCGAGGTGTATTTGCGGGCCGTGCAGCGCGCGCTCGAGCTGGGCCGCGGCGCGATCGTGCTCGTGCCCGAGATTGCGCTCACGCCGCAGTTGGTGACGCGCTTTCGCGCGCGGCTCGGCGAGCGCATCGCGGTGCTGCACAGCGGGCTCACGGACGTGCAGCGGCACGCCATGTGGCGCGCGCTGCGACGCGGCGAGCTCAAGGTCGCCGTGGGCGCGCGCTCGGCGCTGTTCGCACCCGTGCACGATCTCGGCTTGATCTGCGTGGACGAAGAGCACGACGGCTCGTTCAAGCAAGAAGAGGGCGTGCGCTATCACGCGCGCGACATGGCGCTCTTGCGCGCGCATCGCGCCGGCGCCGTGTGCGTGCTCGGCTCGGCGACGCCCTCGCTCTCCAGCGTGGCGCTGGTGGAGAGCGGGCGGCTTGCGCTGTTGAAGCTCCCGGCGCGCGCGCGCACGAGCGCGCTCTTGCCCGAGGTCGAAATCGTCGATTTGCGGCATGTCGGGCCCGGTCCGGGGGGCGACCGCTTGCTCAGCCTGACCTTGTTCCGCGCGCTGGAGGCGTGCCTTTCGCGGCGTGAGCAGGCCATCCTGTTCCTCAATCGGCGCGGCTTTTCGCCCAGTTTGATCTGTGGTTCGTGCGGCGAAATCGTGCGCTGCCCGAACTGTTCCGTTTCGCTCACGCTGCATCGCGCGCGCGGCGAATCGCTGCAGTGTCATTACTGCGACTACGTGGTGGAAGTGCCTCAGCGATGCGCCAAATGCGGCGCATCGAAGCTGTCCGAAGAAGGCTCGGGCACCGAGCGCATCGAAGCCACGCTCCGCCAACAATTGCCCGCTGCGCGCGTGGCGCGTCTGGATCGCGACGTGGCCGCAGGCGCCAAGAGCGAGGCCGTGATCGAGCGCGTGCGCAAAGGCGAGGTCGACATCCTGGTCGGCACGCAAATGGTCACCAAGGGTCACGATTTGCCGAACGTCACCCTGGTGGGTGTGCTGAACGCCGACTCCGCGTTGTCGATGCCGGACTTCCGGGCCTCGGAGCGGACGTTTCATTTGTTGGTTCAGGTCGCGGGCCGAGCCGGCCGCGGGGACACGCCGGGCAAGGTGCTGATTCAGACTCGGCAGCCCGAGCACCCGGCGATCGCCTTTGCGTTGCGCCACGACGTCTCGGGCTTCATCGCGCGCGAAATGCGCGATCGTGAGGAGCTGCGTTTTCCACCCTTCTCGCGGCTGGCGATGGTACGCTGCGACGCGCTCGACGAAGGCCAGGCGCTGGCCGAGTGCGGGCGGCTCGCGGACATTGCGCGCAAAGCCGCGCCCTCGGGCGTCGAGGTCCTCGGTCCGACGCCCGCTCCGCTGGCACGGCTGCGCAATCGTTACCGCTTCCGCTTCGTGCTGCGCGCCGCCGAGCGCAAACCGCTGCGCGACGCTTTGCTGGCCGTGGCCCGCGCGAGCCTGCACCGAAAGGTGCGCATGGCGATCGACGTCGACCCCGCAAATATGCTCTGAGCGCGTGAAATCTCGGGGTCGTGCACCGCATGTGATGTTCCATCAACAATCGCTTCGCGATTGTCCGCTTCGCGGCATGCGGTGCACTAGGTTGTCTCGCCGGGGCTTTCGCCCCGGAACCCCACGCCTGCTTCGCAGGCTGCTAGTGCAGCGCAACGCCAAAATACTTCACCTCGACTCATTGGCGCTGCACTAGACTCCGGCGGGCGTCGATGAGGCATCGCTTGGTTCTCGGTTTATTATTGGGTGCGGGCTGCCTCGTTCCGCGTCACGCACGGGCCTTCGAACGCGAGTGGCATGTCGGTGGCGGAGTGGGCGTCACGGCCTACCCCAACTACTACGGCGCCGGTCCCTCGCTGGGGCTCAACGCCGCCTACGGCATCTCCGACGTCTTCGATTGGAAGCTCGAATTGTTGGGCGTGTCGCACACATACAGCGCGGGCTCCGAGAGCCAACGCGGCGCATCGTACTCGGCGGTGACGGGCTTGTCGTACAAGTTGGATATCTTGCAGTGGATCCCGTACGGCGCGCTGATGATCGGCTACCAGCACATCACCGGTCCGTTGCCGCCCGGCGAGCCGTTCCGTCGCGACGACGCGCTCTTGGCCGGGGTGCTCGGCTTGGACTACATCGCGACGCGCAATTTGGCGTTGGGTCTGTCCGTGCGTGGGGATTTCTTGATCTCCACGTTCGATGAAGGAGAGGCGATCACCAGCATGTTGCGGGCGGAGTACCATTGGGGGTTTTGAGGGCAAGCCTGTGGATGTGGGTGCTGCTCGCGGCCTGTGATCGCGGCGCCCATGGCGCTCCCGGTGCAGGGGCCAGCGTGTCGGTCGCGCTGTCGCAGGTGGTGCCGGCAGCGGTCGCGTCCGTCAGCGCGGCGCCGCCGCCAGCAACGCCAGCGAGCAGCGCGGGCTACGCCGCGCTGGTTCGCGCGGAGCGCTGGGCAGAAGCCCGCGCCGCACTCGACGCGCTGCCCGAGACGGAACGGGCGCAGCCGGAGGTGCGCTTCGTGCGCGCACGGGTCGCGCTCGAGCTCGACGACGCGGCCGCCGCTCTGCCGCTGCTCGATGGCCTACACACCGCACTGCCGCAACTCGCGCCGCAGATCGCCGAGGCACGCGCGCGGGCGCAACTGCGCGTGGGACCGTTCGCTGAGGCCGCGCGCTATTTCGAACAACGCGCCGACAATGAATCCTTGTTTTCGGCTGCGCTCGCCTACCAGCAAGATTCGGCGCTGGCCAAAGCTCGCCTCGCGCTCGATCGCGTGCTGGCGCGTCTCGGCAAGTCCAAACGCACGCGCAGCGTGGAGGTACGCGCACGCGCACTGCGCGCCTCGCTCGCCTCGGAGATGGGCGACAAGGGCACCGCGATTGCGGATTATCGCTGGCTCGCGCTGGCCGCGCCGTTGCGCTCCGAGGCCGATCTCGCGCTCGCGGTGCTCGACGCCGTTCCTGCGACCCGTTTGTCGAAGACCGAACACCTCGATCGCGCGACCAAGCTCGCGGAAGCCGGCCGGGTCGACGCGACCGAGGCCGAGCTCGCGCTCGTGGCCAAGGCCCCGGGCGCCCCGGTACCGATCGGCCGCCTCACCTACTTGCGCGCGTTCGCGCTGTACGCGGCGCGACAGAGCTACGCCAAAGCGGCCGAGCTGTTCGAACGCGCCGCGCGTGAAGATCCAGAAAATGCACCGCGCGCGCTGTTCTTCGCGGCACGCGCGCTGTCGCGCGCCCAGCTCGACGAACGCGCGATCGCCGGCTACGAGCGCGTGGCGCGCCAATTCCCCAAGACGGATTGGGCCGAACAAGCGCAATACCTGAGCGCGCGGCTGCGCTTCATCGCCGGTGAATACGTCAAAGCGCGAGGGCTGTACGACAGGTACCTGGCCGCGTTCGGCAAGCACGCGCGCTTCGGCAATGACGCCAGTTACGAACGCGGCCTGTGCGCGCTCGAGACGGATCAACCGCTGTCGGCGGCTCCGGGTTTCGCGCGTCTGGCGGCATTGTCCAAAGATCGACGCAGCCGCGCACGGCTACGCTATCTCGAAGCACTGTCGTATGCGCTCGGCAACCAGAAGGAAAAGGCCGTCCAGGTCTTCACTGAAGTCGCCCGCAACGAGCCGCTGTCATTCTTCGGCTTGGCTGCGCGCGGGCGGCTCGGAATCGTCGGCGCGCCGCAACCGGCGCTGATCGCCGAGCCGGGCTCGAGCGCGGTGACGAACGCGAGCGCACACGCCCCGCTCGCGCTGACCTTACCGGGCGATGTCGCCGTGCTCGGTCGCGTCGGTCTCGCGCGCGATGCCGAGCGCTTGCTCAGCCAGCAAGAGTCGAGCTTCAGCCGCGGCTATGCGCCGCGCGGCAGTGAGGCTCTGTGTGAGGCCTACGGTATGCTGGGCGTGGGCCAGCGCCGCTATCGGCTGGCGCAAGAAGTGGTGCGCGCGGAAGCGCTGGACGTGGCGCCGACCGCGGCCAACAGCTGGGCCTGGGACTGCATTTATCCAACACCGTACCAAGACCTCGTGCTCGCCGCCGCCGCGCGCGAGAACCTCAGCCCCGCGCTGATCTTCGCCGTGATGCGCCAAGAGAGCGTGTTCGATCCGAGCGCCGGCTCGGGCGCCGGCGCGGCTGGTCTATTGCAGCTGATCGCGCCGACCGCGCGTCGCGTCGCCGAGCAGCTGAAAGAACCCTTCAGTGAGGCCTCGCTGCTCTCGCCGGACAGCAACATTCGCTACGGCGCTCACTACCTGGCGCAGCTCAGCGACTACTTCGAAGGCAACTTGGCGCTGGTCGCCGCCGCGTACAATGCAGGCCCCGAAGCCGTCTTTCGCTGGCTGAGCGCCCCCGAAAAAATCGGCATGGACGCCTTCGTCGCCCGCATCCCCTTCGACGAAACGCGCACCTATGTCGAGCGCGTGCTCGGCAATCTCGCCCGCTATCAGTATCTCTCTGGCGGCGCGGCCGCGGTTTCCGCTCTGAATTTGGATTTGCCACGCGCATCGACGCGGCCGGACGACGTATTTTGAGCCGCGCTACTTGGCAGTTCGGCGAATCTCCACGCCTGCGAGTCCTTGCGCTCGCGGCGCGAGCCAATAGAGGTCGCTGGCGTCGATCGCAAAGCGCTCATCCCCCACGAGGACGGCTCGGATAGGGCTGGCTGGTGTGATTGCAAACAACTCCGAGCAGTCCGGTAGCGTGCAGGAGCGGAGCGCGTCGGCATCGATCCAGTACAGCTTGTTCCCGTCGAGCCGGATGTCGCTGACCCGACCTTCGCCCGTGACCAGGGGCGCGCGGGGTGAAGCGCTGCAATTCCCGGCCGCACAGCGAAAGATGCTTTTGCCGTCCGAGCGGTATAGCGCGCCGTCTCCGACCGTAAGGTTCAGCTGCGCCTCGTCGATTCCGTCGAGCAAGAGCTCGGCTTGCTCGGAACCGTCTTTGGGTGCGCTCATGATTCGTGTGCCATCGTTCCAATACGCGCGCTGCTCGTCGAATGCCATCGCTTGCGCGGTCGAATCCGCGGCCACGAGCTCAGGGGCGCCGTCGCAGCCTTCGGCGGGGCAGCGATAGATGTCGAAAGCCGAGGCCCAATAGACGTAGTCGCCGTCCGCAAACGGTGAAGAGCGCAACGCCGGATCTTTCGTGACGATTCGCGGTGTCGGTTCACAGCCGTCGCTCGGACATGAATAGATGGTGTTCTGCGAGGTCGAGGTCCAATACACATGGGCTCCGGAAACGACGGCGTTGACCGTTTCGTTTTCCCCTCGCACGCTCGACGTGTAGTCCACCAAGGTATGAGCGCAATCCGTCTTGCGGCAGCTTTGAATCTTGCGGAATCCAGTGACCCAATACAAGCGTTGCTCATCGACCCAAACGCTGGCCCGTTCCTCGGTCAAGACGACCACTGCGTCGTCGCTCGCCATGGCGGGTGGCTGCTGGTCGAGATCCACTACTTTCGCGGAGCACCCGACCAGGCAGAAAACAGCAAGCATGCGCCAATCGAGCTGAATCATGGTGAATCTGGAGCCGGCTTCGGCAATTGGCGAATTTGGGCGATCGGGTCTTCGCCAGTGTTGCTTGGGCTGAAATCTTGCTCACTGGTTGCTACGTACAGGTAGCGATCATCGAGCGCGAGTACGCTCGGCGTGTCGACGTGCTCCTGCACTGGAGCCGACGCCGCGCAACTCGGCAAAGCGCAACTGGAGAGCGCATAGTCGTAGGCCTCTACTTCGTGGTGGTAATAAAGTCGCGTGCCATCGATGAGCAGACTCTGCGGTGCTCGCAGCGGCGAGAGCAGCACGTCGGCACCAGCGCTGCAGCCGCTGAGCGGGCAGCGGTTGATCGAGCCGCGAAGCACGTTGTTCGTCCAATAGACGAAGGTCTCGTCGCTCGTGACGCCGAACTCCCCATAGAGCGAGATGTTCAAGAGAGGGGCGACGGATTCGACGCCCGACGACCCGTCCTTTCGGGTGCGCAGTAGCCAGCTCTTGCCTTCCGGCTGTTCGGCGAGAAAGTACACATACGCGCCCTGAACCGCAATTTTCAGCACTCCGCTGGGTGAGTCCGCGATGAGCTCGGGCGATGCCGGTTGCTTCAGCGATACGCGGTAGAGCGAGCTCCAGTTGGAGAAATAGAAGTAGTCAGCGTCGAGTGCAGCCGTGCTGGTCGGCTCGGTTGCGAGCACACGCGGCGCGCCGTCGCAGCCGGCAACCGCGCACGAGAGCAGCTCGCTCGAGTCACCTCGATACCAAAAGATTTTTCCGCCACCGATCGAGAAATTGCCGCTGTCGTAGTCGTACGGTCGTTCATCGTACGTGACGCGCGTGCGGGCACAATTTCGCTTTTGACAACTGTGCAAAAACCACAGGTCGCGGTTGGAGCTCCGCGGCAAGCGAGTCCCGATCCAATACAAACGCTCGTCATCGACGATGATCTTCTCGACCCGCTCATGCACGATCGCGAGCACGCCAGGTTCATTGCTGGCTGCGATCGGAGCGGCGTCCAGGTCCACCACGCTCGCACTGCAAGCCGATGCGCCGCTCGCAAATACCAGCAAAGTTGCAGTCCTTCGGATGTTCACCACGGCCTCATCGCTGTTAGTCTCCGGCCCCGCAATCCATCACGGAATGCGCCAACGCACGCCCACCCCGAGCGCGAACGTCAGCACAGGGGTATGCCAGACCTCGTCGCCCGCTATCTGCAGCGAAACCGGGCCGAGTGGCTTCATCGCTTCGAGGTGCGTCAAAAGTTGCAGATTCTTAGCCAGCGTCGGCGCGAACTCGAAGCGCGCGCCGAGTGCCGTGTACAGGACCGATTTGCCCGATGATGGATACGGGATGCCTTCTGCGCGCGACTGCAGCGAGCCCACGGTAACCAAGGCGCAGGCTGCCAGGGGGTCCCAGGCAAAGCAGGGGACGAGCGAGCCGCCGAGCAGCGACGTGCGCGCGGAGCCTCCCCCGTAGAGCTCATTTTCGCTCGGCAATTGCAGCAGGAATTCGGCCCCAACCCGGTAGTTCTCTCCACCGACGTCGAGGCCCAAGCGCCAGCCATATGCCAGCGCGGGCGCGGTGCCAACGTCGGCAAACAGCGTCCCGCGCAGCGCGACCCGAACCGGGTCACTCCGTTTTTGCGAACTCGTGTTTGGCGAACTCGTGCCCGGTGCGGCGCGGGTCTGCCCGGGTTTGGGGGGATGCTCCTGTGCGGCGGGGTCGCGCTCGGGTTCTGGCGGCGTTTCGGCGGGGGCCGGCGGCGCACTCTCGGCTTTCGGCGGAGCCGCAGGCTCTTCACCCAGCGCCGCGCTCGGATCGAGCGCAATGCTGATCGCCAGCGCCAACGAGGCCACCAGCTCATCGCAGTTCCCGATACGCTCATGCAGCTCACGCGAGCCGACGATGATGCCGGCGTCGTCCACCAGGCGCATTTGCGCGCGCAGCTCGCCTTCGGCCTCGACGATCTCCACGCTGATGGTTTGCCGCGCAGCAGGGAAGAACGGATCGTATCCGAGCCGCTTGCGCACCTGAACCGCAAGCGCGTCTCGGTCGGGACAAGCCGCTGCCTGAGGACTGCGCGCGTATTCCAGGCGGGTCGCGTCTCCAGGCTCAGCGTGCGCTCGGCCGGCAAATAGCGCGCAGGCCGCGAGACATGCCGCGCTCAGAGCGGGACGACGCCTCACGGAGCGGACAATGCCGCGTCGATCGCCGGCGCGAGCAAGCTATGGGGATACGCGCGGTGGAATGCTTCCGCGCGCCGGTGCGCTTCGTCCGCGCGCCCGAGCGAGAGCAACGCGCGGATGGCCAAGGCCTCGCGCTCTTCGGCCAGCTTGGGGTGCGGAAACTGCGCGCGATGCTGCTCGGTTTGCTCGAGCACGCGCGCCGGCTCACCGCGCGCGGCGTCAGCGCGCGCGAGATCCAGCACTGCGCGTTCACGCGCGAGCTCCGAGCCTTGGCTGGGGATCGCGGGCAGCGCGCGTCTCGCTCCGGAGGCCGCGGCAGAGTTGCTCGCGCCGCTGGCTTCGGGGGCCGGCGCGGGTGTCACGGGCGAAGTCGCAGGCGGCGCAGCCACGTTGCTGGAAAGTACGGGATGGTCGACATACACGACGCGCACTTGCTGGGTCTGCAACGCGCCGAACAGCGCCGCGCCCGTGGCCCCACCGATCAGCCAAATTCCCCCGGCAATGGCCAACACCTTGGCGCTCGAAAGCCCCGTGGGCAGCGCGTTTCGAGCGCCGCCAGCGGGCGGCAACGAGTCCGCCCGAGAAGCCGCGCTGGCAGCGCTTGCCGCTGCAGCAGCAGCCGTCGCAGTCGCGGCCAGTGACGCCATGAGCGCTGTGTGCACGCGCTGCTTCGCATCCGCCGGTGCCTCAGCGCCGGTGCCCAAAGCGCGCAGCGCTTCGAGCGGTTTCATTCGTCACCTCGCTGTGCGCGCAGGCGTTTGACGGCTTGTTCGTATTCCTCTCGCGCCAAGCGTAGCCGCGAATACGCCGTGTTGAGCGGAATGCTCAGACTCTCGGCGATTTCCGGCATGCTGTGGCCCTCCACCTCATGCAAGAGCAGCACTGCGCGGCGCTCCAGTGCCACGCGCGACAGGGCGAGCTCAGCCAGCTCCAGCTCTTGGCGAGTGATCAATTGCTCGTCGGCCGCAGCTTTGGGGCACGTCGGCTCGGGCGGCACAATCGACAGCTCGACGCGGTGTCGCGAGAGCGCGCGATAGTTCGACGCCGCATGATAGGCAAAGCTGAACAGCCAGGGGCGCAGGGCCCGCCTGCTGTCGAACTTCGGCAATTGTCCGTGCACCTGCAAGAACACCTGCTGCGCCAGATCCTCCAGGTCACGCTCGGCCACACCCAGACGCTTCAGCACGTGCCACACGTACGAGAAATGCGTCTCGAAGAGCTCGCGAAAATCCGGCGCCACTTTCGTGGTCGCTGGTTGTCGCTTCGACGGCATCCGCAATCCCATCACCCCCCCATTATTGCCGAGGCGTGGTTTCCGTCACGAAATCGCCGGCTGGGTTTCCGGCCAATGAGCCACCCCTGAGAGAGGGCGGAAACCGCTCAAAATCGCCCAATATCCCTGGCTGCCTCGCGCCACAGCGCGCTACCGAGCTCGCGCGGCCCATCCCCCGCCCAGTGCGCGGCGAACGCATCGCGCAGCGCGATCTCGGCCTGCTTGCCGCGCGGGGAGAAGCCCCACTCCGCCTCTTGCGACATGTCGTCCGGGTCGGCGTACAAGCGCCAGACGAAGAAGCCCGCGAACCACGGTTCGTCGACGAAGGCCGAGAGCAGCGCGCGGTAGGCCTCGGCTTGTGCGGCTTGATCCGGGACCACGGCGCTCATCTTGTCCGGCCACTCCCAGGGGCGGATGGCCGGATCTTTGCGCGTGGTGTAGCCGAATTCGTTGAAGAAGATCGGCTTTTGCCAGAACCTGGCGAGTTTCGCCAAGCGATCGCGGACGCCGCGACCGCCCGCACTGAGCGCTTCGAAACTCGCTCCGTCTTTGTCCGCGAGCGGAAAGAACGCGTTCAGCCCGATCACGTCGAGATCGCCCAAGATCACCGTCTGCTCGATGTCATCCCAATTGCCGGCATACGTGAGCAGCCCCGGATAGGCGCGCCGCACGTCGCGCAAGATCGGCTGAAACGAACGAGCGTGGGCCGTGGTGAGCCAGCTGCGGAGCTCGACGCCGACCGAGAGCATGTCCGCCCGCGACTCACGCGCGACCTCGGCCCAGGTCAGTAAAAAGGCGCGATAGTTGTGGCTCCACGCGTCCCAGGCCGCTTCCGATCCCGGATCGAGCTCGCCGCGCCATTCACCGCTCTCGACCCAGAGGTGCGGCACGATCAACACCTTGAGCCCGAGCGCATGCGCTTGCCGAACGGCGCGCAGAATGGCATGGCGGTTGTCCGCGAAGGGCGCCTCGAAGCTCAACGAAATGCCGGTGCTCTTCAGATCATTGATGCGTGCGAACGGGGTCAGGCTGACCCAGTTCGAGCCGAGCCGCTGGGCTTCCAGTAAAGTGCGCTGGAACGGCTCACTGCCGTAGCCGCGCGCGGGATGCAGCGCGCTCTCGATCGGGCCGACGGTGACGCCGCGAATCGTACCCCGCGCACCGGCACTCCAGGCATCGGAGCCGGGCGGCAAGAGCGTTGTCGTGGTCGAGGTCGACTGGGCCGTGGCTTGCGCGGCAAGCGGTTCGGCGCCGAGCGCGAACGACGCCAGCAAGCCGAGCGCGAACGGCCACCGCCGCCCTTCAGCCATACAGCTTTCGATACAGCTCCGAGAGCCGTTGATCGTCGATGCTCGCCAAATCGGCAACGACCAGATCCGCCCCGTGCGCGTACAGCTCCGGCTCGGGGTAGCTGTGCCCGACCGCGATGCACGGCAAGCCCGCGAGCTTCGCTGCTTCGATTCCCGCCAGAGAATCTTCGATCACCAGCGCGCGCTGGGCGTCGCGCAGCGGCACCAGTTTGGACAGGGCCTCGATGCCGAGCAGGTAGCCATGCGGATCGGGCTTCGAGGCGCGCGTGTCTTCCGCGGCCACCACGCTCACGATCAGCTCGCGCACCCCCAGCGCAGCGATGCCCAGCTCGATTTCGTCGCGCAGGGCGCCGGACACGATGCCCACCGGGCCCGCGGCCGCACGCCGGCGGATCAGCTCGCTCGCGCCCGGAAACAGCGGTAGCGAAGCTTCGGCGCGCGCCCGGTACAGGGGGCGCTTGGCCTCGACCAGCGCCGCCACCTGCTCGGGATCGAGCGTCCTGCCCGAATCCACCAGAATTGCGCTGAACGCTCCCATGTCGTCGAAGCCGAGGTACTTCGCCCAATAATCCGCTTCAGTGAGCGTGATCCCGAGCGGGAGCAGCGCATCCTGAAATGCGGCCAGGTGGACGGTTTCGTCGTTGGCCAACACCCCGTTGTAATCGAACAAGGTGGCGGCAAAGGTCTGGGGACTGCCAAGATTCGCGGGCATTTTTACGAGATGTGGATCTCAGAGCCTGCCGTCAGTGCGGTTGCATTGGCGGTCCGGCTGTGTCAGGTTCCGCGGCCGTAAAGGACCGAATGAGTCGTAACACATGAGTAAGGGCGATCTTCTCGAAATGGAGGGCGTGATTCAAGACGCTCTCGGCGGCGGCCAGTACAACATCAAGGTCGACCAAGGTGGAGCGATTGTCCGTGCTCAGCTCTCGGGTCGTATGCGGCGCCACCACATTCGCGTGCTGCCCGGCGACCGCGTGCGCGTGGCTGTTTCGCCGTATGATTTGTCGCACGGTCTGATCGTTTACCGCGGCAAGTGAAGCGCAGCAGGGCGCGCCTCGCCCACTGCCCCTTGCTGGGAGCATGGCTGTCGGGCGCGCTCGGGCTCGCCTGCTCGCGAGCCCCCGAGCCCAGCGATCGCGAGCGGCCGAGCTCCTCCGCCGCTACACCCCCTGCCGCCTCGGCAGACGCCGTGTCGTCCCCGCCCAGCGCGCCGCGCTTCGGTGCCGGCTCCGGCGCGCCCGCGCTCTTGTATCTTCCAGACGGCGGCGATGCCGTTCAATTTGGCGCCGCACCCGAGCTCGTGCCGGGCATGGCAGCGCTGAGCTCGCGTTGTCCCGCGGAGATGGTGGACGTGCGCGGACGCTTTTGCATCGATCGCTATGAGGTCATGCTCGTCGACCAGAGCCAGGGCCGGCGTTTGTCGCCCTATTACCACCCCACGCGCGCGCAGAGCGCGGCCTCGTTCCGCGACTGGTCACGCAGCTCGCAAGGCGCATCGCTCGCGGTGCCAGCTCCGCCCGATTTTCAACTCTCCGAAGACTTCGAGCCGCGCGCCGAATCGCACCCGAGCGTGACGCCCAGCGGCTACTTGAGCGGCAACCTCGCCGAGCTCGCCTGCCGCAACGCGGGCAAACGCCTGTGCACCCTCGACGAGTGGGTACTCGCCTGCCGCGGCCAAGGCGGCCACAAGTACCCCTATGGCGACCAGTACCAAGAAGGGCGCTGCAACGTCTTTCGTGAAGCGCACCCCGCTCAGATCTTGCACCACGACGCGTCGACGGGTCACCTCGATCCACGGCTCAACTTGGTGGAGGGCGCGAGCGGTCCGTTGCTGCGTAAGACCGGCGCAACGGAGAGCTGCAAGAGTGCATGGGGGAGCGACGCCATTTACGACATGGTCGGCAACCTGGATGAATGGGTCGACGCTCCCGTAGGCGCATTCCTGGGCGGCTTCTACGCGCGCAGTACGCGCGAAGGCTGCGACTCCAAGATCAGCAGCCATCCGCGCAGCTACTTCGACTACAGCCTCGGGACCCGCTGCTGTCGCTGAGGGGCGGGAATTCCCGTTAGCTAGCTCCACGATGACGGCGACCGGCCTTCAGGCCGGCGATTCGCACAAATGTAGGCATCTGTAGGTTCGTGTCGGTAGAATTCGAACCGATGCTGACTCCACCTCGGAATCCCCTACAAATCTCGGCTTTCTTCCGCACCTGCGCTCGCCGCGGTCGTTTGACGAGCCTCGGCCTCGTGTTGAGCGGAGTCCTGCTCCTTGCAGGCTGTGGGAACCCGGTGCAGCGCAAACTGGAAGGGCGCTGGCTGGGCGAGAGCGTCGAAAACTTCGACAGCAAAGACGTGGCCGCCGCCACCGGCTGGGCGCGTGGACTCAGCCTCGAGTTCTCCGGCGCTCGCCTCACCGTCGCGGTGCCCGCAGAAGAGCCGCGCACGGGCAAATACAAAGTCCAAAGCGTACGCGAAAACGACGTCGAGCTCGCGGTCACACGCCTCGACGGCTCGGTCGACACCGCCAAGCTCAAACTCGACGACGAACGCAGCATTCGCTTCATGATCGGCGACACCCGCGCGGTCGTCCTGCGTCGCGAACAGTAACCCCTCGGGGTTGCGCTGTCGAGAGTGGGCGCTCACGATCCAGCCACGCACCTCGAAGCGCGACGTTGTTCCCGACTCGGCGCGCTCGCGCAGGGCGCGCTGCGGGCGGGAGCCGAACTCGAGCGCGCCTCGACGGCTCGGTCGGCAATGGTTTCGGAGCTGATTTTGTGCTGCGCAGCGCTCTGCACTGAAAAAGTTGTTCGCGCACGCCGCGCACGAACAACTTTTCGTTCGCCGCGCAGCGAGCCCCGGCAGAAACTGAAAAAGGTTGTTCGCGTACGAATAACCTCTTGTTCGCCGCGCAGCACCCTGCGGGCGCCTTTTGTTCGGCGCACAGCCGCCCCGCGCGACTTCAAGCTTCGCCGCACAGGCCGACCCGCGCGACTTCGAGCACCGCAGTGTGTGCGCGCGCGAAGAGGTGAGAACATGGCGCGGTCGCGAGGTGCGTTGCTGGATCGCGAGCGCCACTCACCACAGTCGGCGAGCGCAGCTGAAACCTGGTACGTTCGTCGGACGGAAGCGAATGGACCGGACGATCGTGGGCATGGCATTTGCGGCGTGGCTGCTCGTCGGCTGCGCTGCCCGCGCTTCGCGGTCCGCTGCAGAGCCGAACACCGATTGCAATGCGTGCCCAGCAGGGACGTATTGCGCGGCAGACGTCATGATCAGGGATCTGGCGACGTACTGCATTCCGGGGGAGGACGAATTCTGCAAGATCGACCCCGGAGCCTGCTCACCACCCCCACGGGCGTCGAAGTAGGTGGGGGATAGCTTCGGAGCGATCAGACGTGCGGCGGCCGTTGCACTGATTGCTGCGCGCCGAGATTCACGGACGAGGCTCGCTCAGAAGTAACGGTGGCGGCAGGCGCGCGTCGCGCCGGAAGGTGACTGCGGATTCGACGACCGCGTCGTTGACGACGCTCTTGCTGGTGCAATCGGTGGCTGCGCAATGCCGATCGATCTCGCGCAGCACGGCCTCTGCGCTGGCGCCCCACAAACGCGCGCACGCGCCGTTCCAGCCGCTGGGACCGTAGCCTTCGGGCAGTGGGGTTTCCGCGGTGGCGCTCAAGAACACCGCCTTGCGATCGGGGGGGCATGCGCGTCGCGCGACCGCCTGGGCGGCAGCATCGACGGTCGAAAACGAGCCATCGGCGAGTGAATGCGCAGCCACTGTTACGGTGCCATACGCGCCAAGCAAATCCGGCCGACCATCGTGATCGATGTCCTCGACATTCGACCAATTCAGGCCTGGTTCGGGTGTATAATTGCGCACGGTGCCCGCCTTGAAGGTGAGCACGCGCCCCACCGAGCCCGATACGGTGCCTTCACTGACGTATGCGTCCATCTTGAACAGCAGTTCGGCTTCGCCGTCGCCGTCGTAGTCGAACAGCGTGGGTGCGAGGACATTCGTGTAGTAGTCGCCTTCCTGCCACACGTAGTTGGCACCAGCCGGCAAAGTAGGCGCCCCGGGTTTACCGGAAAAAGGGCTGGCGATGAACGGCGCATTCACCTGCTTCAGGCCACCCGCTGTGCCTGGTGCGGGCGAAAGGTGCAGCACACTGAGGCGAGCACTCACGCCGGGACTCTCGGTAGCGACTCGCACCGACTCGAAGTACACCAACCACGCACCGCTGCGGGTCGCATAGCAATGGCCGAGCGTCGGCGGGACGTGCCTCGGCTCTGGCCATTTGGCGGCGAGCCCGCGCTGCTCGGCAAGCAACTGCGTGCAAATCGCGGGGTCGGGCGACGGTGCGACCGCCTTCGGCGCCACGCTCGCGCTGGCCAGCTTCAGCGGGGGAGGCCCCGCTTCGGCTGCAGAAGCCGCACCCGCGGCGGAGACAGTGCCGAGTTTGGCTGCTGGATGCCGCTCGCAAGCGCAGGCCACCGCGAATAGCCACGCGCTCGCCAACTGCCAGCGCCGAAGATGCCGCTTCCGTGCGTCAGTACCCCTTGACATGCAAATGGTCCAGGCCGTCCGGGTATAGAATCGCAAAGTGGGCACCGCTGCGCGCCATCGCCGCAGCAACTTGGGTGCGTGCCGGCTCTAGCATGGCGCTCATGGGACGCGAGAGCTTTCCCAGAAACGCGAGATGTGCAACGTCCTTATCAGGCACCGGGAAGAACACGTCCGCCGCGGCGTCGAAATTGTTATCCCCGCCGATGGTCGTGGAAAGCCCAAGTCGTAGCGGCCAGGCGGGAAGTGCGAGATCAAGTTGCTGACGACAGCGATGGCGGCCGTCTTATCGCCCAGCGTGACCGGTCTGCCCGCGTAACCCGTGATGTCGACGCCACGGCAAATGACAGTGCCATCCCCTTGCACCATGCCGTGGGGTCCTTGGCCACGGCGGTACAAGCTCATCACCACGACCTTGCCGGCGCCGCTCAGAGTCGTCAGCAGGTTCTGAATCTCGGGCGCGATGATCACGCTGCGCTCACGACCCGCGAAAATCTCGCGCAGCAGCCGCAGATCAGAGGTTACCACGATTCGTCGTTGTGCGTTCGTCGTCGGAACCCGGGATAGCTTCGGAGCTACGCGGCGTTCGACACGACTCGGGCACCGGGCTCGAGCTCGAAATGGGAATAGAGAAATCTATTCGCAAAATCGCACGGGCAGAGCCACGACGATTTCGGGATGCGCGGTGGTCGCTGCGCTGATTCGAGTCCGCGAGTGAGCTCGCCGTGTGCGAGCGGACAGACTCAGCGGCTGAGCTCGAGCAAGCGCGTGAAGGTCACGCCCTCGACGGAGCGGGTGAAGGTCAGGGGGCGTAGGCCGCTGACGGCGCAGTCTTCGACGGCGGGCGCGAGGGGCGGCTCGAAGGTGACGCTTTGGATGCTGCCGTCACCCGCGACACTCAAGGTGAGCGCCGTGCTCGCGCTGACGCGATTGCCGGACGTGTGGGTGTGCTCGGAAAAACAGCGATTCATCAGCTCGACTGCGGAGCTGACGCCGGTCTCGATATCCGCAATCGAGGGCTGGACTGGCAGCGGCGGCGCCGGCGCGATCGGCGCGGCGGACACCTCCGGCTTTGCGGATTGCAGCGCGGGCGGGCTTGGGCGAGTGCGTGCGGGGGCAGCCGCTTTGACCAGCGTGCGGTGCGATTGACGGCCGTCGCCAGCGGCCACCACTGCCGAGGCGTTGCCTTCCACGCTGCCCGTGCGTCCGTCGAGTGCGAAGCTGCCGCGCGAGTTTCGTCGCAAGAGGAAGGCGGGCGATGAATGGCTGCCGCTCGCTTCGACCGCGACCGTGCCTTCGCTGACCTCGACCTGCACGCGTTCGGCAATTCGCTCGACGCGAAAGCTGGTGCCGTGGACGGCGACGCGCGTGCCCTCGACTTCGACCGCGAAGGTCTCCGGCTTCGGATTGGGGACCACGCTGGCCGCGAGCGCGCCCGTCTCGAGCTTCACGGTCAGGAACTCACCGGCGTCACTGACCACAGCGGTCGCGTGGGGTTCGAGTGTCCAGAGTGCCCGACCCGCGTGCTCGACCACGAGCGGCTGATTGCCGGCCGTGAGCCGCGTGCCCGGCGCCAGCTGGTCGCCGTTCAGCGGGCTGGGGCTCAGCTTGGCCGTCGGTTTGGCGGGTAGCACCGGGAGTGGGCCGGGGCGACGCGCGATGACGGTCGCGAGCGTCGCGACGCTCGCGACCGTCGCGACCGCCAGCAGACCGAGCGCGGGCAACCGCAGCCGACCGAGCAACGAGCGCTCGGCGGGGGCCGACTCCAACTGCAGACGCGCGTCCTGCAAACGCGCTTCCAGCCGCTGCCAATCGAGGTTGGGGCAGGGCTGATCGCGCAGCTCCAGAATCAGGCGATCGAGCGCCCGCTCTTCGGGGGGGCGCTCCACGCCCCTGCCGGAGCTCCCAACGGGCTTACTCACGTCGACTCTCCTTCGGTGAGCGGCTCGGCGCTGTCGCTCTCGCTCAGCTGATCTTCGCGTAGCTCACGCGCGACGAATTCCAACGCGGGTTCGTCGCGCAACATGCCGAGGAGCTCACGGCGCGCGTAAAACAGCCGCGTGCGCACCGTGAGCACGGGTGCGCCGACGACCTTGGCGACCTCGCTGGGCGACAGCCCTTCCAGCTCATGCAGCACGAAGACTGCGCGTTTCTTGTCGCTCATGCGATCGAGGAGCCGATAGAACGCGGCCACGCGTCGTGCGCGCGCGAGCTTCTCGTCCGGTAATTCGTGAACGTCGGGACCAAAGCTGTCGTCCGAAGCGGCCTGCAAAACCGGGCGGCTGCGCGCCGCGCGCCGATGCATCAGCACCACGTTCACCGTCAAACGATAGAGCCACGTCGAGAACCGCGATTGGCCGCGGAAATCTTTGATGCTGCGGTAGACTTGCAGGAACACGTCCTGCACCAAATCTTCGAGATCACCCGGGCGACCCGTCATGCGCAGCACGAGACGCGCGACGTCTGCTCGATGATTCCGAAACACCTCGCGGAACGCCAAGCCATCACCGGCTTTGCAGCGTTCTACCAAGTCGGTGAGGTCGGTCACGACGCGTAGCTTAACCGTTGCTGCGTTGATTTGCCGGTCGTCACGGGCAGGTGCCGACCAGGACACCCGACCGATATGCGGAGTGGCGACCACGAGCCTGTCAGATGCGCCACACCCTCGATCTTTTCAAACTCGCGCACGCGGAGTCGTCGCTGTGGACGACTCCGGGCACGTGCGCGGCGACCCCTACATCTGCGCAGGGGTTCGCGAAATCAGAACAAGGCTTTGAGCTCGACGGCTTCCTTCTTCTTCGTCGTGAGCACGTGGTTCAACGCGCGGAGCAGGCGAGTCTTGGCCGGGCCGGACACCGGCTTGCCCACCGTCACCGACTCGATCAGGCGTGGCGTCACCGGGCGACCCGAGCGCGGCTTCTGCGGCTTCTCGCCTTCGGCAGGCTTCGTGCCGGCCTTCTTGGCGGCGCTCTTGGTGTGCTTCACCCGGCGATCCTCGGGCCGCAGCCGCTCGATCTCTTGAGAAGCGACGAGGATGCGGCGCGGGTCGATCTTGTTGTCTTGGAGGAACTGAGCAAACTTGGTGGCCATTTTGGGGGCGCGAAACCTAGCTTGAAGGCTCGGGGTCGTCCAGCCGCCCGCTCGCTCCGGCATTTATCCGCGATTTCTCCCGAGTTTTTGGCAGAAAGCGTTGGGGAGAGCCGCCCGGGCCGAACCCGGGCTAGGATGAGGCGATGGTCGACGGCGAACTTCAGCGTGTGAGACTCGCCGCTGCCTTCGTCGCCGAGCGCACAGCCGCGCGGCCGCGTGTGGGCGTGGTGCTGGGCTCTGGGCTCGGCGCGTTTGCCGACCAACTGAGTTCAGGTAGGCGGATTGCCTACGCCGAGATCCCGGAGATGCCGCGTTCGAGCGTCGCGGGTCACGCCGGAAATCTGTGCACGGGCTCACTCGGTTCGGTCGAGGTCGCCTGCCTGCAAGGGCGCGCGCACGTGTACGAAGGCAACACGCACGCGCGCTCGGTGTTCGGCGTGCGCGTGCTCGTCGAGCTCGGGTGCGCCGTCGTGCTTTTGACGAACGCGGCCGGTGGGATCCATCCGAGCTTTGCCGCGGGCGATTTGATGCTGATCACCGACCATCTGAATTTGATGGGTGACAACCCGCTGCGCGGCGAAAACTACGGAGACGGGCCGCGTTTTCCCGATTTGAGTCAGGCCTACGATCTCGGTCTGCAGGCGCTCGCGCGGAAGGCGGCGCATCAGGCCCAAGTCACGCTGCACGAGGGCGTGTATGCCGCCATGCTCGGCCCGAGCTACGAGACGCCCGCCGAGATCCGCATGCTGCGCGCGCTCGGCGCCGATGCCGTCGGCATGAGCACCGTGCCGGAGGTGATCGCCCTGCGCCAGCTGGGCGTGCGCGTGGGCGCGATCAGCTGCATCACCAATCTTGCCGCCGGCTTGTCCGGTCAGTTGCTGGATCACAGTGAAGTAGAAGCGACCGCGCGCCGCTCGCGCGAAGCGTTCACGGCCGTGCTGACGCGCTGGGTGACTGCGGCGGGAACGGCCGTCTCGTGAGCGAAGCGAGCCGAGAATTGCCGCCGGATTTGGCCGAGCTCGTGGCCCGAGCGCGCGCCGTGCGAGAGCTCGCTTACGCGCCCTACTCGCATTTCTTGGTGGGCTCGGCCGTGCGCGCCGAAGACGGCCGAGTCTTCGTCGGCTGCAACGTCGAGAATGCCAGTTACGGCGCGACGATTTGCGCCGAGCGCTCGGCCATCTTGGCCATGGTCGCGGCCGGTCAACGCACGATAGCGAGCATCGCCGTGTTCACGGATGCCGACACGCTGGCGATGCCCTGCGGGCTGTGCCGGCAAGTGATCTCGGAGTTCCAGCGCGATGCCCGCCTGGTCGTGGCCAATCCGCGCACGCAGCGCGTGCTTCGCTTCGCGGAAATCTTCCCCGAACCGTTCGTGCTCGAGCGATGACCAAACCGCGCCTGCTCCCGCACGATCGCGTCTTGCCGGGCGACCCACCGGAGCTGATCGTGTACGACCGGCTGCAGCCTTGCCCGTACTTGCCCGAACGCATCGCGCGCATGCCGCTGCGCATTCCCGCGCGCCTCCTGCAGCGTAACGAGCTCGAGCAGCGCTTGGACACCGGCGATCGTCGGCAAGGGATCTTCCTTTATCGCACGTCCTGTCCTGGCTGCCGCGCCTGTGAGCCGATTCGCATCGAGATCGGGCGATTTACGCCCAATCGCTCGCAGCGCCGCGCACTTTCGCGCGGCAACGAGCGGCTGACCGTCGAGGTCGCCGATCCGATCGCCGACGCGCGCCGCGTAGAGCTGTACAACCGCCACAAAGAACTGCGCGGTCTGGCCAGCGATCGCGACGGCATCGATCTCGAAGGCTATCGTGAGTTTCTCGTGGTCAGCTGCTGCGAAACTTTCGAGCTACGCTACCTGCTCGACGGGCAGCTGATCGGCGTGGCTCTCGTCGATCGCAGCGACGAGGCGCTGTCGGCGGTGTACTGCTATTACGACCCGAGCTACGAGCCGCTCGGCATCGGCACCTATTCGGTGCTCAAACAAATCGAACTGTGCAAGACCTGGGGGCTTCGCTACTTGTACCTCGGTCTGTACATCTCCGAGTCCGAGCGCATGAAATACAAGGCGCGCTTCTTGCCGCACCAACGCCGCATCGACGGCATTTGGCAGACGTTCGAGCGCGAACCGTGAGCCGCGCGCAGCGCGTCGGAAGGGGCGGGGGCTGCGACGCTGATCAGCCCTTCAGCTTGGCTGCGTGCGCCCGGATCAGCTCGAGCATCGCCTTGTCGCTGTCGAAATTGCCGTACCAGCCCTGGGGCTCGTGCGGCGGGTCGCCCATGTAGCTCCGGTCGCCGTCCTGGAAGCGATGATCGGCGTGTTCGGCCCGCGCTTCGCCGTTCCAGGCCCAGAAATTGGAGCCGCAGATGGGCCCTCCGCGACTGACGCTGGCCTCGACCGCGCCATAAATCATGGCGTAATACTGCTCTCGAAAGCCCGTGCTCGCGCTCGGCTCGTAGCGCTCGCCGTCGCGTGGAAAGCCGAACTCTTCGATGACCAGCGGCTTGTTCAGCGCACTCGCGATGCGTTCGCTCGCGCTCAAATAGTCGGCGACCTTGGCGGCACCGGCGGCCCAGGTTCCGGGTAAATCCTTGCCGTCCACCCAGCCCCAGTTGAGTGGCCAGACGTGCGCCGTGACGTAGTCGACGTGTTCGTGGGCCTCGGCGACTCGGGCTTCGCTACCGGCCATGGCGATCGTGCCTTCATGGCCGAGCGACACGAGGTGGTTGGGATCGAGTGAGCGGATGAGCGCCGCGCTGGTGCGGATCCATTCGAGATAAGCCGGCAGTGTCGCCGCGATCACTTCCTCGCTGACGCCGGGGCGCGGCTCGTTGCACAGCTGCCAAGCCATGATGGTCGGGTCGTCTTTGTACGCGACGCCCGTGACGCCGTTGCTGCGCCCGACCAGCCTTTGCACGTGCGCCTGGAACATCGCGACCGCTGCCCGAGAACCGTAAAAACCGGCGTTGTGATCGGGAAACTCCGGCCACGGGTGCGCGCTGTCAGCCATGTCCATGTATTGCCCGGTCGCGTACCAGAGGTAAGTCCCGAACCCGCCGGACCACTCCCAAAAGTTGCTCAGATACAGCACCGCCTTCATGCCGCGCTTTGCCAGCTCGGCGAGGCAATGGTCGAGGCCCAGGAGCAAGCCCTCGTTCCACTGATCTTTGCTGCGAAAGCCCGGCTTGATCGAGTTTCTGAGCGGGCCCTCTTCGGCTCCAGCCAAGATGCGCAGGTTGTCGATGCCGAGCGCCTGCAGTCGATCGAGCTCACGCCCGAGCCGCGCGCGATTGCCGTAGGCCGCGTCAGCGCCCAAATAGGCCCCGTACCAAATGTTGGCCCCGGCAAAGCGGTACGGCTTGCCGTCCAGCATCAGGCGCATGCCCGTGCGGCGTACGAACTTGCCGTCCAGACGCTTCGAGGGCGCTTTGGCCGGACTCGCAGCGCTCACTCCGCCGCAGCCGGTCAGCGCCGCGCCGCCCAGCGCAAGGCTAGCGGCCAGCATCGTTCGCTTGTTGATTCTGAGCATCGATGTTCTGCATGACAATCGGCGGAGCTTCGCCGTGGGCAGAGTATAACCGTTTCAGCATAGAGACTCCGGCCAAACTCGCCAGCGCAGCGGGCCCGCGATTGTACCTACAGCCATTGCTCGGGCGCTTGGAGTATATCGTCCGGCCGCAGGGGGGCGATCCGCGCTCCCCAGAGTGGGCTGTTCAATCAGGAGGAGATCGCATGGTTCGTTTGATCCGGGGTGTGGGCCTTGGTGCATTGGTCGCGTCGTTCGCTGTTACGGCCGCGCTCGCAGGTTGCGCGTCCGCACCCGAACCGTCGAGCGGCGACACGGAAGGTGTTGGCAGTATTGGTCTGGAACTGCAGGTCGGTGGCGCTGTGCTGAATGAAATCAGCTACGCGATCGCCGGACCCGGGAACTACACGAAATCGGGCACGCTGAACGTCGCCCACAGTAGCGTGGTGAGCGCGGTTTTGGGAGGCATCCCGGAGGGCCACGGCTACACCATCACCCTCACCGGCACCACGACCGACGGCACGACGAGCTGCTCGGGCTCCGGCACGTTCGACGTCGTTGCGCACGAGACGTCGTCCGTGTCCGTCCACCTGCTGTGTCACCGCGCCTCCACCACCGGCAGCGTGCGCGTCGGCGGTACGTTCAACGTTTGTCCCGTGATCGACGGAGTCACGGCCAGTCCCGCAGAGGTGCTAGTGGGCGGGACGATCGCGCTCGCGACCTCGGCGTACGACACCGACCGAGCTCCCTCGGCTCTCAGCTATGCTTGGACTGCGAGCACCGGCAGTTTCGACGACGCAACGTCGGCTGCGCCCATCTTCACCTGTACGGTTCCCGGTCCGGTCACGCTGACCGTCACCGTCTCGGACGGCGACCCAGCCGAATCTTGCGCTGCCAAAGCGAGCACGCTCGTGACCTGCACGCCCACCGCCGCCGACGTGCAGTCGATCATCGACGCCAACTGCGTGAGCTGCCACTCCGGGGCGAAGCCGGCGCGCGGCCTGGACCTGGTCGATATCAGGACCGCCGTCAATGTCCCGGCGGGTGGCTGCCCGGCGAAGCTGCGCATTGCTCCCGGCCAAGCTGCGCACAGCTACTTGGTCGACAAGCTGCTGGGGGCGGCTCAAGACGGCGGCTGCTTCAGTGGCAAGCAGATGCCCCTCAACAAGACGCCGCTGTCCGAAAGCGACATCGCCATCATCCGCGCGTGGATCGACGCGGGCGCACTGTGAGCTCGTAACGGAGCCAGGACCGGGGTCGGAGCGCGATTGTCCCCGCGCTCCGACGCCTCGAGGTTTTTGATGGTCACGAAAACTGGACCGAGCGCACCCAGCCTTCGGCGGCGCGGACGGCATTCCCACAGACTTTCGCTCAGAAACGCTTGGATGCAGAGTCCGCCGGGGTTGGTCTAGACTGCCCCGAGCCGCGCATGGTCAGCGAAACTCTGGAACTTACCGTGTTTCACAGCGTCGTGAAGCACTCGAGCTACGCCAAGGCCGCCGACGAGCTGCTCTTGAGTCCGTCCGGAGTCAGTCGCATCGTCTCACGTCTGGAAGAGCGGCTCGGCGCGCGCTTGGTGCAGCGCACCACCCGCAAGCTCTCGCTGACCGAAGCCGGCGCCGCGTTTCACGCCCGCACGGCGCAGATCCTGCTCGACCTCGCGGACGCCGAAGCAGAGGTGCAAGAGACCGCGCTGCGCCCGCGCGGCAACTTGCGCGTGAGCGCTGCTGTCGTCTTCGGTCAGTTGTTCATCGGGCAACTGTTGGATCAATTGCTGCACACGTACCCGGAGCTTTCGGTCGACCTCAGCTTGACCGATCGCTTCGTGGATCTGATCGACGAGGGAATGGATCTCGCGATCCGCATTGGTTCCCTGACCGACTCGCGCTTGATGGCGCGTCGCTTGTGTACGAACCATCGCGTGCTCGTGGCGTCTCCCGATTACCTCGAGCGACGTGGCGTTCCCAAGCATCCCTCCGAGCTCTCGGAGCACGATTGCGTGCTCTTCAACAGCTTTGCTCGGCCCCGAGAGTGGAAGCTGCTCGGCCCCGAAGGTCAAGTCACGGTCAACGTTTCGGGGCGCATGGCCTCGAACAACGCCGACGTGGTCGCGTCCTCGGCAAAGCGAGGCCACGGCATCACCGTCGGCGCGACGCTGGTCGTTGGCCCGGCGCTGCGCTCGGGGGAGCTGGTGCGGGTGCTCAGCGACTGGGAGTTCGAAAAGACCGCGATTTTTGCGCTATATCCCTCGGCGCGGCAGCTCTCGACCAAAGTCCGCGCCACGGTCGATTTTCTGGCCCACCACCTCACCGATCCGCCGAGCTGGGACCGCGAGCTGGTCGGGGTCCCCGGCTTCACAGCAGACTTCCATGGCCCGTAGCCGCGCACACCGCCCGCTCTGAGCTCGGATTACTCAGATACTGATCCGGGCGAGGCCGCGTCGTGGCGCGTGGGCGCGTGCCGGCCCGCGCGTATTGCGCCGGAGTCACACCCAAGAGTCGCTTGAAGTGACGCGTGAAGTGGCTTTGATCGACGAAGCCGTAGTGCGCCGCGACGTGCACCGGTTGCTGCCCCTCGCGCAGCGCCTTTTGCGCCAGCGCCACGCGCACGCTGAGTTGATAGGTGTGCGGCGGAAGGCCATAGCGTCGTTTGAACAGCCGCAGCGCTTGGTAGCGGCTCACTCCGGCCTGCTTGGCGAGCGTCGAAAGATCGACGGTCGCCGAAGAGTCGTAGTGCAGGCACTCCCGCACTCGCTCGGCCGTGCGTAGACCCGACTCCAAGCTGCTCGTTTCTCCGCTGGCTTCTTCGAGTAGCTCGGCGGCCACCACGCTCACGAATTCGACGAGCGCGCTTTGCAGCTCGAGCGCGCTGGGTCCCGGCCGAACGACACGAAACACCTCACTCAGCTTTTCATCGAGCGCTTTCGAGCGCCGGCTGAACGCGCGCAGCTGCAATTTGCTCGCGTGCTGCGCGTGCTCGCACAAGAGTTGTTGAAAGACGCGGGCGTCGATGGTCAGGAAGTTGCCCCCGCCCTTGGTGATCACCCGGCGGGCGGAAAACACCTCGCCCGGGTGGGCGCACAGGATCGACCCCGGCCCGAGTCGGCTTTGGCGCCGTCTGTGCCAGAGCTCCCCGTGCCAGGTGCTGGGTACGAAAAACTCGAAATCGGTGCTGTAAACGTGGAACGCACGTTCAGAGTTTTGGAGCGAGCGGATTTCGACCCCCGACAGCTCCTTGGCGCGATGGAACGATAGAATTTCTCGCTCGTCTCCAGCGTCGCCCGTGTCCGACCATCCGGCCATTTGGGACGTATGTAGTTCATCACCCGTCATGCCCTCACTGTTCCACGCACGTTGACGCTGGAGAACCCGGGTGAATGACACGACACTCGTGAGCTGGCGTCACGAGCCCCCTCGAGTTTTCAGGCAACAGGTGGAGCTTTACGTACGGTTCGTCAAGAACCTGGGGAACACCGAGCGCCCGCGCGAGCGGCGAGCGCCCGCGCAGCAGCAAAAGCCCGCGCAGCCGCCGCCCCCGGACGGTTTCGAGCTCAGCCCGCAGCCCAGCGAGTGGTAATCGGACCGTCGTCGTCGTCGTCGTCGTCGGCGGCGGGGGGGGAGGTGGGCGCAGCTTTCACTGCCGGTTTGCAGCTGGCGAGCCCCGGCCGATCTCGGCTCTCGACCGCGTTGGTCTTTTCGACGTACTTCCGAAGGCGAGACCAGGAGTCACTATTTCCATTCGATGCGTCGTGAGGCGGCATAGACGCCCCATACGTCCGGCTCTGTCGCAGCTTAAGCGACAAGTGCGAGACCGTGCGGATGAGCCCGCGTGACTTACGTAACCGAGCCGAAACCACGCGCTGGCAGGCGGCGCCGAGTGGGCTCCAGCCGGGAAATGTCGCTCAATCCAGCGTGCGCCCCTCGGCCTCCTCGATTTGGGCCAGCGCCGCGGCCAGGGCATCCTTCGCGCGCTCGAGCGAGGCGCGATCTTCTGACCACTTGCTGTGCGCGCGGCTGACCCGGCCCTGCTCCGTTCCCAGCGCATTGCGCACGTTCCGCAAGTCCTCGTTGGCCGCGGCCAGCGCCGCCTCGGTTCGGGTCAGCTTCGCCTCATAGTCGACGAGCTTGGTTCGAGCGGTGTTCAGCTCGGCGTTCGCGCTGTACAGCTGGCTCTCTAGGCTCTGAATCGACGAGCCTTGGCTCTCCAGCGTGGCGCGAGCCGCACTCAGCTCTTCCCCGGTCGTGACCAAGGTGGCTTCCAAATCGCCAATCGTTCGGTCCTTGGCGGTGATCGCGTCGTGCGCCTGAGCGAGCTCCACGGTGTGCGTGTTGAGCTCGGCTTCGAGGGAGGCGATCCTCGCGTCGCGAGTGGCTTCGCTCTGCTCTTTTTCTCCGGTCAACGCAGCGAGTGCGCTCGAGTGCTGGTCGGCAATCGTCGAAAGCGTGTGGTCGTGTTGAGAAGTCAGTGAGGCGATCGCGTTGGTGTGCTCGGCCGTGATCGCGGCGAGCATGCCTTCATGCTCCGATTTTTGCGCGGCCAGCGCTCGCTCCTGCTGTCCCCCGAGCTCCTGCTCGCGACTGGCGAGGAATTGCTTGGCCGCCGCTTCGGCGTCGGACATGTCTTGGCTGTGCTCGGCGCGCAGGCGATTCATCGCGTCTTCGTTCGCGCGGTGCAGCGCGGCGAGCTTGTTGTCGAGCTCGCGCTTCAGCTCCCCCTCACGTGCCTGAATCGCGTCACGCTGGGCGGCCGCGGCAGCCGCGTGCTGGGCGACCAATGCCTGCTCGTGTTCGGCGGCTCGTGCCGAAAGCTCGCGTCCGGCTGCTTCTGCCGCGGCGACGGCCTCGGCGTGTGCGACGGCGGCTTGCTCCAGCTGCGCCTGGTGGGCAGCCAAGGTTTCAGCCACGCGCGCTTCGTAGTCCGCGATCGTGGCTTCATGAGCATTCTTGGCTTCGAACAGCTCGGCGGCCTTGGCGTCGAGATCGGATTTGGTCTTCTCTGCTTTGCGCTTGAAGTCATCCGCCCGCTTGGCGGCTTGGTCCTTGTCGCTCTTGGCCGCGTCCGTCGCCTTCTGCAGCTCGATCGCCTGCTTTTCCAGCTCGTTGATGCGATCTTGCAGATCGGCTTTGTCGCGCTCGAGCGCGATGGCGCCGTCGCGTAGCCCGATCAGCTCCTTGTCTTTGTGCGAGAGCTGATCGCGGCTCTCCAGGATCTCTTTGTCTTTCTTGTTCAGCTGCTCACGAAGATCCAAAAATTCGCGCGCGCTGCCTGCGCCCTTGCCGGGCATGATCGAGGCAGAGCGCGCCTTGGCTTCGTCCAGCTCCCGCTGCAAGCGCTGAACCTCACTGTCTTTGGCACCGCCGCGCTTGAGTGCATCTTCCAGCTCGGCGCTCTTGGCGTCGGCGCTGCGCACCAGCTCTTCGAGCTCGCGAATGCGCGCGCGCTGGCGCTCGATCTCTTCGCGATACTTGCTGGTGTCGCCCAATTCCGCCGCCCGCGGCGAGGACGACGGGCGCAGTGAGGGAACGCGCGCCGGTGGCAGCGGCGGCCGTGAGGTCGCCATGGGGGACGCGACCGGCGGTGGCCCGAGGTCGGCTGGCGCCAGCGACTGCAATTGGACTTCGGCCTCGTTCGTCTCGGGCGCGATGCTCGCTTCCGCGACCTCGACCTCGCCCATCTCGGGCGCGATGCTCGCGTCGGCGACTTCGACCTCGCCCATCTCGGGCGCGATGCTCGCGTCGGCGATCGGCAGTGCATCGGGCTCCGGGGGTGTGCTCGGTGCGTCAGCGCTCGCTGCGGGCATGATCGACGGCGGCGCGATTTCTACTTCGGTCACCTCTGCTTCGGTGACCTCGGCCTCCGCCAGCTCGTGCTCGGGGATCACGAGCTCTTCGGGGGGGACCGCGCTGGGCCGCGGGGCTTCCAGCGCTCCGAAGGCTTGATCGGCGAAATCACTGACGTCTTGGTCGACGATGCCCTCGCGGATCGAGGTCTCGACGTCGGCCGAAGGCTGGGGCTCCACCGCCTCTTCGATCTCGATGTCGTCGTCGAGCACGACCGCAGCATCCGCGGCGCCCTCGCTCGCCGCTTGGGGCGGAGGGGCCGGCTCGCCGAGCTTCACGAAGGGCTGAATCCGAGCCACGAGCGTGTCGAAACCGATCGGCTTGTGCAGGTAATCTTCGGCGCGCGTGCGTAGCCGGCGGTGCTGCTCGAACGTCTCCTCCGTGGAGTCCGAGCTCATGATGATCAGCGGGACGTCCTTCAACGCCGCGTCGCGCTTGAGCTTGTTGCAGACCGAGAAGCCGTTCATGCGCGGCAACTCGATCGCGAGCAAAATCAGCTCCGGCCGTTCGCGCGCGGCAGCTTGCAGACCGAGGTTGGCGTCGTCCACCACCGTGGTCTCGCAGCCGAGCGCAGAAAAGCCGCTTTTGAGCTGCTCGGCAAAGGTGGCATCACTCTCGAAAACCAGAATCTTGATGGGCATCGCGTTCAATCGGTGGGGAAGGCGCGGCGCGCCCGGCTGGGACGCGGTGGAACCAGAAACGCACGATAACGAGCGCTCCTCAGAGGGTCAAACTCACTGAGGCCATTGGCCCCCGCCGCTGAAGACGCAGCATGCTCGCACCTACATACGACCCGCGAGTGTCAGTCGCAGCCCCGTCGATCCGCCGTTGTCTCGGCGCCCCCGCGCACTCTAAGCCTTTTGTCGGTTCTGCTTTTCTTCGTGCCCGCTCTGCTTCGTGCGGCCCGCGAGCGTTGCCGCCACCGCGCGAAAGTCGAGCCCGCGCGAGCGCAGACCCACGAGCACGTGGAACAGCAAGTCAGCGGCCTCGCTGAGCACTCGCTCGTCGCTTTCTTCGCGCAGCGCCGCCGACAATTCTGCGGCTTCTTCGCCGATCTTGGCGTTGATCTTGGCGATGCCGCCGTCGAGCAGGCTCTTCGTGTAACTCTTCTCGCCCGTGCTGGTCTGGCGATCGCGGATCGTGCGCTCGAGCTCGGCGATGAACGGTGTCACCTCGAAGGGCAGCTCCGTGAGGCTGCCGTCGGGGCCCACTTGTCTGAAAAAACAGCTCGGACGACCGGTGTGACAGGACGGGCCGGCCGGCTCGACCAGCAGCAGCAGCGCGTCGCCATCGCAGTCCGCGGTGACCGAATGGACGCGCAAGACATTGCCGCTGCCCTCGCCTTTGACCCACAATTTGCCGCGCGAACGGCTGAAAAACGTGGCAAGGCCCGTTTCCAGGGTGCGCGCGAGCGCCTCCCGATTCATCCAGGCCAGCATGCGGAACTGGCCGTCGAAGCGGTCCTGGGCCAGGGCGGGGATCAAGCCTTGCTCATTGAACTGAAGCGTCATGATTACGGTCCTCCCTCTACCCGACGATGACGCTCGGTTCCAATGCGCTGGCGTCCGGTCGGCTGAGGGGGATTGCAACGGTATCAGCCAATGTGCGCTGGGGGCTCGGGGCCGCGCGAAGCGCCGTGAGTTTGGGGCTCCAGCCCCACGAGCTCCGGTCATAGGCTGATGAAATTATTGAGTTTTATTGTTGGCCCAGATCGTGCTCTATGTAAAATCACCGCTGGCCGGCCGCGCGCCTCGCGTTCCACCTCAGGAGTTTTGAGAATGTCCCGACCGTTTTCCCGCCTTCGCATCGCCGGCGCGCTCTCGCTGCTCGCAGGGCTCGTGCTGCTGCCCGGCTGCTCGAGCAAGAGCTCGGACGACGACGGCGCGGGCACCGTGTCGCGCATCGTGTATGCGGTCCGCCAAAACACTACGGTCGACGCCGACGGCACCGTGAAGATCGACGTGGCCGGCGGCATGGGCCAAGTCATGGACTACGGCCGCTTCGTTCCCGGCGGCAGGCTGGAGATCTTCGACCTGAAGACGGGCAATCCGCAAGCAAACATCATCGAGGATTACCCGACCGCCGACGTGTCGAGCGTGGACGTGAGCTTCGACGGCACCAAGGTCGTGTTCACGATGAAGAAGGACGAACACGACAGCTACCACGTGTACATGGCCGGCATCGACCGCGGTGTGGACGGCAAGTTCCACGTGACGCAACTCACCTTCGGCCCGTACGACGATCAGCAAGCGATCTTTTCCCCCGGCGAGCGCATCGTGTTCACGACCAATCAGGCGTACACGGAGATGGGCACGCGCGCGGACGAGTACAACCACGCGCGCGCAGTGACCCAGCTGGCGACGATCACGACCACGGGTGGCGACGCCGATCGCAAGCTGTGCTCGCAAAATCTATCGCACATCATCACGCTCTTCCCGATGCACGACGGTCGCGTCGGCTTCTCGCGCTGGGAGCACCTGGAAAACGTCAATGACGTGAAGGTGTTCGCGATGAACCCGGATTGCACGCAAATCGTCGCGCTCAGCGGTCAACACGGCAAACCCGGCAACTCGATGGTGCAAGTGACCGAGAGTACGACGCCCAACGTGTTCTACGGCATCGTCACCAACCGCGAGAACACCATTCAAGCCGGCGCGCTGGTCAAGCTCGACGCTCGCTCGGAGAATCCGCAAGCAGTCGGGCAATTCGACGAAGAAAAGACGCTGGAAAAGGCGTTCAGCATCCTCACCCCGAACGTTCCCCGGGACGACGAACAATCACCCGCCGGCCGCTACCGTTCGCCGACCACCCTGCCAGACGGTCGCATCATGGTGTCTTGGGCCGAGGGCACCGTGGATGAATCCAACGAGCTCTCGCTCACGCCGCCCGACTACGGCGTGTATTGGTACAACGAGAGCAACGGCAAAAATCAGCTGATCGTCAACGACTCGCACGTCTGGGAGCTGTACGCGCACGCGATCACCGCGCGTCCCGAGCCGCGCATCATTCCCACGAGTCAGATCACCGTCGATTCCTCCAAACCGACCACCTTCGGCTCGATCAACGTGCGCGCGACCTCGCTCTCCGTGCGCCATGGCGACACCGTTTCCGGTGCCCAATTCACGAGCAGCACGCCCACGGAACAGGCGCTCGCAGAAGCCAATCGCGTGCGCATCATCGAGGGCTTCTCGACCGAGGGCTCGCCGAACCACACCATGTTCGGCCTGACCATGGCCGAAGGCGCCGCCATCTTGGGTGAAGCCAAGGTCGAGTCGGATGGTTCCTGGCTGGCGAACATCCCGCCTTACGTGCCAGTCCACTTGCAGCCGATCGACGAATTCGATTTGTCGATTCGCAGCCAGACCACCTGGATCCAGGGCATGCCGGGCGAAAGCCGCGTGTGCGGTGGCTGTCACGAAGACCGCAACCTGGCGAACTTGCCCAGCATCGGCGCGGGCGTTCTGACCATCGCGGCCGGTCGCGGTCCCGAGAATTTCATGAAGCCAGTCGATAGCCGCACGGAATACCCGTGGGCCTATGCCAACCAGGCGGACAACCCCAACGAGATCCAGGCGCTGCTGAATGCCAAGTGCGTGTCGTGCCACAACGGGACCACCAACGGCGACAAGCCGCAAGACTTCTACACGGTGACGATGACCAACGAGGTGCTCGGTACGTCCACGGACTACCGAGTGGCGCGCATGGATCTGACGGACACGCCGGTCACGGTCTACTACGACCGCAAAGTGCAGAGCTGGCCTTCGTCGTACGTGTCGTTGTTCTACCCGGCGGCAATGTCCATGGAAATGGGCAAGCTCACGGTCACCGGTACCGTCCCGCCGAAATGGGCCATCCCGAGCGACGCGCGCAACAGCGCGCTGATCGAGAAGCTGAACGTGACTTCGATCAAGAATGCGTCGCGCTACGCTTGGCCGTTGAACGAAGCGTTCACCGATCCTGACATCGCCGGTGGCAAGCGCACCGATCACGCCAAGGTCGCGGGGCTGACGCGCGACGAGCTGGTGAAGTTGATTCGCACCATCGACATGGGCGGCCAGTTCTACGCGCGTCAAAACTCCGATTTCAAACCGTTCAGCGACGGCGATCCAGTCAGCGGCAAATACTGAGAAGGGCGCGAGGAACAGACCATGACCAGCAAATTTCGTCGTTTTCTGACTGCTTCGGTCGCTCTCTCGGTTGCGGCACTGGGCTCGGTCTCGAGCGCCGCCGACGCCCCGGAGCCGACGGACACCACGCACCTCGGTCGCTCGAGCGTGTATGGCAATCTGAAGAACGCCTCGCTCGAGGCCCTCAGCACGCCGAAGGAGATGCTCGCCCTGATCAAGGCTCCGGACAGCGCAGCTCCCACCGCGATCTGGACCATGCTCGAGCATGGCGAGCGCGTGGAGTGCTTGGATTGCGTGCCGTACGTGTCGAAGTTGCTCTATGCCAGCAACGCCAAGACGCGCGAAATCAGCGCCTGGTGGTTGCGCCGCCGCATCTTCGGCGTGTTCGGCAAGGGTGAGGTCTACGAGCAAACCATCAACACGGTCAATAATCCCAAGGCCTCCGAGCTTTCGCGCGCCTACGCGGCGAACGCCTTGGGTGAGTTCTTGGAGCGGGCAGGCATCGAGCCCGTGTCCACGGCCCTGCTCAACGACCGCTCGGCCATGGTGCGCGTGGCGGCGGCCAACGCGCTGATCCGCCTGAACAACGAAGGCACGGGCTCCGCGCTGTCCGTGGCGCTCGCGGACGAAGACGAAGGGGTGCGCCTGGCCGCGCTGAACGGCGCGACACACATCAACGTGTTCAGCAACGTGGATCGCGTGGCCGCCTTGATCAGTGATCCTTCGGCGCTGGTACGACGGCGCGCGGCGCAAACCCTGGGCTCACTCCGGAACAGCGACGCCGTGGTCCCGCTGATCGCGATCACCACGCCGGACAACGAACCGGATGCGGGCGTGCGAGCCGCGGCGGTTTGGGCGCTCGGGCAAATTGCGGATTCGCAAGCGCTCGACGCCGTGCTCGCGGCGGAGAACGACAGCGACTCGGGCGTGCGTGATGCCGCGCGCTTCGCTTCGCGTCGGCTCTGAGTGGACGAGCGCACACCGTTGCGCACATCCGGAAATTCCGGCTTTTGCGCGGCAATCAGCCGGCCCGCGCCGAGCTGATTTGTTTGCGCTGGTCGAGTAGAGTTGAGCGTCTGATGCGTGCGCGCGACATGCTTAGTCTCGTCGAAAAGAGCCGGCTGCTGGTACAGGGGCTCGCGCTCGGTCTGCTGCTGCTCACGCCGGCGTGCACCCGAGACGACCAACCAGCCAACACCACCTACTACGATCGCAAGATCGGCGTCACGCTGGTGCAAACCTGCGCCACCAGCCCGACCAAGTCGGGTTGCCACGTTGCCGCGGACGATCACGGCAACGCGCTCGGCAATTTGAACGTGACCAGCTACGACCAGGTGAGCAAGCGTCAAGACCTGTTCTTGCGCTACGGCGCGTACGGTTTTCCCGCGTTGCTGCTCAAGGTGGCCAAGCCTTTTCCGATTTCGTACACCACCTGGCAGAGCGCCGAACCCACGCTGGTCACGACCGACATCGCACACGTGGGTGGGCGATTGCTCGACCTGACGAGCCCCGCGTTCACCACGCTCGATACCTGGATCAGCAACGGGCACACCATCAACAACGCCCCCCCGGCCGAGCGCGTGCTCGAGCAAACCCCGTGCTCCAACGAGCTCGGCAGCGATCCCGAATTCGACCCGACCACGGACCCGACCACCCCGGATTTCCAGACTTTCGTGAGTCGGGTGAACCCCGTGCTCGGCCAGCGCTGTTCAGCCGGCAATTGCCACGGCTCGGCGGGCAACGCGCTGTATCTGACCTGCGGAGCCTCCGCCGAAGCGGTGCGCTGGAACTACTTCGCGGTTGGCGACTACGTATCGGTCGACACCGGCGCGAGCGAGATCTTGCGCCGCGCGTTGTCACCCGCCGTGGGCGGCGTGTACCACGAAGGCGGCACCATCTTCGAGACCACGGACGACCCCGGCTACGAGGCGCTCGTCGATTGGGCAACGGAAAAGGGCGGCCCCACCGATCAAATCGTGCCCGGCAAGGACGACGGTTTATTGCTCTTCGCCAACCGCGTGCAACCGATGCTCGTGAAGCGCGGCTGCATGATGGTCAATTGCCACGCGGGCTCGATGGGCCACGACTACCGCCTGCGCGGCGGCAGCGGCGGACACTTCGGCTTGCCCGCCACGCGCAAGAACTACGACCTGACCCTGGAAGAGCTGGCGCTGGAGTCTCCCGACGTGAACGCCAGTCGCCTCGTGCGCAAGAACCTACCGCCGGGCCCGGAGGTCGGTGGTCTCGTGCACCGCGGAGGCTCGCTATTCGCCGAAAAGTACGAGTGCACGGACGCGGAGCTGGCCGCAGCCGTCGACCTCGCGGCGCCTCTCGACGAGCAAGCGCCATACTGCGTGATCAAAGCCTGGATTCAGAGAGAGCGCGCCGCGCGCTTCGCGACCCCACCTGCGCTCACCGGCATCGTATTCGTGCGCCGCCCGCCCGCCGCGCTGCCCGATATTCCGCAGGGCTTCGGCGCGTTCTCGCCGGGCGCCGAGGTGATCAAAGTCGCCGCCTCACTGGACGACGCGACCCAGCGCGTCAGCGTCGGCGCAGAGACCAGCCTTTCCAGCTTGTGTGGCCTGACCCCCGCAAACAGCGACGCGCGCCGCCCAGCCGTGTCCTGGGACGGCCAAAGAATCGCCTTTGCCGCCCGCAAGTCCGCGACCAGCCCGTTTCAAATCTACGTGGTCGAGGGCAATCAATGCGCGCCGGAGCCCACGATCAACGCCGCCCCCACCACGGACGAAGGGCAGCCGATCGACGACAACGGTGAGCTGATCGACAACTTCGATCCCACGTTCGCCCCCGACGGTCGCATCGTCTTCGCCTCCACGCGCGGCAACACCAAGAATGACGGCGTTTTCAGCTATCACGGGCCGCAGCGCACGCCCGCCGATCCCTCTCGACTCAACTCCAACCTGTACGTGCTCGAGTCGGGCAAGATCCGCCAGCTGACCTTCCTGTTGAATCAAGAGCTCACGCCCTCTTTCATGCGCGACGGCCGCCTGATCATGGTGACCGAAAAGCGCGCGCCCGGCTTCTATCAACTCGCGGGTCGGCGCATGAATCTCGACGGCGGTGACTACCATCCGCTGTTCGGCCAAAGAAACACCATCGACTTCGACCAACTGACGGACCTGGTCGAACTGGCCGACAAGAACTTCGCCGCCATCTTGAGCGACAACGGCGCGGTCCATGGCGCGGGCACCTTGGCCATCATCAACCGCAGCGTGGGCATCGACCAACTGAGCGAGACGCCGGCAGACTACGTGCAGCAGCCCACGGCGATAAGCTGGCCCAATCCAGCCTTTTTTCAGCACTCCGTGCACATCGTGGACAAGGACGCGACCGGCAAACTCAGCGGCACTCGCGGCGCCTATCGCAGCCCTGCGCTACTGCCGTCGCGGAACCTGCTCGTGAGCTACGCGGCCAACGTGGTCGCGCTCGACAACTTCAACGGCAACTTCGACATCGTAGAAATCGACCCTGCGACGGGCGAGCAGAACCCCCTGATCACCGACGCACAAGACGACTTGTGGCCGGTCGCGATCACCCCGCGCTACAACCTGCGCATCTTCAAATCGAAGCTCGACGAACCGAACGGCGCCACCAAAATCTACGACGACGCGGACCACCGCGCACAGGCGCAAGTCACGTTCCTCGACGCACCGCTGCTGTCGAGCTTACTGTTCCAAAATACGCGCACCGGTCGCGTCACCCCCAAGGGTGACTTCGCGCTCTCACTCTGGGAAGACCTCCCGCCCGAAGCCAACGTCACGAGCTTCGACGCAGCGGACCCGAGCTCCGTTTACAGCGATAACTACGGCAAAGTGTACGTGCGCCGAGGTCTCCTCGGAGCGCCCACGATGTACTACGACGGCTCGGCCAGCGTGACCATCCGCGGCGGCATGCCGCTGGTCCTCCAAACGCGCGTCGTCCTGGCCAGCGACAACGACAAACCCACCGACCACTTCCAACGCGAAGAAATGCAGTTTTACCCGGGTGAAGTCGTCAACCAAGGCTTCCGCAGCTCACTCTTCAACGGCATCTGCGCCAGCTGCCACGGCGCCGTCAGCGGCTACGACACCGACATCTCGGCCAACCCCGACATCCTCAGCCAAGCGTCCCGCGTCGAAGCCAAAAACCGCGTTCCCAGCAACCTGACCAACCATCCGATCTCGACCGTGGGCCCAGTCGCGCCGTAGCCAAAGCACCTGGCCGAACGCTGAGCTACGCGACGAACCACGCCTGCCGCGCCCGCTAACCCAAAAAATATACGCGCTTCACTGCGCGAGCTTGGATTTGGGGGTTGGGCAAGCGGGCGAGGTGCGCAGGGCTCGTCGCAAAGCTCGGAGGGCGGGAGCGCGGGCGGACGGTTGGCTTGCGGGGCCGGTGCAGTCCAAATACAATTTGCGCAAGACGCATGCCTGCTGTACCCGGAGTGAAGTCTGACGAGGAACTGTACGCATCGCAGATCGAGGCTCTCGTGAGTGAACACGGGGAGGTCCCTCCGCCGTGGGCGTACTACCCCCGCGTCCATCCCTTCGACATTCACTGGCGAATGGGTGCCGGCGAAGACTACCGCTACCTCTTCGCTGCATGGGCACGCTCTCGGCAGTGGTCGTCAGCGGAACGAGTTGCCTACATTACTCGCTGGGATCCGCCTTTCTCGTGGCTACATTGGGTCGCCAAATTCTTGTGGCCGGAAGACTTCCCGAGAGGCGCCGAGCAGCCTTCCGACGAGCACTTCGCGCGCATGGAGGGGGTCGGCTTCGGCAGCCGTGCCGACTGGAACCGTTGTGGGGAGGTCGATCCCGACGCGTATCCCCTGCCCGACGACACGAGCTCTCGCTGGCTGGAAAGAACCACAGCCCATGGCTAGCTCGTCTCCTGCACCGGGGGGACTCGACCTCGGCCCCGTCACTGAAAACTGCGCGCGACAACGCGGGTTGACCCAGCACTGAACCTGCCGCGCGGACGTTGACGCTCGTTGCCGCGCCAATCAAGCCTGGACGAAGAGCCCGAGCGCAGGCGAGCAGGGCGTGCGACGCGCTGCGACTTCGCCTGCTACGCCAGCGGAGTAGGAGCAGTCGGGCACACGGCGCCTCACGGCTTGCTTTCGTTTTCGGGCGTCGCCATTTCATGCCGTCGTCCCTCGAACGGACCAGCTCCTTCCAGGGCATATGCGGTCGTCGCATCCACTGTCACCACTGTCATTGATCTATTTCGTACCGATGTACCCGGTTTGAACCGTGAGATGTCCGGGGTTTTTGGTCGATTTTTGTAGACAGGATTGGAGTGCGTAGCCGCATCGAGTTGGCGTGTCAGATGGATTTTGGGTGTTGCTTTGGCGAGGCTTCGCGTAGCGAATCTTTTGCGAGCTCGTTCGACTTTGCAGCCATTTTCGAGTGGAAACGAGGGTCTGTGCGGCAGTCTGAGGCTCGAAATATCGCATGATAGACAAGAGTGATGAGCAACCAATATCGATTGGTGGGATTGGGGAATTCAGAGCTCTTGGCGGGATTGTCAGCATTGGTTCGACAAGGCAATGCGCTGTCCGCGCAAATACTGGCGCACTTGGTGGAGCTCGAAGAGCGTCTTTTGCCTCTCGAGCTGGGGTTCTCGTCTCTGTTCTCGTACTGCGTGGAAGCTTTGGGCATGAGTGAAGGTGCTGCAGGGCGCCGAGTGACGGCGGCGCGCGTGTGTCGGCGGTATCCTGAAGCATTCCAGCGTGTCGCTCAGGGCGACTTGCACTTGTGCGCATTGTGCGCGCTCGCACCGCACTTGACGGCCGAGGTCGCGTCGGAATTGTTCGAAGCGTGTCGCGGCAAAAGCCGGCGGCAGATCGAGGAACTGCTCGCTGTGCGCTTTCCACGGCCGGATGTGCGAGAGCAGATCCGCCGCCTGCCCAGCCGCGCGCAATGCCCGCCGGTCACCTCGCAGGGCGTGCCGGCGGCCGGAACAGTCGAGGCGCTTCCTGCACCGACGCCCCAACAAGCGCCCATGATTTCCGCGAATTTCTCAGCGTCTCCGACGGGCATGACGGTTCCGGATAGACCGCGCCGCACTCGCGAGCTCGAACCACTTTCAGTCGATCGCTTCGGCGTGCACTTCACGGCCGACGCCGAGCTACGCGATCTGATCGAGCGCGCCCGTGCTCTCGCTAGGCACCGGGTTCCGAATGGAGATCTCGCGAGTGTGATGAAGCTGATGGCGGCAAGTTTCGTGCGCCAGGAAGAGAAACGGCGCTTCGGCATCGGAGCCCAGCCACGCCACAGCCACGCCAAAGCCGAGAAGTTGCATAGGGACACGCCTGCGGGGTCGACTCGGGAAACTACTCCACCAGGCGGAGCGTTGGCATCAGTCGCAGCAGCAACCGAAGCCCAGACGAGCGCAACGCACCTCGTGCGGCGCAGCCAGCACGCGCGTTATCTGCCCGTGAAAGTGCGGCGAGCGACTCACGATCGCGATCGCGGTCGCTGTGCCTTCGTTGCGGCTGATGGTCGTCGCTGCAATGCTCGCGCATTTCTCGAGTTCGATCACATCCGACCGCTCGCAAGGCGCGGTGGAGCCGACGCGGCAAACATCCGTTTGCTTTGCCGGGCGCACAACCACTTGCACGCCAGGCACTGCTTCGGCGCCATGCATCTGGCTGCGAAGATCGCAGCGAAGAAAGCCTACGGAGCTCTGCGGAGCGGCCGAAGGGATGAACCTTCATCAAAGCCCAGGAAGATGAAGTTCTGATTGCGGCGCGGGTGTTGCTGAAATACAAGTTGGGTGGACGACGAGATGCCGTGGCTTCGAGCTCATCGAATGAGGAGGGGCTGCCGCAAGTACGATCTGGCGAGCGAGAAAGGATCCGGGCGGCGTGTCGACAGAATCAAATCCTGCAGTCTTTGATTGTCGCCCGATCCTTCGAGTCGACAACGTCGATGTGAGCCTTGCGTACTATCGCGACGTGTTGGGATTTCGCGTGGGTTGGCGCTGGTCGGATGCCGAGCAGAGGTTTCTGAAGGCGGACGAGCCAGGCCCGGCCCACACGGCCCTGGTTGGGATCGACGCTGTGCAAATCATTCTCGTTCAGCAAGCACAAGGTCAGCCCGGGGTGTGGCTGCACCTCGATGTCCGGACCGCGGAGCATGTCGACAATCTCCATGCTGACTGGGTTCGCCGCGGAGCTCGTGTCGTCGAGGCGCCGTCGAATCGACCGTGGGGCACGTACGAACTCCGAGTCCAGGATCTCGACCAGCACACGTTTCGCGTTGCTGCACCGGCGAAGATGACGTAGCGGCAAGCGGGATGTCGGGTTGCGCCGCCCAACTCGTCGTAGGACGTGAATGACCGGGTTGACCGCCCACCCAGGATTGATCGCCTTGGCCTTCATGGGGGGCATGATGGGCGTGTGCGCTTTTTACCGTGTGCTCCGCGGCTTGCCGGTGTTCTTTTTCTCTGTTTCCGGCGCCGATTTCCTTGAGAACGCCGTCTCGGGCCACGGCTACCGCAATTGCCTCGTGGTTGCGATTGCGTCTGGGCGTCTCGTCGTCAGACCGTTCTTTCCTTTCAATCTCTTCTTTCCGGACCTCCAGGGCGTGGACATCGACGTCCCAGTGGAGGACATTGCATACGTCGAGAGCCCGGCTGGCAGCCAAAACGCGCTCTCGAGATTCATACCCGTCGGAACGAACATCGAGATTTGCGTCCGCCTGGGACATCTTCGGACAAGAACGCTCGAGCTTCGTCTCGCCAACCCGGAAGCCTTCGTGAGGCTCCTGACGAGCCGGACGCGCCTTCCGGGTAAGCGGGACTCGCACGGCTGAACGGCTGAGTCGATTCCTCGCGCTCAGCTCAGCTCTTCTTGGCTCACGACTTCTGGTACGCTGAATAGTTGCGAGACAATGCCGGTCGACTTCGAGTGTAACGGTTGCGGGTTGAGCGTCTCGGTCGGGTGGTACCACGATCACTCTTTCTCGAATGGCTTTGGCTCGTCCACACTCGCGGTTTGTGAGCGCTGCGGGACGCAGCATCGCGTCGAGCACGCCATCGACGTCTCCCTTTGGAGCTCTTCGTCGACTTTCTTCGAGGTCGCCATCGTCGAGGTCCCACGACCGGCGCGCCTCATGGTTGCCAATGGAATTCGAGAAGTTCGAGGGCTTTCGCCTTTGGAGGCAATCCGCCTCCTCGACTCCCCACCAATCGTTTGGCGCTGCTCGGTCGTTGGCGCGCTCGTCACTGCTTTCGAAAGCGTTCCGGCGTCGTGCCCGCGATGCCAATCATTGCTGGAAGAGAAGGGGGGCTGGGTCAGCTAGCTCTACGACTTTGCGAGAGCATCATGAATGCAATCACTCGAGTCGAGGCGGCAGACGGCTGGTAAACGACGATGATTCTCGAGCTCATCCTCGGTTCGGCGATCGCTTTTGGGATCGGCAGTCGCATTTACTTCATGCGAGCTCGCGAAGACGTCTTTCGCGGACCAAACTTATACGCGCGCATCGATGCTCTGTTCGAGCCCTATGCTGGGCAACAGCTGTCGCCTGAGATCGTCGCGCACCTGGAAGCGGAGGCAGACACGCTGTTCCGAGATATCGTCACGGGCGTCGGGCTCGTTCCCAACCATTGGCGCCTGCTCGTGCATGTCGACGACGTCCTCGGGCCGGTTCCTCGTCTGCGCGGACCAAACGGGCAGCTTTTGGACGTTGCCGATTTCGAGCAGCGTCTTCGAGACGGTCGCATCAACCTGAGTTCGGACTAGCCGATCACGAGTAGAGCTCGAGGAGAGATCATGGCAGTCAAGCGCATGGACAACGTGGGCATCGTGGTGGAAGACCTCGATGCAGCCGTCGAGTTCTTCACCGAGCTCGGCCTCACCCTCGAAGGCCGCATGCCCATCGAGGGCGAGTGGGCCGGCCGTGTCACCGGAGTGCGTGGCCAGCGCGTCGAGATCGCCATGATGCGCACCCCCGACGGCCACAGTCGCCTCGAGCTCTCTCGCTTCGACGCCCCAGCCATTGCCTCCGATCACCGCACCGCCCCCGTGAACTCGCTCGGATACCTGCGGGTCATGTTTGCCGTCGAGAACCTCGACGACACCATCGCCCGTCTCAGCAGGCTGGGCGCGACGGTGGTCGATGAAGTCGTGAGTTACGAAGACATCTACCGGCTCTGCTACATCCGGGGGCCCGAGGGAATTCTGATCGGGCTCGCCGAAGAGGTTTCGAGCCGTTGAAGCAGTCGGCCCCGCGTCATTCTTGGTGCGGCCGCTGTTCAACGGCGGTACGTCGCCAGACTTGGCGAGCGTGACCTATCCAGTGTCGATCCTGCTGCCGGGTTTGGACGGTACTGGAGACATGTTCGAACGGTTCATTGCGGCAGCGCCAGCGGCATTTCCACTGCGCGTGCAGCGGCTCCCGTCCGATCGGCCTCGTTGCTACGGGGAGCTCGCCGACGCGCTGCTGCCTCAGTTCCCGGCCGAGCCATTTGCGCTCATCGCGGAATCGTTTTCTGGACCGCTGGCAATCCTGATCGCGAACCGCTGTCCGCAGGCCTGCGCCGTCGTGCTCTGCGCTACTTTCGTGCGGCCACCACTGCCGCGAATGCTTGCACGCTTGCCCGAGTTTTTCTGGAGGACTCCTCCTCCTCGGTTCCTCGTGGAGCTCATCATGACCGGAGGAGATCGTGCGCTCGCTGCCGCCGCTCGCAATAGCGTCGTGCCGCTCGACGGCGCCGTTCTGCGCGCTCGTGCCGAGGCGGCCCTTACGGTCGATGTCAGTGCGGAGCTCAGAGCTCTCGCTCAGCCCGTCCTCTACATTCGCGCTGAACGCGATCGACTCATTCCAGCGCGATCCGCTGGGCCCATCCGCGACGCGAAGCCATCCGTCCGCGTCGCAAGCGTGAAGGGTCCTCACCTCATTTTGCAGGCGCGACCAGGCGAATGCTGGGACCACATCGCACCGTTTCTAGAACAAGCTTTTCTGCGCGCTGCGGGCGCCTTGCACTCGTAGATACCAGTGTATATACTTTCGCATGTCCGAACGCGCGAAGCTGTTCAAGAATGGCGGTAGCCAGGCGGTCCGTCTGCCTAAAGACTATCGTTTCCCGGGTCAGACTGAGGTTGCCGTTCGCAAGGTCGGCCGTCGAGTGGTGCTCGAGCCGGTCGACTCGTGGCCGCGCGAATTCATCGCTTGCCTAGGCGCGTGGCCGGAGGCGATCGAGCGGCCGAAGACCGAGGCGATCCGAAAGCTTCGGGATCCCTTCGCGTGACCGTGCGGTCTCGATTCATGCTCGATACCGACACGGTGAGTTTTGCCCTCCGAGGGCAGCACGGGGTTGGTGCCAAGCTACTAGAGCACGCACCGTCAGAGCTCTGCGTGAGCGCGATCGCACTCTCTGAGCTGCGCTTCGGCGCTGATCGTCGCGCGTCCAAGCGGCTTCATCGGCTGCTGGATACGTTTACTCTGCACATAAACGTCGTTGCCTTCGACGCTCTCGCGGCTGCCATGTTTGGGCGCCTTTGCGCGCAGCTGCAGCAGCGGGGCAAGCCCATCGGGTCCTTCGACACATTGATCGCAGCGCACGCGATGGCGCTCAACGTCACCCTCGTTACGAACAATACCAAGCACTTCGGACGCGTCCGTGGGCTCAAGACGTTGAATTGGGTGACGGAGGCCGAGTGACTCCGGAGCGCTTCTTCCGAACGCTCGCCTTCTTGCTGATTGGCGCATGCGCCTGCGGCCGCCGGGGCGTTGCGCCCTCGCAGCAGAAGAACTCGCCTGACGCCGAAAGCTCGCCGATTACAGACTCGGCCAATGTGACCATAGCGGCCAGCGCCGCCAGCCCCGCGCCAATGCCACCGCTCCGCACTGAGCAGCGCTTTCCGTTACGAAACGGTGGAACGGCAGTCGTTGATCAGGACGACCACGTTCTGCTTCTTGCAGCGGATGGCGGCGTCACGGCCGAGTCTTCGTGCGGGGTGAATGGCATTGCCTATCGCCGGGCGGTGACCTTTTTCAGCGAAGTCGTTCGACTCATCGGCGCCTCCGACAAGAACGCGCTTGCGGACCTCATGAGCTTTCCGCTCAGCGCGTCCGTTGCCGTGAACTCCCGCGCGGAATTCCTCCGCCATTACCCACGCATTTTCCCACCAGCCGAGGTCACTGCGATCTCCGCCGCTGACCCAGCAGCAATCTTCTGCCGAAATGGCGCGTTCATGCTGGGTGATGGGCTGATCTGGGCGCAGGCTGATGAGACAGGCGCCTACAGAATGACGACCATCAACCGAGCTTTTCACGAGCCATCGCGTTGACGACGAAAGCTCGAACCATCGCGTCGAGTCAGCCTCTGATCAGGCGGGCGGAAGGGGGCGGCGTCGAGACGGTCGAAACGCCAGCGCCGTCGCCGCCAGTCCGAACGCAACCCCGGTCAGGCTGATTTTGCCATCGCTCAGTGCGGTCCTGGCGCGCTCTTCCGGTGGGCTGAGGTCAGCCGCACGCCTTTCGCTGTGAAGAGCGATATCGTGGGCTTTTGCGAACAGTAGAGTCAAGGCTGTTCCCGCGACCACAGCGACTCCGGCAATGATCCGTCCGATTGGTCTCGTGCGCGCGACTGCGACCAAGACCAGCGGCGCGAACCCCGCGATCCGAGTCATGGGTGCAGCCATTGTCCACACGAAGAACCAAAATCCCACGTGCTCCCATAACACGTCCCCAGCGGGAATCAGACCGCGTTACGGCATGACACGTTCGGCGTGAACTTGCCTTGCAATTCGCCCGACCGACGCAGTCGAAACCGAGTACGCTGCATGAAGAGGTTTGTACGGTCCCGGTTCATCGCCCGGCAAGACCGTTGGTGCGGTGTCCTGGAATGCGAGTGAATAGATGAGCGATGTAGCTGAGTCGGTCGTGGCGGTCGCAATCGCAGGCGCTCTGGCCATTTTTTCATCCCGGCGCCGGGCCTGGCTAGCAACGATCGCGCTGACGGGAGTGCTGTTGCTGATGGCCATTGTCAGTCTCAGTCCGTTTGCGCAGCAGCCTTACTTCTCGCTGCGTTGTGCCACTTTCGCCATGGCGCTTGCCGCGGCCGCTGGTCAACGGCGAAGGTGGATCGCCTTTGCGGCAGGCGCGGGTGCGGTCATTCTGATGCTCGTTTCCGTCATTTGGCTGATAGCCTCCGGCGGAATGGTCACCTTCGTCGTCGGAGAGTCGGTCGACCCTTCGCAGCGGGCGTTCGTCGTCGAGAGCATGGACGTCACTTCGGGTTTTGTCTCGACGATCATCGTCTTTGTGTTGGTAACCCTTGTCGCTTTCTGGACCACGCAGCGACCAAAGGAGCGGGCATAGCGTGCCTTCATCCCTGACGTCATGCGCAAGTTAGCGGCCGCGGATTTTCGGTGGAGTGGCCGCTGCTGGGAAGCGACGGTCCAGCTTGCGTGCTGGGACGGCTATCAGTCGCGTCGCGGTCCATACGGTATTCGCGATACGTTGGAGCCTTCGAAGGGCGAGGTCAGGTTCGTGTTCGCACCTGAAGGGCGAGGCGGTAGCGCGCTGGAAGAGGCTGAGATTGCGCTCATGCAGTGGCCGCTCGAGCACGGGCCCGAGATGCAGCAGTCGCTCCTACATGAGCTTGTCGAACACTATGCGGCGTTGAGACCGAGGTACGCGCGGTTTCTCGGTGCGGACTATGAATCGGCCATGCCCAGCGTTCAGCGGGCTGAAGAATTTCATTCGTTGCTCGGGGTTCACACGATCTACGTTCATCAGATCCAACACGCAGGGTTGCCCTACGTTGGCTTTGCGTTCGGCTGCACTTGGGACATCGAACACGGCCTGGGAGTTCTGATGCATGGCAGCCGAGTGGTCGAGATTGGCGGCGAAGACACCGCCTTCACTGGGTGGAGAGCCGAACAGGACGCCGATAGCCGTGGCCCGAAGAACGTGGCCCCTGGCTCCGAGTCGATGCCAGAGTCCCCTCGGCCTTCTCCAAACTTGCCGCGCTGGGAAGTGGCTCGCCAACCCTCCCAAAAATTCGACGCGCTCTCGCGTGATGATGGCGGCAAAGGGCCAATGAACCGCCTGCGAGCGGCACACACGTGGATCGGAAAGGGAGTGGCCTACCTCTGTTTGCTGGCAGTCGTGGCTTTCGTGCTCGCGCTGCTGGCGGCACTGCTATTTCGCTGGATCCGGAGTTGGTGACCTCGCTTCACGAACATCGAGACCAGGCCAGCAACTCGCGGTCAGAGCGCCGCGATGATGATGGGCAGGATCTTCGTGAGCGCCGGCAGGGCATCATCGACGACCCAGTCGAGGAAGGTTGCGTTCAACGCCAACACCACCTTTTGCGTGGCGAGCGAAAGCTCTGCGGTGGCGAGCGCGTGATAGTTCAAGAGTGCCTTTCCGGACAGTCCACTCGCATCTGGCACACCGGCCTCCGCCAGGATCGCCTTCTCTTTGGTGCGGATGCCTTCGAGAGCCGTGTCGATCGAGCCTTTGCCTTTGAGTTGATTGAACAGGTCAGAGACCGCTTTGGACAGCGCCGGGTCGCTCACAATCGTGCCGAGCACCGCGGTCCAATCGTCCTTTTTGCCGTCCGTTTTGGATGCGGCCACCTTGACCATGGTTCCGAGCTTGATGAACGCTTCGATGATCTCTGTCGAGTTGGCCATGTTGTCCTACTTCTGGTCTGCGTCTACGGCCTTTGCCAAAGCGACAGCAGACTTTTGGATCGTGTCGAATCCTGCAGCCGCCATTTCGCACTCGGTTTTTCGATCTTCTTCGGAAAGTCCAGCGGGTGGCGTCACGCATTCCTGCAATAGCTTCTTGCTGGAGGTCGCGACGTGGTCGATTGCTTGTGCATACGCTGACACCGCACCTTTGACTTCAGAGCAGGCGCACGATGGCAGGGCGATCGCCAAGAGCACGAGGCCCGAGAGCTTAGCGAGCAGATGAGTCATTGCCAGCATGACACATCGAATCGAATGTCACGGCAATGGGTATTTCTTGGACCGCCAGCCTGCGCCGGAGTGTGGTCGGCGGTATTTGCGAGATGCAGCCGCAGCTCGACAGCGGTAGCCTGGCGGCGACGGATACGCGGAGGGGCTCTATCAACGTCACGCGAATCAACAAGGACCGCTAACCAGCCAAATCAATGCGTGGACCGTGAGATGAGTCTCGACATCCGGGTGTTCAAAGCGGAGGACCACGCGCAAGCGCGTGCGCTGTGGGAGTCGACTGAGGGCGTTGGGCTCAGCAGCGCCGACTCGTTCGAGAACGTGAGGCGATTTCTGGAGCGCAATCCCGGGCTCAGCTTCGTGGCCACACTTCACGACGCAGTCGTTGCGACCATTCTCTGCGGTCATGACGGTCGTCGTGGGCTGATTCATCATCTGGCCGTCGCGTCCGCTCACCGGCGCAGCGGTATCGGCCGAGCCCTGGTGGCCCGCGCGCTCGCTGCTCTTCGCGCGGATGGCATCGAGAAGTGTCATTTGCTGGTGTTTCGGGACAACTCGTCCGGTCGTGCATTCTGGCGGGGCATCGGCGCGGAAGAACGCACGACACTTGGAATTTTCTCGCTGCCAACTTGACCTCGGCACTGCAGTCGGACTGACGTTCAGAGCCTCCGAACGCTGCTCGTTCGGCCCCACAATCACGTCGCGCGTTCGTTGTGCGCGCGCATCGGCTTCAAAGGGGCCTCGTCTGATGATGACCGAAGCTGCTGGGGCGTGCGCTCTGGCAGCGGGCGAGGTCGTCGCGTCGCTCGGGACTTCGGTGCTGAAGCCTGATACCTTACAGCGAGGCAAGGGTGACGGTCAGCATCCCGTGCGAGAAGTGTGCGCGCCCCATCGGGCTGGCGGAATCCGCCTGCCTGGGTTGCGGGCGTCCGGTAACTCGGGATGAACGCGCTGCTCTGGAAGAGCGTTTCGCCGCGACGAACTCCGACTACCGCGACGCGCGGACGACGGTGGCGCGGGCGCTCACGGTGTCGCTCGTCAGTGGGCTGCTCACGATTGCCATCGTCGCCATTGTCTTCCTCCTCGCACGGATGGCTTCTGACGTCGACGAGTCGGCTCCGATTCTGGAGACGCTCGCCCCCCTGGTGGCCGGTGCGACCATGGTTGCCATGTTCTTCGTGGGCAAGCATGAGCCGATCCTTGCGCTCGCTGTGGTGACAACCCTTTGGTTCGCCGCGCTTGCGGCGCCATTTGCTCTCTCTCCTTTGGCGGGCGTACTGGCTATGATGTCTCCAGTCGGGCTTGCGCTCGCCCTCGCCCGAATCGGCGTACTCCTGTTGCTCCTTCAGGCGTTGCCCTCCGCGTGGCGATTGGAGCACTTGCGCACTGCCGTCCGGAATCAATAGACACGATGACGGTTACACGTCGTCTCGAAGGCTCGCGATTTCCTGGTGTCGTCGCGGCGCAACAGCGGTACGTTTGGCGTACCAATGGCCGATTCTGATTGGGCGAGGCGCCTGGCGACTCTCCGAACGGACCGCTGGGAGCTGGAGTCCGCCGAAGAACGCCATCTGCGCTACGGAGAAAGCTTTTGGATCCCGTCGGAAGATCAGCGTCGTCGCCTGCAGCCCGGACAAGCGGTCCGCTTGCTCTTTCGGATCGAGGGCGCCCAATCGGATGGGTCCCGAGCGATCAATGTCGAGCGAATGTGGGCGGTCGTGTTGGGTCGGGTCGGCGACTTCTACCTGGCCGTGCTCGACAGCCAACCCGCGAGCATCGAACCGGGTTACCTGGACCGCGATACCGAGTTTCTGTTCATGCCGAAACACGTCATCGACATCACCGACCCGCCGCGGGATTATCTGATCGAGAGATTTGGTCCACGACTGCGATTAGTGGGCGACGACGAAATCTGGGAATGAGCGCAACCGACGCACGAACAGTCCGCCGTCTCAGCCCTTCTTCTGACGCAGGAGGTCGACAGCGGCTCGAAATGCCGACTACACTCGCGGCTCATGGAGCGCGTCGTCGGCGTCGGAGGGATCTTCTTCAAGGCAAAGGACCCGGTGAAGCTGAAGGCTTGGTACCGCGAGCACCTGGGTTTGCCCAGCGATGAGCACGGTGAGGCGACATTTCCGACCGAGGGAGATCCTGGGCCGTGTCTCGTTTGGTCGCCGTTTCCCGCTGATACGACCTACTTCGAGCCGAGCAAGTCCTCCTTCATGATCAATTTTCGCGTCAAGGATCTGCGCGCGATGCTGGCGCAGCTACGCGCCGCGGGCGCCGCAGTCGACGAAAAGGTCCAGGAAGAGTCGTATGGGAAGTTCGGTTGGGTGATGGATCCCGAGGGGAACCGAATCGAGCTCTGGGAGCCGCCGGCCGTCAGCTCGGGCTGACCCGCTCGCCTACCGAAGCATTGGGCAAGTCATGAGCGCGCGCAGACGCGCTCGGGCTCGCTGTCTGGGAGTTACTCGTGGCCGAGGAGCGTCCGCGCGTGGTCGTGGGCAGCGGGGTCGACGCGGTGATCCGAGCGCGGCGGCGGCTCTGAGTCGCTGCAGCAGCTCTGCTCGCTCTTGCCAGCGGCAGCACCGACGTCGCTCGCTCCGACGAACTCGCGCGCGAAGCGCTCGACGGCAGCGAAGTCCGTGTACTCGTAGTCGCGAGAGGTGTCGGTGTCACCGCCCTCCTTGGCCGTGATTCGCCGCATGATCAGGCGAATCAGCGGATTGTATTCGGAATACTTCAATGCTCCGGCGATGAGCTCCACCCGCGCTGGGTTCCAGCCGGCCCGTGCCAGGAACTTCTGGACGATGGGCAGCGTTTGGGCACGACCATCCGAGGTACGGCTCGCGACGGCTAGGCCCACCGAGAAGAACGCCGCCGGGACGCGCTCGAGGAACGCCCGGTGCTGGCGTACGAAACGCAGTAAGGCGCGCGGGTAGCCCTGCGCGTGAATCGGCCCACCGACGACGGCAAACTGAAAGCGTCCGAAGTCGAGGTGGGGGCTGGGATGAGTGACGTCGAACAGCTCGCTGGCGTGCCCGGCGGCGACCAAAGATTGCGCGATGTGGCGCGCGATCTTCTCGGTTTGCCCTTGCTTCGTGGCATAGACGACCAGAACGTTTGCCATGATCCGGGCGCTGCAAACTCGATGCCACCCGCCCTAGCCTCGCAGGTGCAGCCTTTGCCCACGATTGCCGCGAAAAGAGCCCGCTCTTCCCGATCATGCACGCACTGTTTGCGTCGCGGCGCCGCGAACGTGCACGCGTTGCGCGGTCGAGTTCACTCCGCGCCGCGGGAACCGCTACGGCTCGCTCACGGGGCGGGGACGATCAAGCGAATGCCGCGTGGCACGACTTCGATGCGGACGCGCTGGCTTGCAGGCCACTCTTCGCCGTCCAGCTGCGTGGCGAGCGGAGCGCCGCCCGCAGGCTCGAAGATTTCGAGATCCATGGTCGATGCGCGCAGAGTCTGCGAGTGCTCGAGGCCCAGATCTTGGAGCATGCCCTCATTCAGCGGCACGAACTCGAGATCGCGGATGGCCTTGGAGAGCCAGTCATTCTTGCCCACGAAGGGCACCAGCTCGAAGATGCCGTCGTCATGGCGCGCGGTCTCGTCGAACACCCACGCGCCCGCGTAGATGCGCGTGTTTTTCACGATCAGATCGCACAAGCCGTCGAGCTCGACGCGCCGGCCGTCGAGGGTGGCGACCACGCGCAGGCGATCTTCGACCACGAACGATTCGAGGAACGTCTTCATGAACGCCCCCGCGTACACCGCGTGGTCGCGGTAGATTTCTTTGAGCGGGCCGAGACTCTCGACCAGAGCGCGGTCCTTGTTGCGCTGCGCCAGGACCCGCGCCGACAAGCCCCAGCCACAGGAGTCGAAGAAGTAATCGGCGGGTGCGTCGGCTCCTCCGGCTCGGTAGATCCCGACGTCGAGTCGGGTTTCGTAGGCGGCTTGGATCACATCCACGTTGCGCGTGAGCGCGCCTTCGTCCGCTTGCAGGCCGAAGCTCTTGCCTTGGTCGTTGGCAGTGCCGGTGGGCAGCATCCCGAGTGACACCTCTTCGCGTCGCCGGCTCGTGTACAGCCCGGCGGCGACTTCGCGAAACGTGCCGTCGCCGCCCATCGCGATCACGGTGCGATACGGGCCGGCCTCCAGCGCTGCGCGAACGGCGCCGATTGTCTTCCCTCCCGGCAGTGTGGGAAGGAGATCGGTGGCAAGGCCGGCATCTTCCAGCAGCGCACGCGCGCGATCGATGCGCTCCTGATTCTTGCCGCTTTGAGCGGTCGGGTTCCCGACGAGGAGATGTGTGGCCATCGCGGACGAGTATAGCGAGTCACTCGTGGCGCGCAGCCGAGCACTGCGAGGCGGCTTACTGAATGACGATCGTTTTGCTCACGGTCACGTAGTCGCCGGAGAACGCAGGCACACTCGCACGGCGCATGGTGCTCGCGATGCAGCCGCCAGTGGCTGTGCCGGAAAATGGCGGACCCTGAATTTGCGCGCTGGTGACGCGGCCGGAGGGCGCGAAGGTGATGGTGAGGCTGGCGGTGCCGGATGGGTCGCCTTCTTTGCGGCAAGCAGAGGCCTGTGCTGCGGCGCTGGCGAGCGCACTGCGCGCCGCGTCGCGATCGAACTCGGTGTCCGGCGCTGCAGGCGGCGGCGCGTTGTGGGCTTCGATCGTCTTTTCCGCCGCGATGGGCTTTTCGACGGCCGGCACGGCTTTGCTGGGCTGCTCGCTGGTGTTGCCGTCCGAACGCGCGCTGTTCTTCACTGCGGCGGCGCTGCTCGGGGCGACGTTGCGCGTCGTTGCGACGGTCACGTTTTGAGTAGCTGGCGCGGCGGGGACGACGCCGGTTGCAGCTGTGCTCGGCGTCGCGCTGGGTGTAACTGTTGCAGCTTCGCTTGCGGCTCCGGGGTTCACCGCTTCTGCCGGGAGCGCGGCTTGGGTGTTCACGACTTGCGTCGAAGCAGGCTCGGCCGCGCCGACGAGCGCGGCCTCGCTCGCGAGCGATTCCTTCATGCGATGCTCACGGTAGCCGAACCCCGCGCCTGCAGCGCCAGCGGCCGCCACCAACCCGACCCATAGCGGCGCCCGTGAACGACGCGCCGGTCGCTTCGGTGCAGGCACAGTAATCTCGGCGGCTTCCGGCGGAACGACGAATTTGCGTTCGCGCACGGGACGTTCGGAAAAATCCGGAGCGGCCGGCATTGGCTCGGAGGGTCGACGCAGCGACGGGTTTTTGCGGGGTGTCTCGTCCGCGCGCGGAGCGGGCAGCACGCCGTTCATGTCGAACAGCGGAACGGTGTTGGTGCGGGCTCGGCGATCGTCGAACTCCAGTGCTACCGAGTCGACCCTGAGGTTGGTCGGGGTCACTTCCGAAGCGAAGCTGGTCACGTCGATCGTGGGGGCGCCCAAATTGCCATCTCCACCCGCTCCGAAGCTGACCAAGAACTCGTCCGGCGCGGCCTTGCCATGAGGCACGTGCGCGCCGCCTGCTTCCATGGTGAGCGCGTCGAGGGTCGGCGTGCCCGAAGAGCTCACCGGGCTCTCGCTGATGGGCCCGTCACCGATCACGCTCTCACTGGCCGTGATCTCTTCGGCCTCGATCTGTTCCAGCTCTTCTGCCTCTTCGGCTTCCGTTCGCGCAAGCTCCGGCTTTGCTGGTGATTTCACCTTGTCCAGGTTGATCGCGAGCGTCTCTTCATCGTCGCCCCAGATCGAGTCGGAAGCGAGACTTGCCGGCGCTGCCGTGGCCACGGGTAGAGGCGTGATCGTCGAATTCAAAGGCAGCGAGTCGTGCGGACGATCATCGGGAAGGGGCGAGCTGGTCGCGAGCGTCGACGCCGATGGCGCGGTGCCGAGGCCGCGTTGAGTGACCGACTTTCGGCGCGGCGGAGGGTCTTTGTGCGTCGCCCCTTGGCTTTGCATGGTTGCGTGTTCCGTCGCATCGACGGCGATCTCCGCGCTGCAGTGGCGGCATTTCACCTTCACCAAGCTGCCCGCAACTCGACGCCGGTACAGATCGTCGCTCAGCGAAAACCGCGAACCACAAGCTGGACAAGAGACGGTGATGGGCATTTTCTACAAAGCTCCCCGAGTAGGGCCGGACCTCGCCGCAGCCTCCCCCGGTTCGCGAAATATCCATCGAATCTCGGCTTGCCGCAAGCACGGCGCGCGTTACAGCCGAGGTACAATCGCAGACAAATGGCGGCCGCTGGCTTTGCCATCTCGCCGAAATGAAAAGAAGCGCTCCGGCTGCAGCACGGTACACCCCCAAACGTCGTCGATCGCCGACTGCGCGAGGCCCAAAGCGTGCAGTTCCGCCCGCAGCATGCGCCGCAAATCGACGTGCGGCTTGCGGCGGGAGCGATCGACGATGTGCGGATCACGCGAGGCGTTCAGCAGCTTTTCTGCCACGTCTTCCGAGACTTCGAAGGCGTCCAGGGAAATGTGCGGCCCAATTGCCGCGAGCAGGTCGGGGTTTGGCGCGATCGAGCGCAGTGCATCGACGGCGCTGCTGACGATGCCGCTCACTGCGCCACGCCAGCCGGCGTGCGCCGCGGCGACAGCGCCGCTGCGGCGATCCGCCAATAACACGGGCACGCAATCGGCGCTGCGCACGCCGCACGCGAGCCCCGGCGCTCGACTGACGAGCGCATCGCCCTCGCGTTGGATGAGCTCGCTCTGGAGCTCGGTGCCGCCGAGGATAAGGGCCACCCGACCGTGCACCTGGGACAAGAAATGAATGCGAGAGCTCGCGATGCCGAGCGCCGCCGCGGCGCGTTCCAAGTTTTGCGTCACGTTTTCATTGCTGTCGCCGGCCGCCACCGAAAAACTCAGGCTCGAGTAGGCTCCCGCCGAGACGCCGCCGTTGCGCGTGAAGAACGCATGCCGAAAGCCGGCATCGCGCAAGAGGGCACTTTCCAAGAACTCGGCGCGGTTGGTCATGCCCGGTCATTCATGCGGCCCACGGGCCCCGCGATGCAAGTTTCCTTCGCGGAACGCGAGCTTTGCCAATCGATTCTGGACTTCGAACCCCGGGTGGTGCTCGCCGTGCTCGTAGCGGGCAGTAACTTTTGGTATCTGTCGGATTGAATGCGCCCCAAGGACCCCTTTATCGGCCGTGAGATCCTGGGCGGCGAATACTTGATTTTGGAGAAGATCGGCACGGGCGGAATGGGCTCCGTGTACAAGGCTTCGCAGCCCGCCATGAAGCGCATGGTGGCGATCAAGATCCTGCATCCGAAGCTGGCCAATCGCAAAGACTTGACCTCGCGTTTCCGGCGCGAAGCGCGCGCGATGAGTCAGCTCACTCATCCGAACACCGTGAAGGTCTTCGTCTACGGTGAGCTTGAGGAAGACGGCTCGCTCTACATCGTGATGGAGATGCTGGAGGGCAGAAATCTCAATCAAGCGGTGCGCAAAGACGGCCCCATCCCACTCGAGCGCGCGATTCCGATCTTGATTCAAGTTTGCGGCGCGCTGCAAGAGGCGCACGAGCTCGGCATCGTGCATCGCGATCTCAAGCCCGAGAATATCTTCCTGTCCAAGCAGGGCGGCATCGCGGATTTCCCCAAGGTCTTGGATTTTGGCTTGGCCAAAGTCACCGAGCGGCAAATGCAGCCCGGTTCGATCATCTTGACCCAAGAGGGCATGGTGTTCGGTACGCCCGAGTTCATGTCCCCGGAACAGGCTCAGGGCAAGACCCTCGATGCACGCAGCGACATCTACTCGCTGGCCGTCATTTTGTACGAGGTGCTGACCGGCAAGTTGCCGTTCAGCGCCAAATCGCCGATGGAGTACATCCAGAAGCACGTGACCGAGCCCATCATCCCGCTGAGTGAGCGCGTGCCCGAGCGGCGCTTCCCGAAAGAGCTGGATGAAGTGCTGGCGCGCGCGCTCTCCAAGAAGCCGGAGCAGCGCTACCAGACCGCGGCCGAGTTCGCGGAGGCGCTGCGTCCGTTCGGCGGCGCCGCTGCCCAGGGCCTGCCATCCTCCCTGCGCCAAGAGGGTGCCGCTCCGCGGTCGCCCCTGCCGCCGCTCGGAGAGCGCGGCAATTCGCCGGCCTTGGTCGCTGAAAAATCGAGCGGACCGGGATTACTGATCGGCGTTGCCGCGTTGTGCTTGGTTGCTGGTGTCCTGCTCGCCGTCGTGGTGATGCGCCTTCTGGGCCGCTGATGCGTTTTCCTCCCCGTGAAGCGGTGCTTCGCTACGCGAAGCTGACCGCGTACGTCGCCCTTGGTTTGGCGCTCGCGAGCGTGCTCGCGGTGCTGCTGGTGATTCGACACTTCGAGAGCGGTTTGCCGGACGTGCACGATCTGCGAACGCACTATCAGCCGGCTCAGGTCACGCGCGTGCTGGCGCGCGACGGCACCGTGCTCGCGAGCCTGTTCGTGGAGCGTCGCACGGTGATCCCGTTCGCGGACGTCCCCAGCCACGCCAAGCTTGCGTTCCTGGCGGCGGAAGACGCCCAGTTTTACGAGCACCAAGGGCTCAATTACTTCGGCATGTTGCGTGCGGTGCTTGCGAACTTGCGCGCTGGCCACAAGCGCCAAGGTGGCAGCACCATCACCCAGCAAGTCGTGAAGAACGTGCTGCTCGACCCGGAGCGCACGTATCAGCGCAAGATCAAGGAGACCATCCTCGCCCGCCGGCTCGAAAAAGAGCTGACCAAAGACGAGATCTTCTCGCTCTACCTGAACACCATTTACCTCGGCCATGGTCGCTACGGGATCGAAGAGGCCTCGCGCTACTATTTCGGCAAGAAGGCCAAAGATCTGGACGTGCCCGAAGCCGCGCTGTTGGCGGGACTCGTGGCTTCGCCGGAGAAGTATTCGCCGCGGCGCGACGAGTCGAAGTCCCTCGCTCGACGTCGTTACGTGCTCGATCAAATGCTCCAAAAGAGCTTCATCACCCAAGATTTGCACGATTTGGCGCAGGCCTCGAAAGTGCGGCTCGCGCCCGCTTCCGATGGTGAATCCGAGCTTGCGCCCGAAGTCGTGTCGTACGTGAAGAAGGTGCTCGATGACGTGGCGGGTGAAGCGGCCGTCCACGGCGGTTACGTGATCGAGACGACCATCGATCCGGCGCTGCAAGCTGCTGCGCGTCGCGCGCTGCGTGAAAATCTGGATAGCTACGCGACACGCCAAAAACTGGTGCCGCCCTTCACCCAGGCCACGCGCAAGCTGTGGGGACCGGCGTTCAGCGGTGTGCCACATCAGAACAAGATTTACGTCGGCAAGGTCGTGGCCGTGAACGACGCGACGGGCACGCTCGACGTGCAGGTGGGCGACGTGCTCGGCCGAGTCACGCTCGCGAGTGAGGAGCGGTACAATCCGAAGCACCTGCCGCCGAGCGAGTTTGCCAAGCCGGGCGCGGCGCTGCGAGTAGCGCTGCTCGGCGCCCCGGAAGGGGCACCGCCCGTGCCGTTGCGGCTGGAGCTCGGTCCCGAATCGGCTCTGGTCGCGCTCGACGTGCGCGGACGGGAGGTGCGCGCCCTGGTCGGCAGTTATGAGGCAATCAGCGGCGGGCTCGATCGCGCCACGCACGCGCGTCGCCAACCGGGCTCGTCGTTCAAGCCGCTGCTGTACAGCTATGCGCTGCACTCGCGGCGCTTCACGCCCGCCAGTGTCCTGTCTTTGACCAAGAAAAACGGCAAGGAGCTCGTGAACTATCGCGAGAGTGTGCGCACCGCGATTGCCGAGAGCGACAACGCCGCTGCCGAGCGGTTGATCGAAGAAGTGGGCGCAGCCAACGTGGTGGAGTGGGCTCGCGCGTTCGGCATCACCACTGCTTTGAAACCGACGCCGTCGCTCGCCCTCGGCGCGTACGAGGTGATCCCGATCGAGCTCTGCAACGCGTTCGTCACCTTCGCGAATGGCGGCGAGTTCGAATTGCCCAAGCTCGTGACGCGCATCGTCGCGCCGGGTGGCAAAGTCTTGTCGTTGCCCGTTCAGCCTCCGGTGCGGCGCGTGCTCACTCCCGAAGAGGCCTACTTGATCACGAGCCTGCTGCGCGGCGTGGTCGAGCGCGGGACTGCGCAGCGCGCGCGCTCGCTGGGTCGACCGCTCGCGGGCAAGACCGGCACCACGAACGAAGCCAAAGATACCTGGTTCGTGGGCTACTCGACGGACATCGTGAGTGCGGTGTGGGTCGGCTACGATGAACCACTTCCGCTCGGCTGGGGAGAAGCGGGTGCGGTCACCGCGCTGCCCGCTTGGATGAGCTTCATGAAGGTGGCAAGTGAAGGCAAGCCGCCCACGGAGTTCCCCAAGCCGAGCAGTATCGTCACGGCCAACGTCGATCCAGCAACCGGGCTGCTTGCCTATCCGGGCCAAACCGACGCCATCGAAGAAGAGTTCCTCGACGGCACGGTGCCGACGGATGTGTCGAAGCCGGATGCGGGCGTCGAAGCGGGGGCCCCGGACGGCGGCCCAAATGACGAAGTCGAAGCCGCGAAAATGCCTCAGGATGCCGGCATTCCCGACGCCGCGCCCGCTCCCGGGAACACAACCGGTTCGCCCGCTGTTGCGCCGCCGCCGTTCTGACACGCTATCCCAAGGGGGCGTCGTCGTCGGCAAAGCGCTCTCTGGCTTCCAAGCCCGCTCCACCCGAAGTAAATCCCGGATCCAGACATGAAGACACCGACGATGAGGTCCAGCCTGGCTCTGTCCGCCGTAGCTCTGGCGAGCACGCTCGCCTTTGCTTGCGACAAGAAAGAAAACAAGCGCGACTCCGAGGGCGAGAGCGCGGCCAGCGATGCCGGCGCGAACAAAGAGAACAAGGTAGCGGCCGACGAGCCCGATCTGGCGAGGGCCATGGGCTCGGTCGCCGCAGCTCGTGCGAACGCATCGGCCAACGCGGCGGGTGGCCCACCTCCGACGGGCATCTTCGGTCCCGGTGAAGCCGACAAAGCCGCGGCCAAGGGCGCGCCTGCGTCACTCACCCTGGGCAGTGAGGGCAGCGAGCCGCGTGTGGTTCTCGGTCCAGCGCCCAAGCCGGGACTGAAGCGCAGCGGAACTGTCGAGCTTGCGACCCAGAGCGATCCGCAACAAGGCGCGATTCCGATTCAATTCGCGGTCACGCTCGAAGCCCTCAAGCCCAAGGCAGAGGGCGAACCAGCCGGGCAAACCACCGTCGCGGTCAAGGTGACTGGCGCCAAGATCAACGCCGTCGGCGTGCCAGCCGACGCCGCGACCGCGGTGAGCAAGCTGAAGGGCTCACGGGTCGAATACCAAGTGGGCCCCGACGGCAGCGCCGTGAACCCACGCAGCGAAGTGGCCAAGGGCGTCGACCCGACATTTCGCGACGCCACCCAAGCACTGACTGACTTGCTGCTCAACGTGGCCTTGCCCTTTCCGAACAAGCCTGTCGGGGTCGGGGGCTTCTGGATGGTCACCAGCCGTGACACGATCATCGGCCTCGACGTCGTGACCTATCGCTTGGTCAAAGTCGAGAAGATCGAAGGCACCCAGGTCAGCTTGAGCGTGAGCACCAAGCGCTACGCCGCCTCGCCCGCGTTCGAGGTCGAAGGTCTGCCGCCCGACGCGCCGCGGACCATGGGCGAGTTTCGCTCGATGGGTGAGGGCAGGATCAACGTGACAGTCGGCGAAGCGGTGCCGAACGAAGGCGAGCTGCAATCGCTCATCGGCGCCAGCTTGGGCCCGATCGACGCC
>DASSMT010000345.1:0-33524 GCA_035688655.1 Polyangiaceae bacterium | reverse complement strand
CTATGGTTCACTAGTTTCGCTGGTGCCGCAGCGCCTTCGTTGATGGAGCGCTTGATTGTCGCACAAGGCCCGTTGCAATCGAGACGCGACGAACCAGTCGACGCGCGCGAGCTCGCCACCGCCATCGCCGGCATTCCGAAGATTACGCGTGAGTGGGCAGCATTGATTCTCACCGTCGCCGCACACGAGTCCGCACTCAGTGCGCGCATCGCACGCGGCGAATACAAAGACTACGAAGGCGACTCGTTCCGCACTCGCGAGGGGAAAGTGCAGCACCGCGCTTGGGGATTGTGGCAGGCACACAAGAATCGTTTGAACGAGGAGAGCTGGGGCTCACCGGACATTGCGGTGCAGACGGTCGAAGCGGCGCGCGCGCTGCGGCGAGCGTTCTACACCTGCAACGGCAAGGGCCGCGGCCACTCGGATTGGGTGCGTTCCACGCTCAACTCTTACAGCGGTCGCCGCTGCGACGCGAGCTGGCCTGGCCTAGAAAAGCGTTTACAGACGTACCAACAAGTGCTTCGCGCGCTGTGAAGTTCTGGGCAACGACGCACGCTGCCCGCCGGATGAGGCTCACGGCGCTGTTCCGAGCGGGCAGCGCAACGCGCGAAATCGGACTCAGCTGAGCACAGAGAGGACGCGATCGAGCGCCTCGTAGCTCTGGTTCGCGCCCACCTCCATACCCGTGCTCATCATGCCGTCGCGTTCCGCTTGGGTGTGAAAGAGCGCGGTGCTGAGCAACTTGGTGCGGCCATCCGCGAGCTGTTCGAGGGTCATCGTTTGAATCACCACGTGCGCTGGCATGCCGTCCCACTCGAAGCTGCACACGATCCGCTCGATGGGCACGATCTCGCGATAGCGACCTTCGAAGCCGTGCACGCCATGGTCACTGTGCTCGACGAAGCGCCAGTGCCCGCCGCGCTCGAACTCGAAACGCTCGATCACGACGCGGTTGCCGCGCCCCCACCACTGCGCAAGCAACGCAGGCTCGGTCATGGCCCTCCAAACGCGCTCACGCTTGGCGTTGAAGGTGCGTTCCAATCGAAATTCACGCTCGCTCGGTGTGCTGAGGATTGCGCGCGCTGGCGCGCCGATGGCGGTGTTCATCATTCGCTCCCTTTCGTACGTTCGAGGAATGCCTCGAGGTGGTCGAGGCGCTCATCCAGCATTTGCTGGTAAGCGCTGATCCATGCGGACTCGTCCCGTAAGCGCCGCGGGCCGAGCTTGCAGCTGCGCACGCGCCCCACCTTCTCGGTGGTGAGCAGCCCGGCTTCTTCCAAGATCGAGACGTGCTTCTTGATGCCGGTGAGCGACATCTCGAACTTGGACGCCAGGTCGGTGATCGAGGCATTGCCGGTGCCGAGCCGCTCCAAAATCCCGCGCCGAGTCGGGTCGGAGAGTGCCGCGAATGAGCCGTCGAGCTGGGCCGAAAACTGAACCATATAGTTCAGTATAGAGCGACGGCCTCGCCATGCAAGTGTTTTGAGCCAAATTCCCTCTCCGATCGCAGTCCGCAATTCGGCCCAACGACCGGCAACGGTCGCTCGGGGGACGCGGCGGGAAGCGCCTTCGCCAACTATCGCTCGAGCGCCGCAGTCGAGCTCGCCGCGCGCACCGGTCCTGCGCCGATCACTCGGCGAAGCTGCATGCCGAGCGGCGTTTCGCTACGGGAGCCAACCAGGCAACTTGGCCGCTTGCACGAGCCACTTCGCGAGTTGCGCCTCGTCGAGCTCATCCCCCTCGCGGATGTCGAGGTAGCGCGTCTCTTTGCCCTTGCTGGCTCCCGGCGGCATCGGCTGCAGAGATGTGCCGCGAAAAAATGCGAGCTTGAGATAGCGCGTGAACGTGTGGATTCCCAGGAACCAGCCCGATCCCTCGATGCCGTACAGCGGCGAGTTCCACTTCACGGCCTTGTGCACCTTGGGCACGCTGCGCGCGATCAGCGCGTCGAGCCGAAGTCCCAGCTCGCGCTTCCAACCGGGTAGCGCGGCAATGTACGCCTGCACCGGCGCGTCGCCCTCCGCTTTCGCGATGCGCGGATTGCCGCCCGCAAGGAGCACCACCTTCTTGCTTGCGGGCCGCGCGCTGGCATTGATGGATGCCGCTACAGACTTCTTGCTCCGGAGCTTGGCCTTGGACTTCGATCTCGCCTTTTTGGTCGAGGCTCGCGTATTCATGGGCGACTGCCGATTGCGGGTCGTAGTTAGCGCAGCTGCCTCGAAGTGGCAATTCAGCGTGGCCGGTCCGCCAACACGAAGGGGCGAAGTCGATGTCCGTCGGGATCTTCGACCACGAACGTAAACCCGAACGGCATGTCGGTTGGCTCTTGCAGCACCCTCAGCCCGAGCCCCGTCCATTCTTTGTAAGTCTGGAGCACGGCGTCCCGACTGGTCTCGCTGAAAGCGATCTCGATCCCGCCGGGTTTGGCCGGCTTCGGATCGATGTCACTCACCAACCACAACCCGATCTTGATGCCGTTGGGCAGCACGTAAAGCACGAATGCCTCCGAGTCTTCGACCGGTTGGCAAGCGAGCAGTCGAGAGTACAGTTTCGCGCTCTCTTTCGGACTCCGGACAGGGAGCAGCAAGTAATTCAGGGTTCGCATGACGCCTCCTTTTGATTGCGGGCAAACCGATGCATAACGCACGCCACTGCCAGATTTTGGCAGCAACGCCCCGCTCCGGCTTCGCGCTTTTTTTTGCCGGGTAATATGGATTTTAGTTTTAGCCGGGTACAAAGGTCGCCATCTGAGCGAGGCAAAGGCTCCCACTCGAGATCGTTAATCTATTGAAATTTTTACATATTCTTAGATAGCTGAGTGACTGTTCCCGCTCGTCCGATCTCCCTGCAGCCATCGCTGGGGACTGGACCGCCTCGGGCCAGTGGCGCGGGTGGGCTACTTCGCCAGGAGAGGTCGGATTGGTCCGAAGCGTGGCGCCGATGCAATCTTCCGAGCCCCGTCGCGCGGCGCTTTCGTCGTTCCCCTCGTGGACATGAAATATCGGTCGCCTGTCGATTCGGTCGTTTCTCGTTCGTCGCCGAAGCAGATGCAGGTAGTTGATGGACGACTGCTGCACTCACCACCAGGAGCAGACCCATGGCTGAGAACACCGTCAAACTTCACCGGGTATTTCGCGCGCCAGCTGAGCGGATCTATCGAGCGTTCCTCGATGCCGATGCGATGGCCAAATGGTTGCCACCGCATGGCTTCACCGGAAAGGTCCACCACATCAAGGCCGAGGTGGGCGGCAGCTATCGGATGAGCTTCACCAACCTCACGACCGGCCACAGCCATTCGTTCGGCGGTGAGTTTCTCGAGCTCGTGCCGAACCAACGCATTCGTCACACCGACAAATTCGAGGACCCGAACTTGCCGGGTCAAATGCAGACCACGATCACCCTGAAGAAGGTCTCCGTAGGCACGGAGCTGACGGTCGTGCAAGAGGGCATCCCCAGCGCGATCCCCGTCGAGGGCTGCTATCTCGGCTGGCAAGAGTCACTGACGTTGCTCACTCAGCTGGTCGAGGCCGAAATCAAGGAATGACTGTCGGGGAGGGCTTTGATGAGGACGTGTAGGTCCTCGTTTGCGTCGAGCGCTGCGACGATGCTCGCGGGCGGCATGGAGAAATTACCGCCGAGCTCGGCCTCTCCGAGCTCGGCGCGCACCGGAAAGGCAAGCCGCTCTGTGCCGAGTGAAAATTGAGCGTCGACGCCCGGCTTATTGCCGCGCGCGTCGACGCGCAGCCATCGCCCCGCCAGGAACACCCACGTCAAGCCATGCATGCAGTAGCCCTCCGCTGGTGTGTCGCCGAAGAGCAGCCGCTGGTAGGCGAGCCCCGCGGGAATGGCGAGCGCGCGTAGCACAGCAGCCAGCAACATCGCCTTCGAGTAGCAGAGCCCCTCGCGATGCAGCAGCGCCTCCGCGGAGGTGCGCGTGATGCGATGGCTGCGGATATCCCACGAGTGTGCCACCTCATCTCGCACGAACTCGAAGGCGTGTCGGGCGGCGTCGACCTGGGTCAGGGCACGCCAGCCCCGCAGCTCGATCAACTCCTGCACGCGAGCGTCGCTCGGGTCGATCCAGCGCGACCGGGCGAGGTACGGAATCAGCTCCTTGGGGTGAGTCGTCGACATGAGGTGCGCTCGGCACGATACCGCTCGGGGCCGGTGAGGCGGGCAGGAATCTCGCCGCTCCTCACGGATATGCGCAGCGAGCCTCGCTTGGCGACCATGTGGTCGCGCGCGCTCGGTTGGGTATCCTACCTAACCGATCCCAACCGATTCGCGGCCAACCGATTGCGTTGTCCGTGAGCGTGCTAGGTTGAGTCGGTGCGAGCAATCTTCTCTTTCTCACTCAGCGCTCTGGTCAGCTGCGGCAGCCTGTTTCTCCTTGGATGCGATGTCGGGTCGAGCTCCGCGCCAGGCGGAAATGGCGGCGCATCGGCGGCCACTGGCTCTGGCGGCAGCGCGGCGTCAGCAGCGGGCAACGCTACCCAGGGCGGTTCTCCGTCGAGTGGCGGCGCCCTGGGTCAAGCGGGTTCGATTTCGTCTTCGGGTAGCGCCGCGGGCGGCGCTCTCGGCCAAGCCGGTACCGGCGGTGTGCCCGGCACAGCGGGTTCCAGCAGCGCGGGCGCTGGCAATTCGAGCGCAGGCGCGCCGTCCGGCGACTGCTCCGGCGCGCTGATCTGTGACGACTTCGAAGCTTACACGGGGACACCCGGAGGGCCCTGGAAGGTGACGAAGACCTCCTTTGGCAACGTGAGCATCGACGGCACGCAGCATCGGAGCGGCACCAAAGCAGTGAAGGTCACCACCAGCGGCGGCCAGGATCCGGACTTCTACCAACTGGCATACATCAGCGTAGAGAAGATCTTTCCCGTGGCAAACAATGCCTTCTATGGCCGGATGATGATGTACGTGACCAAAGCGGCAAACGACGGCGTGCACTGGACGATGATCGAAGGCGAAGGCCCGGCCGCGCAAGGCATCACCAACGCACTGGTTCGCTATGGTGGACAGCACCAGCAACGCCTGATGGCCAACTACGACAGCACCGGCAAGGCCAGCGATTGTTGGCAGCACTCGGCCACGAAAATGCCGGAGGCCAAGTGGGCGTGCATGGAGTGGTACTTCGACGGCGCCACGAACACGCAGAAGTTCTGGCTCGATGGTCAGGCGATCACCGATCTCACCGTCACTGACGAGGGTGAAGGTTGCGTGAGCCAGGGCACGGGCGGCAAATGGATCTACCCGAGCTTCACGCGCCTGAATCTCGGCTGGGGCAGCTACGCCAAGGACGACCCGCGTGAGGCCTGGATCGACGACGTCGCTGTCGACACCAAGAGGATCGGTTGTCCGCAGTGATCCTCGAGTGAGAACTTTGCGGCGCTTTGACGCAGACGAAGCAAAATTCGAGAAGAGATCCGCTCGCGAAGCCCGTGGTCGTTCTGCTCGTCAGGGGCTGGAGACCGAAGGAGCAAAGGTGATGATGCTCGCGATCTTGCCATCCGGGGCGACGCGAATCTGATCGTGGCCTCTCGCGAAGACCTTGCCGTCTGCTTGCACCAGCACCCAGGTCAAGAGCGCCACGTCGTGGTGGGCGGACACATCTCCGATGTCGAAGCGTCCGCCGGGAAACCTCTTCTGGAAGGCCGCCATGTCCTCGATCGCCGTCTCGCGCCCGCCTGACGCGTGCTGGGGTGTGGAGTAGCGAGCGTCTCCGGCGATGACCTCGGCCGCGATCCGCTCGCGCTGCTCCTCGGAGATCGCGCTCCATCCCTGCACGTACCGCTCATAGATCTTCCATGCCTCTTGGTTTGTCATGACAGCTCCTTGTGGTGGAGAGGAGCCTGCGGCCCGCCGCTGACAGCGGCATGTCAGGAAAGAGTCGAGGTGTCACTGCTGCCAATGTGCTACAGTGCCAGTATGCGCTCCGGGCGAAACCAAGAGCACCAGCTTCTCGTTGGATGACGTCACGCTGAAGAATCTGAAAGCGCTCGCGGCGCGGCGGCACATTGGCAATGTGTCAGCCTTGCTCGCGGAGCTTGCGACGCGCGAAGCGAAGTTCGCCGCGGCAGAGGCCTACTTCGAAAAGTACGGCATTCCGCCACTGAAGCCCGAAGCCATCGAAAGAAACGCGACTCCTCGCTGATCGCGGTCCAGAAGCACGCCCACGAGCGTCGCGCCCGCAACTGCGATGAGGGTCATCTCGAGGATCTCGCCCCGCACCCATTCAATCGAATACCGAATCAGATCCATCGGCGACTCCATCCGCTCAACGCCGAACGCGGCGAGCGGCTTCTGACATCAGGTTGCGACGCGCCCGAGCAAGTCATGGTGATCGTCACGACGCGAGGGGTCAGGCACCGAGGCCGCCTGGATTAGCTTCACGTCGCACGGCTTCCGGGGTTCTTCCGGTCCAGTCGTTGAAGGCTCGGAAGAAGGAGTTGGACTCTTCGAACCCGAGCAGAAAGGAGATCTCACCCAAGGGGACCGAGGTCCGTTGGAGGTAGTGACGCGCCAAGTCGAGGCGCGTGTCACGAAGGACGTCCTGATACGATGTCCCCTCCTCGACGAGACGGCGCTGCAGCGTGCGCTTGCTCAATGCGAGTCGCCGAGCCACGCCATCCATCGAGAGGTTCCCGCCGGGTAGCCCCTCCAGCAACGTCGCCCGGACTCGTTGGGCCGTCGTGGCGGAAGCGTCGAGCGCTGCGAGTCGTCGACGCAACTCGGGCTCGAAGACCTCCCACATCGCGTCGTTGCTCGAGAGGAACGGCCTCTCCGCGTCAGTCCGCTGGAAGGCGACGCAGTTGCCATCCCCCTCACGGATCGTCGACTCGGCGAACTTCTCGTACTCCGCGAGCTGTGATGGTAGGGTCTTCATGGTCACGCGCGACGGACGGATGTTCTCGTGTGTGCCCATGCGCGCAAGGGACACGAAGAAGAGAAGCTCGGCAGCGGCGAGGCTCGGCGGCGGCTCTCGCTCCGTATCGTGCCACTGGAGGTGAACGATGACCTCGTCACGCTGCTCCACGACGTCGAGACTCATCGGGCCCACGAGCGGCTTGTACCGGGAGAGTCGCGACAACGCCGTGATGAGGTTCGGGCTGCAAAGCGCCGCGAAGAGCGGAGGCGAGAATGACTCGCTTCGCAGTGACCTGAAGATGCGGAGCGGGAACGTCGCGTCGGCCGATTCCGCCTCGATCGCCTCCCAGAACCGGAAGTACGTGCTCGCTTCAAGGCGCGCAGAAGACCGAGCAAACAGATCGTCGGGCAACTCGGCGCGGCGAAGGACATTGACGATACGAACGCCGATCCCCTGGAGCAGGGCTGGCCAGTTCATGTCGAGCGCGTAGGCGTCCTGGCTCATCTCTGCTCCGATGGCGTTGGCATTCCTGTCGACGGGGCGTGACGAGGCATGGCTAAGTCACCGCTTCTGCATCTCGTGGACTTGCCGGAGGAGCACGCGCTTCGGCGTGAACGGGACGGCCGACAGCATGAGCTTCTGGCCGAACGTCAGCCCCGCGATCACATCAAGTTGCCCAGCGAGCATGCCTTCGTACCCGGCACCTGCGACGGCCGCTGCTGACGCCAACTTGGTGGCGAAGAGCGGCGTCTTGTCCATCTCAGCTGCACGCGCGAACTCGGTCTCGGTCGCCCCGGGCAGAAGCGCCGTGACGGTGACGCCGGTGCCGCGCAACTCCTCGGCGATCGCGTTGCTGAACGACGTCACGTAGGCCTTCGTCGCGTAGTACACGGCCTGTAGAGGGCCGCCCATGAGGCAAGCGGTCGACGACACGTTGAGAACGCGTCCGCTTCCCCGCGCCACGAAGTCCGGCAGGAAGAGACGCGTGAGCGCGCTGAGCGCGACGACGTTGAGCTGAATCATCGCGAGGTCATCGACCCAGCGGCGCTCGTGGAACGCGCCCTGGCCCCCGAACCCGGCGTTGTTGATCAGGTAGTCCACGGCGATCCCCGCTGCCTTCGCTTCGTCATAGACCTCCTGCGCCGCGTTCGGCTGAACGAGGTCCTTCGCGACGACGGTCACGCGGATGCCGTGCGCGCTCTGAAGCTCCGCGGCAAGGGCAGCGAGCTTGTCCGCGCTCCGCGCCACGAGGACGAGGTCCCCTCCGCGCGAGGCATGGAGCCTGGCGATCTCCTTGCCGATGCCGGAGGAGGCTCCGGTGATGAGGGCGATCTTCTTGGTCTGGGTCTCGTGGGCCATGGGCACGTCCTTGGTGGTGGTGAGCAACGTCAGTGAACGAACACCAAGAACCTACGACCGCGCGGAGGACAGGGCACTCGCGAGACGCGCCAAGAGGCTATCCGAACACGCCACGCGGCGCACGTCGGGACCTCGCGGGCGGCTCGCAAACAACGGGCGAACGGCCGCGTCTCGTACAAAGCGGCGATTTGCAGGGGGGCGGAGTCCGCTCCGTTCTGCGCCGCAGTCCCCGCGCTGCTGCTGCCTCCCTCCGGCGAACCACGGAGACAAAACAACTTCACTATTAAATAGTTTGAAGGTCATATGCCGTGGTTGCCCGGGTCTTCAAGCGCGAGGTCGAGCTGTTCCGCCAGCATGGCGGCGGCCTCCGCATGAAGTTCCAGGCGATGGTCTACCTGCGCACGCTGAACTGCCGCATGAAGGACTTCTACGACGTGTGGCTGCTCGCGAGGCACTTCGCTTTCGACGGCGCGCTGCTCGCGAAGGCCATCGCCGCCACCTTCGCCAACCGCGAGACCACGATCGACGTCGCGCCGATCGCGTTCACAACAGGGTTCACCGAGCAGACGTCGACCCTCGCGCAGTGGACCGCGTTTCGAAAGAGGCTCCCGCACACCGAGTGCCCGGAGAGGCTCGCCGGGTCGTTCCGATCCTCGCCGAGTTCCTGCTACCGATCGCGCGCGCCTGCGCACACGGCGATGCCTTCGAGCAGCGCTGGTCACCGGGTGGGCCGTGGACCATTGGCTCGTAGGTCTTGGTGTCAACTGTTCCCAAAACACTCAACACCAGCCGACCTAACTCGACGATTACCGAGTTCGCTGCGGCACTACCAGTCTTGTTCTTCGTCCCCGCTCCACGCGACAACGAGCCGTGTTCGTTGCGCTGATCACTACACTCCGCGCGGTTGCCAGCCGCTTGTGCGTAGCGGTCAGGGAAGCGCTCCGGCCCACCTCCGCCGCGGCTGGGCTCGCTCGCGATGCGTTCGTACTCGCGCTGAGCTGCTGGCCGAGAACGCCCTAAGGTAGCCAGCACAACCTCGCCGGGCACAAGCATGCGAACACTACTGCGCGCTACGCGCGGCCGTCGTTCCGTGCCGCCTCGGATGTCATCGCTCCACTAATTCGAGGGGGGGATTCGAGGGAGAAGCCGCCGGAGGGAACGTTTCTCGCTGATTTAGTTGCTCTCCCCAACAGCTCCTCAAGTAAGAACTTTGCGTCGTCGCCGCCTGCCCCGGACGAGTTCTCATCGGATGACGAGCCGCTCGCGTGGGAAGGCCAAGGTTGGGAGGAGTTCGGTGCGTCGCGGTGAAATTCATTGGTACACCTTCGCGCTTCCCGACAAGCGACGCCCCGTCCTACTCCTGTCGCGCGACGTGGTGCTGCCGAGTTTGAACGAGGTCATCGTCGTACCCGCGACACGGACGATCCGAGGCATCGACACGGAAGTGGTCCTCACCGAAGACAACGGAATGCCCACAGCGTGCGCGCCTCAACTTCGACCATGTCTCGCTCGCTCGTAAAGAGCGAATCGGTGCAACGATTGCCCGATTGGACGACGGCCGCTGGCGCGAGGTCGAACGCGCTCTGCTCGTGGCTTGCGGCTTCGCACCGAGCGCATAGCAACGCGGCAAAGTTCTCACTTTCGTCGCGGGCGGGTGATCAGCCAATCCGAACACTTGCGAGAATTTGCTCCCCAACAGCTCCTCAAGTAAGAACTTTGCGGCGTGTGTCGTCGTGGATTTCGCTGCGGCGAGAAAGTCTCCGGTTCGGGGCACGACCCGTGGCCACCATGATCCCCTGAAGCGCGCCTTCGAATGGTTGCGTCAACTGGAGACCGGTGAGGTGGCGTCTCGAGCAGCAATCGCTCGGCGTGAAGGCCTCTCGAGAGCTCGTGTGACGCAAATCTTGAACCGATTCGGCGCAGCCATGGCCCCTCGCCAACGGGCAGGATAGACTCGAAACGTGGAACAGACCGGCTACCACGTGGTTCTCGAGCCCGATCCTGAAGGCGGCTACGTCGCCGTCGTGCCCGCATTTCCAGGCTGCTACAGCCAAGGCGAGACCGCGGAGGAGGCGCTGTCCAACGCGCGCGAAGCCATCCTGCTGACCATCGAGGACATGCGCGAGCGAGGCGACGCGATCCCAGACCCCGCCGGCGAGCTCGTACACCGCGTGGCGGTCGGAGCGTAGCGTTGCCGGCACTCCCGCGCGTTTCGGGTCGAGAAGCGGCTCGCGCGTTCGCTTCGCTCGGCTACGAGATCGTTCGACAACGAGGCAGTCACTTGCTGACTACGGCATCCGACCAACGATCGCCAGGCGTTAACGGTTCCGGACCACGCTGAGCTGAAGACGGGCCTCCTGCGTGCACTCATTCGCGATGCCGGTATGTCCGTTGAAGAGTTCGTCGAGGCCTTGCGGCGATGAACCCAGCGTCACCGTCAGCCCGTGCCATCGTGATCGGTTCCGACCACTCTCAGCAGCTCACCGTGCACGTGACGCGGCGCGAATTCCCCGAAGCGTCCGACTACTGGGACGGTAACTGGGCGTACGCGACGATCCAGATCTGCGCGGGTGCGTTTCGCGGCAAGTACGAGGCCCTCCTCCGCACCAATGAACTTGCCTCGTTCAGGGATCAGCTCGCGACGCTTCACGCCACGCTCAACGGATCCGCAACCTTCGAGACGATGGAGCACTGGCTTCGCGTCAACATTCAGAGCGATGGCCGAGGCCACTTTCTGGCCAATTGCGAGGCGCGTGATCAACCTGGGGTCGGCAACACTCTTTGCTTCGAGCTCACCTTCGACCAGACCGAATTGCCACCGGTGCTCGCCGCGCTGGACGAAGTCGTTCGAGCGTTCCCGGTCAAAGGCAGCCCGTGATCAGAAAACAAGAAAGCCCCCCGAGGCGCTGCCTCGGGGCTCTCGTTGCTCCGACTCTAGGACTCGAACCTAGGACCCGGCGGTTAACAGCCGCCTGCTCTACCAACTGAGCTAAGTCGGAATGTCTGTGAGGACGCGAGACATTAGTCGCCGAAATTCGAAGGTCAAGCAGAACCGTGCGTGGTGAGGGCCCTCCCTACAATCGGCGACGTTTTGGCGGATTCTTCGAAGAATATTCGTTGCGATTCGGCCTCGCGGCGGCGGCACGTGCGTTCTTTTGGGGTTCGGGCGTTGACGGATCGGCGGGCCGGATGCCATAGCGCGGGTGTGACGACGCCTGCATCCGAGATCGCGGCACCGCCGACGGCGACCGCGAAGCAATCAACCCAAGCGCCGCCCGCGTCGGACGCAGGCACGGACGTGACCCGCGCGGCGGGCCGAGGCGGGCTCGCAGTCGCTTTTGCCAAGGTCTATTTCATCCTCGTGGGGCTCGTGCAGCAGATCGCGTTGCCGCGCTTGCTGGGTCTGGATGGCTACGGCGCGCTGGCGAGCGTGCTGTCGATCGCTGGCATCACCTACAACCCCGTGACGACGACTTCGATTCAGAGCGTCAGCCGCGCGGTCGCGCAATCCACGGCAGAGACGCAGGCCGGCACGATCCAGCGCGTGTTCAAGGTGCACGCGGTGTTCGCGCTGTTGCTCGCCGGCGGTTTCTTTTTGCTGGCGCCGACCATCGCCGAGTCGGTGGGCGCAGGTCACGTGGTGGGTCCGTTGCGGATCTTGAGCTGTGTGATGCTGATTTACGGCCTGTACACGCCGCTGATCGGCGTGCTCAACGGGCAGCGCAGGTTCGTCGCTCAAGCCACGCTCGATGTGGTGGCCGGGACGCTGCGCACGGCCGGGTTGATCGCCGGCGCCTTCGTGCTCGCGCGCTACCACTTGGCGGTCGAGGGGGCGACTTTGGGCTTCGTTGCCGGCGCCTCGTTGATCTTGGTCGTGGCGCTGTCTTTGGTCGGCATCGGCAAGCGCGGCGCGGCGGCGGTAAGCGTGCGCGAGCACATCGTCTTTGCGTTGCCCGTCTTGCTCGGACAAGTGCTGTTCAATCTGCTGTTGCAAGCAGATCTGACGCTGCTCCGGCGCTTCGCCTCGGAGGCGGCGCTGGCCAAGGGGCTGACTTCCGCGGCGGCCGATCCGTTGGTCGGCGCCTATCGCGCGACGCAGCTGTTTTCCTTTTTGCCTTATCAGCTGTTGATCGCCATCACCTTCATCTTGTTTCCAATGCTCGCCAGCGCGGCGCGTGACGGCGATCGCGCTGCGGTAGCGCGCTACGTGCGCACGGGCGTGCGTCTGGCTTTGGTGCTGGCTGGGCTCATGGTCAGCGTCACTGCGGGCCTGAGCGACCGCCTGTTGTTTTTGGTCTTCGGTGCGGAGGCGGCGAGGCTCGGTGGGAGCTCGCTCGAGTTGCTCGCGCTCGGCTTCGGGGGCTTTGCCATCTTCGGCGTGCTCACGACCGTGCTCAATAGTCTCAAACACGAACGACAGACCCTGATTGTCACTGCGGTTGCGGTGAGTTTGGTGGTCGCGCTCTGCTATTTGCGCGTGCGCGGCGCACCATTCGGTGAACCGCTCTTGCTCTACACCGCGCAGGCCACCGCAGCGGGCTTGGTCGTAGCCACCCTTTCTGCGGCATTTTTCGTGTATCGTGCAGCGGGCGCCGTGGCACCGCCGCTGACGCTGCTCCGTGTTCTACTGGGCGTTGGCGCAGCAGTTGCCCTGGGGCGAGTGCTGCCCCACGCCGGCAAAATTGTAACGCCTGTGTACGCGGCGCTAGTCGCCCTCGTATATCTACTGATTTTGGTCATGACCCGCGAGCTGGCAGCCGCTGATTTGACAACACTCCGTGCAGTTGCGACCAAGCGCCGCTCGAGCTGATGCTAGTATCGCGCATGGCCCGCCCAATTTGCATTTGGCTACCCAGTCTGGCCGCGTTCGCGCTGAGCGCCTGTGGTGGCTCGGAGAGCGGTTTCTTCAGCGACCTGCCACGCGCGGGCGCTGGGGGAGCAGGCCATGCCGGTGCCACGGCGCACGCGGGCTCGCTCTCGAGCTCGGGTGGTTCGGCGAACCCTGGTGGCGCCGGTGCTCCGACGGTCGCGGGCTCACCGGGCAGCGCCGGGAACTTGGGCAGCGCGGGCGAAGCACAAACCAGCGCGGGCAGCGGCGGCGCCAGCTCCGGTGGCACAGCCTCCGGCGGCGCGGCCTCCGGCGGTCGTGCAGGCTCGAACACGGGTGGAACCGCTAACCACGCAGGCTCGGGCGGTAGCGGAGCCACGGGCGGCCGTGCGGGCGCGCCCAGCGCGGGTGCAGGCGGTTCGAGCCAGGAGCTCACCTGCAGCGAGCTACTGAAGCTAGCCAATCAACAGCTCGACGCCGCGCGCGTGTGCAACTTGGCCGCGAACGCGCTGCAGTGCACGGGCACGGTGATGAACACGTGCAACTGCGAAGTATCGGTGCAGCGCAGCGACTCAGCCGAGACCAAGGCCTATTTGGCCACCTTGAAGCAGCTCAAGGCCAAGGACTGCGTGACGGTGTGCACGGCGATCGTGTGCCGACCGGTCAGCGACGGTGACTGCAAGTCGTCGGGCTCCGGCTCCTCCATGGGGATATGCACGGCGCGCAGCAGCGGTCCCCTACCCTGATTGGCGTTCGAGTCGCGTCGAATGCAATCAGGTCTCGATTGCTTCGCGCACGAACAAGTCTTCCAAGGTCTCGTGGCGTGGAGTGATCTCCGAGATCGAAAACCCGAGTTCGAGCGCTCTCTTCAAAATCGCGGTCACATTGGCCTCGCCTTCGATGGCGAGCACGAGCCTCGTGCCCGCGCGCTGCACGCTGCAGCCCGCGGCTTCGCACTCGCTGGCGAATTCATCGTGCGCACCGCGCACCACGACGTCCGTGCGCCGCACTTCCTTGCGCAGCAGGTCCCCGAGCCTGCCGCTGACCACGACCTCTCCACGTCGCAAAATCGCTACTCGATCGCACATGGCTTCGACGTCGCTCAAGATGTGCGTCGAAAAGAAGATGGTGCGGCCGTTCTTGCGCTCGTCCAAGATGATGTCCCGAACTTCCTTGCGCCCCACCGGATCGAGCCCGCTCATCGGTTCGTCCAGGATCAGAAGCTCGGGATCGGAGACCAATGCTGCCGCGAGCCCTGTGCGTTGGAGCATGCCCTTCGATAAGCGCCGGACTGGGCGGTCGGCGGCGTACAGCACACCGACCTGATCGAGTACCTGACGCGTACGATCGCGCGCCGCGCGCGCCGAGAGCCCCGACAAGCGCGCACAGAGCTCGACGAACTCGGTCGGCGTTAGATAAGGATATACGTAAGGGTTCTCCGGCAAAAATCCGACTCGCGCCAATGCCCGTGGGCTCGGCACCGGGTCGCCGAACAAGGTGGCCTCACCCCCGGTTGCCGCGATCAAGCCGGTCAGCATCTTGATCGTGGTCGTCTTGCCAGCGCCATTCGGACCGAGAAAGCCGAAAATTTCGCCGCTTTCGACCTCGAACGAGACGCCCTTCACGGCCAACACCCGGCGCATGAAGAAGCCCTGGCGAAACTCCTTGCGGAGTGCGGTCACGCGGATCAGAGTGCTCACAGACAGCAAGGGTAGCGGTGGTGGCAGGCGGGAGCAAAACCCTCGGGGTGGGTGAGCGAAGAAATGGGTGTGGGCGACCGGGCGCGGACCCATGTCCGTTTTTCGGCCCTCCCCGGGACCCGCCGCCGCTCGGTGCACTGGGCGCGTTTGCCCTGCCGGCGCGCGGGCCTGGTCTACGAGCGCATGCCTTCCGGGCAAGGCCAGAGGCCACAGCAGACACAGGTAGACACATCGTCGCCGCGCCCATGGGCCCAACGGCACAAAAAACATGTTAACTATGGCGCGAACGAGTCAAGCGTCGCCGCTCAGGGAACGAGGAATGATGAAACGGGTTGGTCTAGCGTCTGTATCGGTCTTGGGTTCCCTCTTTTTGGCTTCGAGCCTGCATGCGCAAGGCGCCGCGCCGGCACCAGCACCGGCACCGGCACCGGCACCGGCACCGGCACCAGCGCCAGCAGCCCCCGCACCCGCGGCTGCAACCCCCGCACCCGCGGCAGCGGCCCCCCCCGCACCCGCTGCACCCCCCGCGGCTGAGCCCGCTGCACCCGCAGCGGCTTCAGCGTCGGTCAGCGCCGGCGCCGCTGCGAGCGGTCCCAGCTATGACGTCGACGCGAAAGTCGATGCGACTGCGGCTGACGAGATCGAGCTCGAGCGCCGCTGGCGCGCGGAGTCTCTCCACCTCGGCAGTGCACTCAGCGGCTCCACCGGTCTATTGCACGTGATTGAAGCAGGCGCGGGCGCGCCGGGTACGTTCCGTCTGACCGCCACCGGCTCGTACTACGCAGGCACGGGCTTCTTGTGCAATTCGACCTCGCCCTGTCCCACGTTCCCACCTCCGGATACATCGAAGCCGGACACCGAAGACGACGTGACTCGCGCCGGTGCGCACTTCGCGTTGTCGGTGAGCGTACTGCCGTTTTTGGAGGCGTATGCCGGCTTTCACAACCACGCAACGAGCGATAGCCGCGGTCGTCCCCAGCTACTGCAAGTGCTCGGCGACACGAACCTTGGCGTGAAAGGGTTCATGCCACACACGCCGGACGGCATTTTTTCCTTCGGCGGCGAGGCCGAGCTGTGGCTGCTCAATGGCACTGGCGGGGTCGGCTTGAACGGCGGCAGCACGAGCTTCGCGCTGCGAGGGCTCGCGACGGCCGATCTCAACAACCGCTCGAAAGTCTCCGATCGCGTTCCGTTCCGCTTCCACGCCAACGTCGGTTATTTCTTCGACAACTCGGGCAAGATCGTGAGCTCGGTCGAAAGCACGCCGCCGCCGAGCGGCCGCGGCGGACCGATTTCGCGCATCGAGCGCTTTGGCCTCGACATCAACCGCGTCGACTTCTTCCAGATGGGGTTCGCCGCCGAGTTCGTGCACGAGTTCGTGCGGCCGTTCCTCGAATGGTCGATCGACGTGCCGGTCAACCGCCAGAACTACACTTGCTCGGTGAACAAGGCCGCCGCCAATGGTGACTTGTGCTTGGGCCTGAACCAAGGCTTCGCGACCACCCCCTCGCGCTTCACGATCGGCGCAAGCGTCTTCCCCTGGCCAGAGCATGGGCTGTCACTGCTCGCCGCCTTCGACATCGGCACCGGTGCGACCTCGCAGTTCGTGGAAGAGATCGCACCGGAAATGCCTTGGAACTTCTACTTTGCCGCGGGCTACGCGTTTGACACCGTGACGCCCAAACCGGTGATCCAACACGTGCCTGCGCCTGCCATCGCGGTCCCGATGCGTGAGAAAGTGATCGAGGGGCTGGTGCTGGAGAAGGGTACGGGTAACCCCGTGGCCGACGCGCAGATCCGCTACGATGGCCGGCCGCTGACGGGCATGATCTCGGGCGCTGACGGCTCGTTCCGCAGCGCGAGCCTGGAGCCCGGCACGTACACGCTCAACGTCACGGCAAGTGGCTACCGCGATGGACAGTGCAGCGCGACCATCGAAGCTGCCGCCCCGAGCACCCCTGCGCCGACACCCGGAGCGGTCGCTGCTCCCGGCGAGCCCGGAGCCGCCGCGGTTCAAGCGCCTGCGGGCGGCACGCCGCCGCCGGCGACGAGCTCGACCGGCTCGACCGGCTCGACCGTCGTGAAGGTGCAGTGCGAGCTCGAAGCGTTGCCCAAGGTCGGCACGGTGCTCGGCTCGGTCACCGATCCGGAGACCAATCAACCGGTCGACGGCGCACATATCGAGGTCACCGATCGCCTGAATCGCAAGCTGGACCTCAAGGCCGACGCGAACGGCGCGTTCCGCTTCGAAAACGTGCCGCCGGGTCCGCTCAAGTTCTCGGTCGACGCCCCCGGCTACTTCACGGCCGTGGCAGAGGTAAACGTGCGTGCGCGTGAAGAATCCCAAGCGCGCATGCTGCTCAACAAGCGCCCCACCCAACCCAACGTCGTCGTCGCGGGCAAAGAGATCAAGATCAAGAAGCAGGTTCACTTCCAACACGACTCTGCCGAGATTTTGCCGGACTCGCAGGCCATCATCGAAGAGCTCGCGGACGTGCTCAGCAAGCGCACGGACATCAAGAACGTGGAAGTGCAAGGCCACACGGACGACACGGGCGCGGCGGCCTACAACCTTCGGCTCAGCCAAGCGCGCGCGCAAGCGGTCGTGGATGCCATTGCCTCGCACGGCGTGGATGCCTCGCGCTTGACCGCCAAGGGCTACGGCCAAGAAAAGCCGCTCGTGCCCAATACCACCGAGCCAAACCGCGCCAGAAACCGACGCGTTCAGCTGATGATCACCGAGCAGGGCAAGTAATCGCCCACTCTGCACTGGGGAGCGGCCCTGAGCGGCCGCTCCGTCTCCAAGTGCCGGCCCCATTGCTGATCGGGCGATCGTGAGGGAGCTGCCCCGCGTGGGAACGGCGCGCACTCCTAGGTGCGATGCTGGCTCGCACCGCTTGGGGTGTCACGAATCGCGTCGATCGCCCCCAAACCAAGCCTGAACGGTCAGGGCAGTGGCGCGCCCTGCGTGCTCAGTGCCCAATGCGCGTCCATGTATTTCTCGATCGCGATCAGTTCGACGTTCGTGAGCGCGCGTGAGTACAGGATAATCTCGGAGATTTGGCCCTGGAAATACGCGCACTCCCCGCCGTACAGGGAGTGGCCAACGAAGTTGTTCAGCCGAAGCTGCGATTCTGGCACGATCGGCAAGGGCATTTCGGTCGTGGAGAGCGCGCTGCCATTGATGCGAAGGTCGCTCGTCCCCGATTGGCGATGAATGACGGTATACAGCGCGAAGAGGTCGCGATCGACGCTGCCCGTTTCCAAGTTCGACGTGGAGACCTCGTACATCCACTGGTCTTGGGCCGCTCCGAAGGCAATGTCGTCGATCTCGGAGCCGTTCGAGAATTCGACCATGATGTCGCAGTCGGACTTGGTCGGCTTCGCCACGATCAGGCCAGTCAACCCGTTGCTGAAGTCTGCAAAGCCCTCCGCGAACTTCAAGAACTGTCCCTGACCATCGAATTCGAGCGTGGGTTTGCCGTTGAAGCCGCTGGCGAGATACTTCGGGCGCGCGCTCACGGTGGCCTGAATGGCGTTCGCTTGGTTACCGGATTGATCTTGCCACGCCTGGACACGACCTTGATTCTGCTGAACGCCGAGGTCGGCGCGCAGCCAAACGAGCAGGCCCGCCTGCGGCAGGCTCGGTTCGAGCAGTGCGCCGCCTGCGCCCGCGCCGCCAGCGTTGCTCCCGCCGGCCTTGCCGAGCGGTCCGCCGGCGCCGCCGTCTTGATGTGCGCCGCCTCCGCCGTTCGGCGTGCCCCCTTCCCCATTCAGGTCGCCGCCGTCGCCGGCATCGGCGGCTCCGGCACTGCTTTGGTTGCTGCCACCGGGCGAGGCTGCGACGCCCGCACTCGAGTCGCCCGCGTGACCCGCATTGGCCGAGCCTCCGCTTCCTCCACCCTCGCTGGCGACGAACTTTTCACCGCACGCTGCGAACGCGAGGCACAGGCCAAAAACCGCAAATCGACTACTGCTCACGATCGCCCAAGGTACTTCGAGCGACGAGTGAGTTCAACCACGAGGCGCGATGGCTGCCGCTACAGTGCGGCTCCTCCCTCGTACGGCGCGCTCGCGATTACTCCTTCTCGCCGCTCTCGTCGCTCTCGCCGCGCGCGCCTTTCGCGCGATCCTCGGCCTGGATCTCGTGCAACAGTTGCTCGACGCGGCGCGATGCGTCGTGGCCCGCATCGTAATGAAAGCGCAATTCCGGCGAGCGCCGCAATTCCAGTCGCGGTGCGATCAAGCGCCGCAATCGGCCGGCCCCTTTGGCCAGGCTCTTCATCACGACAGTACGAGCCTTGGGGTCTTCGTCGCCGATCAGCAGCCGAACGCCGATACGCGCCGACATCAGGTCGTCGGTCACTTCCACGCTGGTGATGACCAGCGCCGCGAGACGCGGGTCGTCCACTTCACGTCGCAGCAACTCGGCCAGGTGCGCGCGCAATAGCTCGGCGACGCGCTTGCCTCTGCGTCCGTCCGTCGTCATTCCTCGTCTCCCGCTGGAAAATCGAAGCCGCCGTCCGAGAATGCGCCGCGATCGAGTGCTTGCTCGATGCCACCACGGATCCCGCTGCCGCCGTCCCCGAACGAGACGATCTCGGTCGCCACGTCTGCCACCAGCGCGTCGTGCGCGCCGCCGGCCAAGGAGGCCACGTGCGAGAGCACATCCGAGCAGCGTGCCGCCTCGTTCGAGACCACGCTGACGCCCACGGTGGCCACTTGCCAACGCTCGAGGTCGCCGATCTCGGCGATCGAGACGGGCAGTTTGGCGCGCACGCGATCCTTCAAGCCTTTGACCACGCGCCGACGATCCTTGAGCGAGCGCGCGCCGGGGATTTGCAGGACGATGCGAGCCACACCCACGAACATTGCTCTGGCTCAAAGGCTCGGCAAGCCGAGCTCACAGTGTTTGCTTGACCTGTTCGACCTCGAACGCCTCGATGATGTCGCCGACCGCAACTTCGTTGAAGCCTTCGAGCGCGATACCGCAATCGAAGCCCTCTTTGACGTCGCGAACGTCGTCCTTGAAGCGCTTGAGGCTGCTCATCTTGCCTTGCCAGATGGTGGCGCCATCGCGCACCAGGCGGACGCCGCCCGCGCGCTTGACCATGCCCTCGACCACCATGCAACCGGCGACCATGCCCGCCTTGCTGAGCTTGAAGACCTGGCGAACCTCGGCTTTGCCGATGTTGCGCTCGACCTGGGTGGGCTTGAGCAAGCCCTCCATCGCCATCTTCACTTCATCCACCACGTTGTAGATGATGCTGTACTGGCGGATCTCCACGTTCTCCTTTTGAGCGAGGCCGGCCGCCTTGCCCGCAGGCCGCACGTTGAAGCCGATGATGATTGCGCCAGCCGCGACCGCCAGATTGACGTCGCCCTCGGTGATCGCGCCGGCACCTGCGTGCACCACGCTGACCTTCACCTTTTCGGTGCTGAGGCGAACCAGCGCGTCTTCCACGGCTTCGACCGAGCCTTGCACGTCCGCCTTGATGATCAGCTTCAGCTCCAGCTGATCGTCCTCTTGCATGGCTTTGGCGAGCTCTTCCAAAGACATCGCGCGCTGACCAGTGGACGGCGCGAGACTTCGGCGCTCTTTCGTCTTGCGCGTGTCGGCGATCTCCTGCGCCTTCTTCATGTCTTTGACGACGTGCACCGGATCGCCGGCGCTCGGCACGTCGTTGAGACCGATGATCAACACGGGAGTCGAGGGACCGGCGGTCTCCAGCGAACGGCCCGACGAGTCGTGCATGGCGCGAACCTTGCCGTACGCACCGCCCGCCAAGAGCACGTCGCCGCGATTCAGCGTGCCGTCCGTGACCAGCACGGTAGCGACCGGACCACGACCGCGGTCGAGCTCTGCCTCGATCACGGTACCGGTCATCGGCTTGTTCGGGTTGGCGCGCAGATCCAGCACTTCTGCCTGGAGCGCGATGGTCTCGAGCAGCTGATCGACACCGGCACGAGTGAGCGCCGAGACGTTCTGATACAGCGTGTCGCCGCCCCATTCTTCGGGCACCAACGAAAGCTCGGCCAGCTGACGCTTGACGCGCTCCGGATCGGCGTCCGGCTTGTCGCTCTTGTTGATGGCGACGACGATCGGCACCTTGGCTGCTTTCGCGTGGTTGATGGCTTCACGCGTTTGCGGCATCACGCCGTCGTCGGCGGCCACGACCAGCACCACGAGATCCGTGGTTTGCGCGCCGCGCATGCGCATCGCGGTGAATGCTTCGTGGCCGGGCGTGTCGAGGAACGTCACCGGGCCGTGCGCGGTTGTCACCGAGTACGCGCCGATGTGTTGCGTGATGCCGCCGGCTTCACCGGAGACCACGTTGGTCTTCCGGATTTGGTCGAGCAAGCTGGTCTTTCCGTGGTCGACGTGGCCCATGATGGTCACGACGGGGGGACGCGTGACGCGCTCGCCGGAATCATCCGGCTCGGTGCCTTGCGCCGCGACCAAGGCGGCTTCTTCGCTGACGGCAATGTCTTCGACTTCCCAGCCGAACTCGTTGGCTACGATCTTGGCGGTGTCGGCGTCGAGCGTGCTGTTGATGTTCACGCCAGTCATGCCGAGGCGCATCAACTTCATCAGCACTTCGGTGGCCTTGGCGCCGATCTTCGCGGCCAAGCCTTGCAAACCGATCGACTCCTCGATACGCACGATCTTTTTGTGCGCAGAGCGCTCTTGCGTCACGACCGAGCCGGTGACTTTGCCCTTGGGCATCGAGCCGATGCCGCGCGGGCGCATGCCGCCACGGCCTTGTGGGCCGCGGTTGTTGCCCGGGCCGCCCATCTGCGGTCGACCCCCACCAGCAGGCGGGCGTCCCTGAGCAGCACCGGGAGCCTTGGCGTCGTATTGCACGCGTCGCGGCATGGGACCGCGCGGCACCTGCGCCGGCATCGGCACACCCGGACGGCCTTCCCAAACGTCGATGCCGGTCTTGGGGGCTGCAGCGGTGCGCGCCACGGAGGACGCTCCACTCAGATTGGCGCTGCCGGAAGCCGCAACCTGAACTGAAGGCGGAGCAGCGGGGGCGCGCGGGGGCGGCGCGGCGGCACGCGACGACTCGGCCGCCGGCGTCTGCGGAGCAGGCAGTGGAGCAGCGGGGGCGGGCGCCGAAGGTGGAGGCGCTGCCGCCACCGGTGCGGCGGCCACCGGCGCTGCACTGGGTGGCGGTGTGTGCGCAGGCGTCGCGGCCACGGCAGGAGCGACCGGCGCTGGCGCAGGAGGCGGTGCCTCGACCTCGTGCACGACCGGCGCGCTGGGAGCCGTCGCCACCGGTGCAGGTGGAGGCGGCGACGCGGGGGGAGCGTGCGGGGCGCTGGCGACGGGAGCCACTTCCACCACGGGCTCTGCCGCCACCGGCGCGGGTGCGACGGGCGCTGGCGGCTCGATCTCGCGTTCGCGAACGTGCGCGACCGGCGCGGGCTCGGAGGGAGCGACGAACGCCGGACGCGCGGGTTCTTCGTGGTGGCGTTGCGGAGCGCGCTGCAGCTCTTCACGCGCTGCCGGCGCTGGCGCGGGCGCCACGGGCTCCGGCTGCGAGGCAGCGGCCTGCTCGCGCACGACCGCGCGACGTTTGACTACGGTTGGACGGATACGTTCTTCCACGACGCTCGGCTGCTTTTGCTTTTCCAAATGGCGCTTCACGCGCTCTACGCCTTCTGGCGAAACTGCACTCATGTGATTCTTCACGTCGGGCACGCCCGCAGCTTGGAGCAAGGCCACCAGAGCCTTATTTTCCATGCCCAGATCCTTAGCCACCTCATAAACACGCAGCTTGATGCTCATCCAACCTCCGACACCGGGCTCGCGGCGCTCAGCACAGGCGCGCTCACGGGACCGAGCTCTGCAACATCCAGCGTGTGCACGAGCGCAGTAGTAATTCCTTCGTCCAAAATCGCAATCACGCCCGTGTCCGGGCGTCCGATGGCACGACCGAGCAGCTCTTTGGAGCCGAAGGCGCGTGCCTTGCCGCATTTCACCAGGGCATCCACCCAGGGGGTCTCGGCCGCGGCGCGGGCATCACAGGCAACCAGCACGAGCAAGACCAGCCCGGCTGCGTGGGCGTCGCGCACGGCGGTCGAACCCGCCGCCGCCTTGCGTGCCCGAAAAGCGGAGCCAATCAGCGAGTAGGCTCGCCGTTCGGCTTGGGCACGCAGCGCCGCGGAAAACTCCGCCACGCTGGTGCTGACCGCGCTCTTCATGCTCTTCGAGAAACCCCGTGGCAAGGCCTTGGCCAGACACGCAGCGCGCGGGTGAACCCACGCGCCACGACCGACACGCTTCGTGACACCCGAAGAGGTGAACCCGCTGCCGGACAAATCCGGGACGACTTCGCCCGACGGGCCAAGCACGACGCGCACGAGAGACTGGAGATGCGGATCTCCGACTTCTCGACAGCCAGCACAGGTGCGGAGCATCTCGCCTTTCACGCCTTTCAGGCTTCTCCCGAGGTGGTGGGTTGGTGGGCCGCGGCGGCGGCCGTCGCATGACGACGCGCTTCGTCGATTTCGCGAGCTTCGGTGCTCAAGAAGTGGCTCGCGCCGACCTGAATCTGGCGCGCCTTCTTGATCCCCAGGCCGGTGCGAATGGCCAAGCGGTCGGCGTCTTCACGGGCCAGATCCTGGACGGTGCGGTAGCCGGCCTCTTCCAAGAGCTGAACGGTACGGGTACCGACGCCCGGCACGAAGCGCAACTTGTCGCGCTCGGACAGCGGCTCAATCTGCGACGAGGCACGGTGAATGCGCTCGCGACGCAGGCGCTCCATGGTGCGCTCGGCGGCGGCTTTGAGCTCTTGAGCCCGCTCCTCCGAGGTCACGCCTTCGATCGTCACGAGTTCCTCGATGGCGGCTTCGGCGATCTCCTCCAAAGCGCGGAACCCGAGCCGGTACATGGCCTTGGCCAGCTCTTCGTCCACGCCGTCGATCTCCTTGAGCACGACCAGCGCCTCGTCCTCCATCTGCTTGAACTTGCTCTCGCTGATGATGTCGAGCTTCCAGCCGGTGAGCTGCGAGGCCAGGCGCACGTTCTGGCCCTTGCGGCCGATCGCGAGCGACAGCTTCTCGTCTGGGACCACGAGCTCCATGCGGTGGTCGGCTTCGTCCACGATCACCTTGTTCACCTCCGCAGGCTGAATTGCGTTGATGATGTAACGAGCCGGATCGCGATCGAACGGCACGATGTCGATCTTTTCGCCGCGCAACTCTTGCACGACTGCCTGCACGCGGGAGCCCTTGATACCGACGCAAGCGCCGACCGGATCCACGTCCGAATCGCGCGTGGTGACCGCGATCTTGCTGCGCGAGCCGGGCTCGCGGGCGACGCCCACGATCTTGACGATGCCCTCGTAGATCTCCGGGACCTCGGCCTCGAACAGCTTCTCCACTAGGTTGGGCTGGCTGCGGCTCAGGATGATCATCGGGCCGCGCGATTCGCGGTCGATGTTCTTCACGAAGGCCACGATGCGATCGCCCGGACGGTAGGTCTCGCGCGGGGTCTGCTCACGCGCCGGCAGCACGCCCTCGGTCTTGCCCAGGTCGACCACGATGTTGTGGCCCTTCTCGAAACGCCGGACGATGCCGCGGATCAGCTGCCCCTGGCGATCTCGGTACTCGTTGAAGATGATGTCACGCTCGGCGTCGCGCACCCGTTGCAGCAGCACTTGCTTGGCCGTTTGCGCGGCGATGCGACCGAACGTGCTGCGCGCTTGCTTCATGTCCAGCACGGCGCCGAACTCTTTGTCCTGCTGGCGAGCGCGCTCGGCGTCACGCGGGTGCCAGAACACCTGGAAGCCCAGCTCTTCGCCGATCTCCGCTTCGAGACCGTGCTTGACCGCGACGTCGAGGGCGATCTCGCGCTCCGGCTGCGCCACCTCTTCGACGACGGTCATGTACTGGAAGAGGTCGATGTTGCCGCTCTCTTCGTTGAAGCGAGCTTCGAGCTCACGGGTCGGACCGAACGCAGCCTGTGCTGCCTTCAAGATGGCCGCCTCCATCGTCTCGATGAGCACCTTCTTGTCGATGCCCTTCTCCTGGGCGACCTGCTCGACGATCGTGCCTAGGTCCATGCCTAGGCCTGCTGCTGCTGCCTGCGCTGCCATCTGTCACCTGCTCCGTTGTGGCGATTGGGCCTTCTTGGGCTTGTCTGACGTGCGCTGCTCGGACCGCCTTGCCGAGGCGCGAGCGCCCGTACCCTTCTTCCACTCGAAGAGGATGCGAGCACTCTGAATCGTTTCGAAATCGAGAGCCGCAAGCTCGCCTTGCTCCGTTTCGACCAGCACCGCGCCGCGTTCGTCGAGACCGCGCAGCGTGCCGAAAATGACTGCTTGTCCCGCGTGTGGCGCGCTCAGCTTGAGGCGCGCGGCTTGGCCGGCAAAGCGCTCGTAGTCACGACGCACGTACAGCGCGCGTTCGACACCGGGCGACCCCACCTCCAACGTATAGCGGTGCGGAATACAATCTGCGACATCGAGCGCGGCCGACAGATCGCGTGAGATGTCCGCGCACAGATCGATCGTGACACCGTAGCCGGCCTGGCCCGAACCCGCAGGCTGGTTGCTTTGGTCACGCTCGCTACGCTCGATGCTGATCTCGAGCACCCAACCGCTGCGATCCGTTCGCCAAATACACTCCACGCACTCGACGCCGTGCGCCGCGAGCACAGGACCGACCGCAGCGTGCAGCTTCTCTCGATCGATGCCGGGAATTTTTTCGTACGAAACGTTCATGCGCTGGAGACAGAAAATGAAAAAAAACGGACCCTCTGAGTAGAGCGGGTCCGCTGGGAACCACCCAAGTTGTCGCGGCGCATTCTAGCCGACAGCGCCGCCACCCGCAAGCGCCCACGAGTGGGCCTAAGCGACGGAAATCATTGGCTAATTTTGCTGGACCCGAAAAACCGTGCTCAGGCGAGGTTGGGCAAAGTGACGAGGTCCACATGCAGCACTTCGCCATCGAAAGCCATGATTTCTTGCAGGGATGCGTCGGACGGCCGAGAAGCCAGCCGGATCTTGGCGCACGCCGCCCGGCCCCCCTCGAACACGGTGTTGTCCAGCTCCTGAACATTGATCCCGTGGCGCTTGAGCACCCCGAGCACGTTGGCGAGAGCTCCTACCTTGTCTACGTGACGGACGACCAGCTGGTAACGCGCCCATGAGCTGGCGCTGATGTTCACGACGTTGAGCACCTCACCCTTGGTCAGAAAGCCCCGCAAGATGCGCACGGTCTCGTTGGCGATGGCGATCTGCGCTTCGTCCGTGGAAGCGCCGATGTGCGGCGTGGCGTAGACCAAGCCGCTGCTCAAGATCGGATGCGAGTAGCTGCCCTCGCGCGTATCCGGTTCGTTGGGCAAGACATCGAGCCCCACGCGCAGCCCTTTCTTCGGAATCGCTTCCAGGAGCGCGTCGTAGTCGACGAGCTCGGCGCGAGCGGTGTTCACGAACATCGCGCGATCGGGCAGTGCAGCGATGACCTTGCGATCGACGATGCCGCGAGTGCGCTCGCCGAGCTCAAGGTGAACGCTGAAGATATCGACGGAACGAGCCAAATCTTCGGGGCTCGCTGCGCGCGTGACAGCGAGCTCCGCGGCCTTCGAAGCAGACAGTGAGCGCGCCCACGCGTAGGGCTGCATGCCGTAGGCTTGGGCCAGCTTGATCACGGCGCGCCCCACATGGCCCGTGCCCAGGACGCCGATTTTCCGACCGTTCAGGCCGACCGCGCGGGCAAACTCATGCTTCTCCCATTTGCCGCTGCGCAAGCTGGCGACGCCGTCCGGCACTCGGCGATCGAGGCAGCCGATCAGCGTGAGCGTGAGCTCGGCGACGGCTGACGCGTTCTTGCCCGGACAATTGGCGACGTAGATCCCGCGCTCACTGGCGGTGGATACGTCGATGTTGCTGACCCCGGCACCGGCACGGATGATCAGATTCAACGCTTTGCCCGCGTCGATCGCGGCTTTGTTCACGACCGTGCCGCGCACGATCAACACGTTCACGCCGTCGAGCACATGGACCAGCTCTTCAGCATCGAGGTCGGGGTCATAAATCACCTCGACACCCAAGGCTCGCATTTCGTCGAGGCTCGACTCGGAAAGCCGATCCGCTGCTAGGACTCTCATCTCCGGGGCCTTCTATCACGAGCCCTCGCTAGAATTTCCGAGCGGATGACGACGACCCGCGATTTCCAACAAAATCTCGCCGTTTTCGGCGGTCACCAGCCAGGGCGCAAGCGCGTTCTGCGCCGCTGGCGTGAAGCGCGCTTGAAATTTGCCGCTTTTGACCGTGGTGTACAGCGCGTCGCCCGACCCGACTTTCAGGCTAGCCGGGTCGAGGGGACTCACGCTCCCGTCCGAGAGCGTGAGCTCCAGGAGCCCGTCCCCCTGCCGCACCCCGAGCACGAAAAATGGCGCGTCTTCGACCTGGAAATAGCTCCAATCGTAGCCGTTGTTCAAAATGTAGCGGCCATCGTCCGGGTGCCGATCGATCCAGGAGGAAAAGGCGCGGGCCATACCCGGGTGCTGCACGAGCTGACCCTCGTGGTGAAAGTGCCCGCGCGCATCGAGCACGATCGAGCTCTCGCGGGAGCGACCCGCGGGCGGGGGCAGGCGAAAGAACTCGGGATGATCACCGGGGCGCATCGCCGCCCGAGTGTAGCGCCGATCAAAGTGCCGGCGAATGGCGCGGCAACAAAGCCGCCAGCGTGGCGTAACTGCCGAAGCAGAGCAGTACGTCCCCGGCGCGCAACACCTCCGTTCCGCGCGGGTTCGGCAGAACCGAGCTGTCGCGCGTAATGCTCAAGACGCGCACCTCCCGCTCACTGAAGGAGAGCTCGGATAGGGCCCGCTCCGCGAACTCCGAGCCGCTCGGAACCCGGAATTCGACCACGCCGTAGCCGCTCTTCAACGTCAATCGCTGGCGCAGATCGAAATCAGGAAATGCCACGCGTTGTTCGAGTTGTTCGACGATGGCCGAGGCCACATCGATGCCTGTCGCTGCCTCGATGCCTTCGAGCCCGGGCGAGGAGTTCACCTCCAGCACCTGCGGGCCGTCCGGACCTTCGACCATGTCGACGCCGGCGACGTGCAGCCCCATGACCTGCGCGGCAACGATCGCCGTGCGTTCGAAGGCCGGATCGATCTCGATTTTGCTGGCGCGCCCGCCGCGGTGCAAATTGGCTCGGAACTCGTCACCCGCCGCCTGCCGGCTGATCGCAGCCACGACGCGGTCGCCGACCACGAAAGCGCGAATGTCCCGGCCTCGGCTCTCGCTCACGAAACGCTGAATCACCACGTCCTTGCGCGTGCTGTGCAAGGTCTCGATGATGGACTCGGCCTGCTTCGCGGTCTCTGCCAAGAGCACGCCGATCCCCTGCGCCCCCTCCAGCAACTTGATCACGACTGGAGCTCCGCCGACCGATTCGATTGCCTGCTGAAAGCCGTTGCGGTCGCGCGCGAACGCGGTTGGCGGGATCCCCACCTCGTGCCGGCTCAAGAGCTGGATCGAGCGCAGCTTGTCGCGCGCGGCGCTGATCGCGGAAGACGAATTGAGTGAGAAGACCCCCATCTGTTCGAATTGACGCACGACCGCCGTACCGAACGAGCTGATCGAAGCACCGATACGCGGAATCACCGCGTCGTAGCGAGTCAGCTTGCGATTGCGAAAGAACAACGCAGGTTTGCCCGACTCGACGAGCAGGCTGAAGCGCAACGTGTGCAGCACCTTCACGTGATGTCCGCGCCTTTCGCAGGCTTCACGCAGCCGGCGCGTGCTGTAGGCCTGTGCGTTGCACGACAAGATCGCGACGCGCAGGCTCATGATCCGAGCCGCGCTCGCCCGCGCGCAGCAGCGGCGGGCGCGACCTTTTCAGCCCGCGCGGGCGCGGCTTTGGGCTTGGCTCTGGGCAGGGCCTGAGGCGGGCTGCCCGGCTGCTGCAGCAAGTAGCGGCGGCCAGGATCGACCAGGAAGGCATGGGCCAGCGCGCGACGACCAATCAGCATGCGAAAGATCATCCGCCCCCGATCGACCAAGCTGAGCTCGATCTCTCTCTCTATCGGGCCGATGCGGACCTTCACGGCCACGAAGATGCGCTCCTCCGGCTCGCCGCTCGAAGGTTTGACCTGGCCGCGCCGAGCAATGCGCGCCGTCACTCGGACCCGGCGCTCGCTCTCGCTGCGGCTGAGGCGCACGTCGAAGCGCACGCGCCCCGCGGCGAGCTCGCGAATGTTTTCGACGTGGAGCGCGCTGCTGCGCGCACCCGTGTCGATCTTCGCGCGCAGTCGCAATATGCGCCACGCCGGAATGTCGACGTATTCGGTCACGCCGATGACCAGCGGTGCGGGGGCGCTGCGCGTCACGTTGCACGACGCTACTACAACTCCGAGCGCGGGAAGAGCGCGGGAAGAGCGCGGGAAGAGCGCGGGAAGAGGCCGGGAAACCGTGACACAGGCAGCGCGTGGGCATACGCGCGGCCGAGCGCGGAAACAGCGACCAAAGCGCCCCAGCCGAAATTTGTGTGCGAGTTTTGTCGGCCCCGGGACTAGAAAACGTACACCGGCCATGCCCGACGAATTTCCAACCCTCGAGGCCGTCGCAGCGCTCGGCGTCTTGGCGCTGCTCATCCGCACCTTGCTGATCGTGAGCGAGATCCAGAGCTTGCCCAAATGGGCCACCGAGCTCGTGCGCCTCTTGGGCATGGCGGATCGCTCGCGCGCGCTGGCCTTCTGCAACACAGGAACCGCTCCCGCGCTGGCGCGCTCGGCGCGCGAAATGATCGAGCTGACCGGTGAACCGCCCTACACCCCGGATGCGGCGCTCGATTTGAAGCAGGGGCAACAGGAGATCGAGCAAGCGCTGGCTCGACGGGCGGAGAGCGGGCGCGCCCGGGATCTGATCGTGCTCACCGTGCTGATCGGGGCGATGGCCTTCGCCGTGCTGTCCAATCTACTCGTGTCGCGTTGGTTTCACGGCTTGGCAGCGCTGGCGTCGCTGCTCGTGATCATCGGCTACGTCATGCGCAGTCGCTTGCGTCGCATCGAACGGGCTGAGCTCAGCCGGATCGCCGAAGCGCTCCTGGGCCTGCTGAGGGCCGCGCCCGGCCCAGACGATGCGCGGCGCAGCCTGCACTCCATCGACGGCGGCTGCAGCGTTTGCGGCGAGAATCTCTTCTTGATCGCGCACGATGCAGAGCTCGGCGCGTCCCTACCCGCACTCGGCATCCACGAGCTCAGGATCTGCAAAAATTGCGGCTTCGTCAGCGGCCAGGCCGAAGACGCAGCGGCCCTGGCCAAAGGCGCGCTCGAGGAGCTGAGCGTGCCCATTTCGCCCGAAGACGAAGCCAGCTCGGACGACACCGAGCACGACGGCTGAGACCGAGACCCGCTCTTTCCTTGCATTCGCGCGATTTACGGGACAGGTTCGCGGCGGCATGGATAGCTCCGGGACACACGACGCCAATCGCGCCTACTACGACGCCTTTTCTGTCGGCTATGAAGACCACCGTGGCGACAACGATCCAGGCGGTTACCACGAGCTATTGGACGAACTCGAGTCGGAATACGTCAAACGCTACGGCGCCGGCCGCGATGTCTTGGAGGTGGGTTGTGGCACAGGACTCGTGCTCTCTCGCATCGCCAAGTTTGCCCGCTCGGCTCGCGGGGTGGATCTCTCTCCTGGCATGCTGGCGAAGGCGCAGGCGCGCGGGCTCGATGTCGTGCTCGGTTCTGCCACCGCCCTGCCGTTCGAAGACAATCGTTTCGACGTGACCTGTTCGTTCAAGGTCTTGGCGCACGTTCCGGAGATCGAGCTGGCCCTGAAAGAGATGGCGCGAGTCACCCGTCCGGGTGGCATGATGCTGGCAGAGTTCTACAACCCGTACAGCTTGCGCGCGCTGCTCAAGCGCTTCGGGCCCGCTGGGCGAGTCGCAGCCAGCGCCAACGAGAGCCATGTCTACACCCGCTTCGACTCTCCCTTCGGTCTGCGGAAGTTGCTGCCGGCGGGCACCTGGCTCGTCGGCGCGCGCGGCGTGCGCATCGTGACACCCACGGCAAAAGCCATGAAAACCGCCTTCGGCCGGCGCTTCTTCCGCGCCGCCGAACGCGCCCTGTGCGACTCGCCCCTGCGCGTCTTCGCCGGCTTTTACGTCGCCGCGATCGAAAAACGCGGCTGAGCCCAGTGCCGGAAAGAAAGGGGCGCTCGCAATCCAGCGTCGCACCTCGAACGGTCGCGTTGTTCCCGACCCGCGACGGCTCCCAGATTTTTTAGCCGCCGACGCCGAAGGCTGGGACGGTCGCGATGGGACGCGTGACCATCAAGATTCTGCGGGGGGCAAAGACTAGAACGTGCCGCGCAGGCCGAACACGGCGCCGCCCGGAACGGGCTCGGCATTCGGGCGCAGGCGCAGGGACGAGGTTTCGGGGCGAAGCTCGGGCGGCAGCGGGCGTTTGCGAATCGTGCGCTGCTCGGGCACGAACGAGATCTGGGCCTCGATGATGCCGATCAGCGACACGCCGAGCCACGCGTAAGACGAGTACTCGAGCGCGGTCTTCCAATTCTGGTTGCGCGTATTGTTGCTGGGGTCGGGTTTGTCGAGCTCGCTGGTAGCGAGCACCAAGTGAGTTTCCACGCCGAGTGCGGTCAAGGTGGTGGCGGCCAGCAAGACTTCGCTGGTGAGGAACACATATCCGAGCGGCTTGTCTTCGTTCTGGAACTGACCCACGCCGAAGGGCACGAGCGCGAGCCAGCGCGAGTGGGGCGTGATTTGCGTCTCTTCTTGCGCGAGGCGCTCGAGACCGGCAACGCGCTCGCGCTCTCTCTTGGCGCGCGCTTCTTGTCGAGCCGCCTGCTCTTGCGCTCGCTTCACGCGCTCGTCTTCGGCCTTGCGAATGACGTCGAACATCGTCTCGCGCACGCGCAAGAAGCGATCGATCACCGGTGGCGGGAAGACCAAGCTGTCGGGCGGCTTCATCTGCGGGTTCTGGCGGATCGCCGCGCGCAATGGTTCGTCCGCCGCCTGTGGCTGGCCGCTGCCGATCAGACACGCCGCGTGGTACAGGCGCGCGCTCTCGATGACGGCCGGGTCGCGGAACGGGTGGGCGCTGTCGCTGGCCAGCAGCAGATGCAACGAGTCGGCGCATTCCCCATACTTGCCGGCCTCGTACAGGCTGACCACGCGCGCCAGCTCAGCGGTATCGTTCAAGCGCGGCGCTTCCGAGACGATTGGTCCGCGGGGCGCGGATTGCGCGCAGAGCGGCGACGCAAAGAGCACCATCCCCACCACAGCGAGGCTCGAACAGAAACGTGACAGACTCATCCGGGACCCCCCGAGCCGGCAAGTTATGGCCCGGGGATGGTGAAGAGTCGACCGGGGCTGAGCGTCAGGTCAAATTCTTTCGGGGGAAGGCCGCTGGTAGGCGGAGATAAGAGCGTGCAATGGGCGTGCAAGGCTGCCGTGGTCATGCGGATTTTCTGCTGGCCGGGGACGTTGAATGAGCCGAGCTCCCCGCAGCTGACGGTGGTCCCGGGCATGCCTTGAAACTCGATCAGCGCGGGTTTGAACTCGATCGTCCCGCGCACGGTCTGCACTTCGCCCGGGTTGCTCGGCCGGGTCACGTTGACCGTCATGGTCTGCGGGGCAACGCAGCACTCTTCGTTCGGCGGCACGAATTGGAAGGTGTGCGGGCCGACGCTGAGCTCGTGTGGTGGCCCGAACCAGACAATCTCTTGTCCGTCCACTTTCACGGTCGCGTTCTTCGGCCCGTCCACCAAAACGCGCACGGTCGCCAATTCGGTCGCCGCGGCCGAGGCGCTCTGACGCGGCGGCGCGAGGTGCCCCGGGCGACGCGCGACCTCCGGTGGCGGCCGCCGCGGTTCGGCGCTGGCAGGCAGCGCGTTCGTCATGGTCGAGGCACTCGGCGCGGGCAGGCGCGCGTCCGCGCTCGGGCGGGGCTCAGAATTGTCGGCGATCGGCGCGGGCTCCGGCCGCGCGCGCAACCAAGCCCCCAGTGCCACGGCGATGCCCCCGATGACGAAAACCGCGAGCAGCCCGAGCGCGCCGCGGCGCGCGACACGCCGCATGCGTTCACCGCGAGCAATTTGCGCGACCTGCCGCAGCAATTCCGGATCGTCGGGCCGGAACGCCAGCGCGCGATTGAAAGCCGCGGCGGCGCCCACGAAGTCTCGCGCGGCGCGAGCGGCATTGGCGCGCTTGCACAATTCAGCGACCACCCGCGGCTCGTATTCTGCTTGGTAGCTCGCGGCATCACGCAAAAATGCCCAGATCTCACGGCGCCAATCGTTGAACCCGAGCTGCGTGAGCTCTTCCTTCAGCGCGTCGGCCATCAGCCGCGCGCTTTGGAAGCGCTCGCTTGCATCGCGTGCCAAGGCGCGGTCGACGATCCGCGACAGACCCGCGCCGATCGTGGGCTGCGCGCGATCGGCCGGCGTGAAGGTTCCGTCGAGCACGCGGCGCAGGACTTGTGCCGGATTCTTGCCGTCGAAGGGCAGCTTCCCGACCAGCGCCTCGTACAGCAGCACGCCCAGGCCGAAGACGTCCGCGCTGGCGTTCACGTCCCCACCCTCGATTTGCTCGGGCGCCATGTGTGCCGGCGAACCGAGCACTTGGCCCGTGGAAGTGACGCCCTGCACATCGAGCAGCTTGGCGATCCCGAAGTCGGTGATTTTGATGCGCGCAACGAGCGCGGCTTCGGCGTCGGTCTGGCCTTCGTTCGGCAGCTCGACGAGCACGTTCTCCGGCTTGATGTCGCGGTGGACCA
>DASSMT010000081.1:0-10773 GCA_035688655.1 Polyangiaceae bacterium | reverse complement strand
CGAGCGTCTTCGCGTCGGGGAAATGCACCGAAAAGTGCTCGCCGAGCGCACGCCGCATGAACTCGTAGAGCTTCTCGATGAACGCGTCGATGTATTGGCTGACGCTCTTGCCGTAGCTCCGAACGAGCTCGAGATCCGCGTCAGTCACCTCGAAGAGCTGCCGAAATTCCGCGTGCTTCATCCGTTCTGAAGTCCCCATTTTGATTGCGCGGGGGATCCTGCCCCAATTTTGCCGCAAAGTCCTGGGAAACACAGGCCAGCCGCTCGCCGCCCGGTTCGGAGGGCGGCGAGTTCCGCAGCCGTTCCGCTGGGACGCCGGGCCGGCTGCGGGCGTGACGTTGGCTCGGAGTCGATTCCGGATGTACGCGCGCCGCGGTCGAAGCCCAGTCTGTCGCTGATCGTTACGCGATAGAACCAGCCGAGCGCAGCGCTGCGCCGAATCTCGTACAGGCGAGGAGCTCCGTCGGGGACGCCTGATCGACGCTCATGAATTAACCACACACTCGGTTATTGCTGCCTGGAGTCCTCGGTTGCTGGATGCGGCGGCAGCTCGACCGCGAGACGTTGGACGTCCTTCTCTTGGAGTTTACGCCTCGCCTGACGAGCGGCGAAACCTTGCGGATCACGGGCAATAGCGCAGGCGTAGGCCCGATTGCTCTCTCGGTTGTGGCCGATTCGGCGGTACTGGTCGCCCAGCAACAGGAGGCCCTCTGCGCCCTGAGCGCGGTAAGCATGGGCTGCGCCTGCTTCCAAGAGCTCTATGGCGCGCTCTGGTTGACCTTCCGCGGCAGCCACACTTCCGAGAATGAACCAAGCATTGCGCTTGCTCGATGCTCGCCGCGAAAGGATTGCCCCCCTTTGCGCGGCCATCCTTGCCTCGCGCAGCCGTCCGACGTCGCGCAGGGCCGCCGCTCGTGTGAAATGAACTTCCGCGCGATAGTCACGCGGCAAGTGGCGCTCTTTGACGGTTGCCATTTGCTTCAATGCAGCAGCTGGATCCCCCATCAACACTGAAAGCCAGGCCTTCTGTACGATCAGGCCCGCACGAACGAGCTTAGAGCCGCGCTCATTGCACTCGGATGTGATCATATCGAGCAGATGTCTGGCGCAGCCGAATCTGCCCAAATTGTAGAGCGCTTCGGCCAGGTTGACCTGCACGAGAAGATATCCGTCGGGATGTTCGTGACGCGCGCGGTCGAGAAAGGCACTGCTCCAGCGTGCCTTTAGGCGGAGCGCCTCCTTGTAGCTGCCAGCGTTAATCATGGCATTCACGGCGCAGTTCAGCCACAACCAGTTGAAGCTCGAGCCCGGCTCGACCAGTTGTCGAGCGAGCTCGACAGCCTGCTCGGGTCGACCGCTGTTCAGAGCCCGAATGCTCCGGAGGTAGCAGCGCATGCTTTCGGAAGACACGAAGAGCGGTATCGCGCTAGGCCAATGTCGAAAGACAAACGCGGAAGCGAGCGCCCACAGACGGGCGACGAGCCGACGGAGGACGAGAAACGTGAGCACACTCGCTAGTGATACTCCGACGACCAACACGAGAATGACCGCGGTCCAGTTTCCGGCGGCGGGCGGCATCTCGTCTCAGCGTAGCTCTTTTCTTGCTCAGGCCTCAATGGTCGAGTGCGAGCCCACCCGATGATCACTCGTCGGCTAAATTGGTGACAAGCGCATTGCGATCGTTGGCGCGCTGCTCGACCCCATAGCGAAGGCAGCCAATTTCGACAAACCCGCTCCGTTACATAGCGGCTCGTGCTTCGTTGTAGCTTGGTGGCCGGCCGTGTGCTGGGGAGATGCCAAGCATTCGGTTCTCGTGCCACGCCTGGTTTTCGACGACGCTAGAGAGCCCGCACGTGCCACGCATTGGCGAGACCGTGCTGCTACTGGAGCGGGAGCGGACGGTCACCTATCGCATCCTGGGCGTGAGATGGAACATGCTTCCAAATCGCAAGGGCCCAGAATGCGATATCGACGTGGAGCGGGAGCTGGACCACAACCCATGTACGAAGTGCGGGAAGTCGTATTTCCGGACGCTACCTGTCTACGAGAACGATCCCTCCGAGGAAATCGTCGGCTTCGAATGCCGGGTCTGCAACTACCCGCTGCACAACAATGGGGCAGAGCCGCCACCAATTGACCCACGAGCGAAGGACTGGCCTTACTAGGATCGTTTCGCGGACCGCTCACCTGTATGGTTGAGTAGGCCTTTCACACGGGGCGACGGCTCGGCTTGCGGCCCGTGTGCGCTTCGAATACGAGTTATGCGGACAGCACGAATGGCGATTCGGTGGGGACTATTCAGGCAGCCGGACGGTCGCGAACACCGGCAGCTCCATGTTTCGAACGAACCCGACTGGTCGCGCTTCGAAATCGTTGCACGAGCCCTGGTGACTGGGCTGTCTGGGACATAAATGGACAAGCTCGATGGCTTTGACGAACGATACTGGGATCTCGTCATCGGGGACGCGAAGCTCACCCTCCACTTGCAACATTATTTCGGTATCACCGTCTATCCAACGGCTGGTGCTGACGCAAACGCCGAATCTCTCGCGGCCCTCGAGAAGGTGCACGGTCTTCTCTCGCGAGCACGTTGGGGCGAGCGGGGTAGCTGACTGGCACGGCTGAGCGACGCTGGAGGTGTCATGGATGCCCGCCGACTGAAACAGAATTGGAAAGCCCAGCGTTACGTTGGGCAGACATGAAAAGGCCATTCATCGTCGCCTGCGGCGCAGTTCTCGTCGTTGCTCTGGCGCTGGGAGTAAACGCAAGCTTCTATCCGTCGACTTGGAGCAAATCCGTGGTCGGCCTCACTCGGCCAGCAGTTCACCGACGATTGGGGTCGCCGGATGGAGACTTCTTGGCGCAAAAAGGGTGGGACGGCTGGCAGAAGCGCGTTCTCATCGGCACCTGGATTCTTCGAGTTACTTATGAGCCCGATGCGTCTTCGGTTGGAACACCACCCCCGGGTAGTGTCCCTCGCGCATCCGCGACTCACCGAACGTTCTTGCTCGGCACAGCTCGGTACTTTGTTCGCATTGACTGCGGCACCTGAGAACTCCGTCCGACCCGCCGTTGCAGACGGAGGGACGCCTCGGTCGATTCGCTCGCGCGTGCTTCCGCCGCTGAACGGCAGTATCGTTGGCCAGACGACGACATGGGAATCGACCGCTGTTGAAGGTGCCGGGATGGACGAGAATCAACGCGAACTGAAGAAGCGATGGCGTACGAACGAGAAAGCCGCTGCGCGTGCAGCGTTTCCGCTGCCTGGACCAGAGCTCGCGGCGCTATTCGATCATGTCGAGGATGCCATCGAGCGATCAGGCTGCGACCATTCCCTTCGCTTCACTGCGTCTTGGCTCGAACAACAACGGCATGAATCAGAAAGTGTCGTGACGTGGCTTCGCGCGCACGGCGGCTTCTGCGATTGTGAGGTCGTGGCCAACGTTCGCGATCATTGGGAGCAAAATCGCGCCTGATATTGGGCTAGCCCGTGTCGAGCCAGCGCGACTTCAGAAGAAGTGGGGATGCCTGCCGGCTAATTCCGGTTTCCGGTTTGCAGCAGACGCCGCCCTCGTGTTCGCTCGGCCGGCGGCAGCTGAAACCTGGTACATTGGCGGGACCGGAAGATGCCTGCGCAGCTCAGATCGAACGATGGTGAGTCGGCACTGACCTTGGGGCTTGAGGAGTCTTCCAGCTACGCGACCGACGCGGGTTTCGAAAGTTCGGTCGTCATCGCAGGGCAGCATTGGGATGGCGAGCACACGCACCCAGTCGAATTGTCGATCCAGGGGATTTGGGTGCGTGAAGCGGACCTTCTCGAGCTGCGGGAGACCATTCGTAGCTGGCTAGCTCGTCCCCTTGATGAGCTGACGCCGAAATTTCTCGTCGGTGACTTCCAGCTCGCTCGCCTGCCCGGCCAGAAAGCGCTCATTCGCTTCGGAGCGAGGTCCGACGTCGACGATAAGCGAAACCCCATCGTGACGGTGTCCGTGGCGGCTCGAGCGTTCTCCGGCGAGTTCTACTTTCCCACCGACCAATCATGCCTGGAAGCGTTTCGGCGCCAGCTCGACTCCCGGTTGCACGAAGCCGGCTAACCGCTGTTGCAGCGGAAGGGCCTCGCCCCGCCACTGAACGGCACTATCGTTGGGCGGACGGGGCGGCCAGGATGTTGTGCACGTCCATCCGACACACCGCCGCGCGGGAATCGGCGGCCAGCAGCGTCGGCGGACGCGCCTTTTCAAATCACGGAATTCGGAGAGTGCCCCTGCGAAAAAGGCTGCATTCGAAATCACGCGAACGGCTCTGTGCCTCGTTTGACGTACGCCGGCGCGCGCTCTGCCGGCAGCACCGTGCAGGGCGACGACCATTGGCCGGTCTTTGGCCGGCCAATGGTCGCCGAATCTCTGCCCGCAGCTACGATCGGAGGGCAAATCACGCGGTGCGCAGGGCGCGGCGGGTCGGCACGATCACTGCAGTGACCAGGGGCGAGACGTTCGAGAAGACCAAACTAGGAGGAAATCGATGAAACGTGTTGCGATGGGATCGGTTGTGGCAGTGAGCATGGTCCTGAGTGCGGTGGCTTGGGCTGGATACAAAGGGAGCGTGCCTACCACCGTCTCTCGTGCAGCGGACGGCTCGGGGTACGCCTATGGAAACCTCGGCCACGCTCGAAACAGCGCCAACGCGGTGGAGTACATTTTCTGTAGCGTGACCGCGAGCGCCGGTACAACCACCCAGTCGATGGGGTGCAGCGCGATCAACGCGGCGGGAGTCGCCGTTGGTTGTTACTCGTACGACGAGAAGCTGATCCGGGCCGCGGCCGCGGTCGGCACCGACGGTCAGATATACTTCACCTGGGACGCGAGTTCGCTTTGCAAGATTCTGCAAGTCACGCACGGGTCGCACTTGGAACCGAAAGCCCCATGAGCGGGAGGGCACCTACCATGCGTCCTTTCATTGTGATTGCGGGTCTCGCGCTGGCTGCAGGCGGTTTCGTGGCGGGGCGCAACGTGAAGCGAGAGCCGGGAGCCCCGTTGCTTCCGGCGTCCTCGCAGGCGCAGACGGAATGCTCGGTGCCGGCGCCCGCGGCGCCGATCGATACGGCGCGTCTCTCGGCCGAGCTGAGAGATATGCTCCGCCAGGAGCTCGCACGGAAGAAAGCCGAATCCGAGCCCCGTCCCGCGCAGCCGCAGCCGGACCCCGGACCCTCGCGCGCGCAGCCGGACCCGGCACCATCGCGCGAGCAGATCCATCTCGGCGAGCAAGCCATGGCCATCGTCACCGAAGCGCGAACGCAAGGGCATTGGAGCGCCGAAGACCGAGATAAGTGGCTGGCTCTGTCTTCGGACTTGACGCGCGACCAGCACGAAGACGTGCTCCGCGCGTTCTTCACTGCGCTAAATGCGGGGGAGCTCAAGCTGGATTTTCCAGGTTCACCGCTGTGAGAAGGTGGCCCTGAACCCGGGCTGATCTTCGGATGCCACGACTACCGCGACCAGCTGAAGAAAGCCGACAACGGCGTTCTGACGCCGGAGGAGCTAGTCACGTTCGCAGCGTACGACTTCAGGCATGGGCGCATCACCGAGCTAGCCGAACAAGGAAACCTCATCTCGACCGCCTCCTTCAAAAGGAGGTCCGGTTTCAACAGGGGGCTACATCACTCGCTCGTCGCTACCTGTTCCCGCGGCGCTACGCAGCGTCGTCGGGCCTGCGCCACTGGAACCGCAGAGTTTTCCGGCTCTCAGCGCAATCACGCAAGTACATGTTGATCAGCGTCTGGTACGGCATTCCCACACGTTCAGCCATCTCCTTGAAGTAGCCCAGTGTTGCCTCGTCCAAACGGATCGTCACGGGCCTCTTCAGACGCTTCGCGTAAGGATTCCTGCGCGCCTTGGAAAAATCGTATTGCTTCCTCATCTTCGATTCCCTCGCGTGTATTGGGACCGCTCAGTTCGATCTGCTTTTCGCGCGGATATGATTCGAATGACCTCACCTTCACTTCGCGTGCAGTGGCACACAACCAGCAGGCGCAACGCGCTGCTGAACCCGAGGAGCACGAACCGAGGTTCCTCGTCTGAATGATCGGGGTCGTCGATCAGAAGCGCATTCTCGTCCAGGAAAGCCGTCTCCGCGTCCTCGAACGAGACGCCGTGCTTATGTTGGTTCGAACGGTTCTTCCGTTCGCCCCACTCGAACCTCAAGCGCGACATGCGTACAGTGTACATACGTTGTCCAGGCGAGCAAGGAGAGCGGTCGCCAGGGCTGCCTGCGACGGTGTTAGCTGAAGCAGCCGCGAAGCGGTTCGCAGGCGCCCACCTTCGCTCGGCCCGTGTCACTCACCTGCTGGAGGCAACGGGTGGATTTGCCCGGCGCTCAGTTCGCGGTCGGGCAGCCTTCGACGACTGCCAAATACGCCAAACCGTCCGAGCGTGCTGCCCGCTCGATGCTCGCCCAATTGGAGGCGATTGGGGGTCAGTCGGCGAATGCGGGGGACCAACCGAACCGGAAGCCGAAAACCGTAAGAAAGAATCTAACGATTCCAGTGCGAAGGAGAGGACTTGAACCTCCATGGGAGTTACCCCGCTAGCACCTCAAGCTAGTGCGTCTGCCAGTTCCGCCACCTTCGCGAGGTGAGTATTTTCGGTCAGTTACTTGGGTCGCGGGGGTGAGGGGTTCCCGCGTTGGCCTGCCCTGGGGGCTGGCCGCTGGGGCCAGTTCGGGGTTGCCGAGAGCGAGGGTGTCTACATCACCCTAGGCGGGCTCTGCAAGCCCCGAAGCGTCTTTTTGAGGCGTAAAGCGGCCGAACGGACGGGTCGGGGCGCGATTTTGCTCGGCTGAACCCGAAAGCCGAAGCGGGAAACGGTTAGCGGGGGCTACGGGCGACGGAGGCAGAGCTCGGCGCGAGGTGGGCGCCCAGCACCTCAATCACTTCACCCATCTCGAACGGCTTGCGGACCCAGGCGGTGACTCGATCGATCACTTCTTCTGGGACGCCGCTGGCGACGCCGCTGATGAGGATCACCGGGATCCCGGGACAGACCTCTTGCAGGCGGTCGAACGCGACGGGGATCTCACCGGCGAGCGGCGACAGGTCGATCAGGGCGGCATCGAACGGCCCCGCGTTACCCAGTGCGGCGTTGAACTCTGCGCGTGAGCCGGCGATCACGACTTCTGCCTCGCGAGCGCCGAGCGCGAGCTCCACGAGCGAGCACACGGCGGCGTCATCTTCGACCAGCAACACGCGCGCGCCGCGCACGAGTGACTTGGCCTGACAGGACGGGCGAACGCTGGAGCGCGCTTCGGCGATCGGCCAGCGCAATTCGAAGGCGGCACCCGGATTGGCGCGAGCCACGCGCAGCTCACCACCGTGGCTGCGTGCCAGTGCTGCGGAATGGCGGAGGCCGACACCTGCGCCGCCGCGACGGGTGGATTGCGGCGCGCTGAGCAAGGTGGCCACGCGCTCGGGATCGATGCCGGGGCCATCATCGGCAACGCTGAACACGACGCTGCTGCCGACGTCTGAAACGCTGAGCAAAACCTCGCCACCTTCTGGTGAGAAGTCGATCGCGTTCAGCAGCAGGTTCGTCAGGATCTGCAACGCGGTGCTGGCATTGCGCACGAGGGCATGCCCGGGTTCGCGTGAATCGATCACCACGCGCACCGCACGGCGCTCGGCCTGCGGAGTCACACCGAGCGCGGCGGCGGAGAGCACCGAGCGCGCCGAACGCTGCTCGCTCTCGCGTTCGGGGATCTCCGCACCGATCGCAGAGCGCGAGATTTGGTGACCCAAGCGTGCATGCAAACGTGCAACTTCGATCGCCTCTCGCATCGCGTGCGGGTCATGGCGACTACAGGCGACGTCGAGCCAGCCGAGCACGACTGTCAAGGCGTTCGACACTTCATGCAACGCGCCGGCCAGGTCCGTATCGCGAACTGGCCCGCTGGGAGGCGGAAGGCTGACGGGTGCACCCGAACGCATCACGCGAAAACCTTATTATGTGCGTGCTTTGATCGCCAGTTCTTTCCCATGAGTTCCCCAGTTCTTGGGCTCATTACAGTGCAAGCGCACCCTCGAGAGTGAGTGCGTCAGGTGGCCTCACTTGGTGCGTCGATTCAGTTCTGCTGGAATGAGGATCTGGAATTCTCCCTCGGTTCCTGCCCGCGCCTCCCCAACTTGCAGTAGGGAGTCAGCGTTCTGCTCGCCGGGAACGTATTCGCCGTCTTTCGTGTAGATGTAGGCGCGAACCAGGGCGCCGGGAACGCGGACGTTGGCGCCGTCGGCGCCAGCCAGGGTTACCGTGCCGCCGTACGCGAAAGGCAGCGGCATGGTGATGGTTCCCAGATTCTTGCCGACGGTCTCGAGCACCGCCTGATTGGGGATGACCAGCCAGGAGAAGCCCGTGTTGGCGTCCGGGCGTACCGTGATGTCGAACGTGCCCGGATCGGTTTTCAAGGCAAATTCACCGGTGCTGCTCACTCCGCCGGCGGAAGCCCGCGGCACGAACAGGGGGCGGCCCGGGGTGGTCGACGGACCCACGGTTTTCTGAAGCACGCTGGATTGAACGGAGTTCGTCGAGGGGACCGCTTGAACCTGGGCGGTCGCCACCGGAGCGTTGGACACGTCGAGGACCTGCCCGCTGAGACGCAACGCATCGTTGAGCTCGATGACCTTGCCCGCTTGTTCGTAGGGCGCGGCAGGTACGGTCCAGCGCCGCGTATCTGCCGCTAGCGGCGATTCGTTGGTGCTGCTCGGATCGACGGGTGACTCGGGCACGGTGGACACTTGATAGGTGCCGGGTGGCAAGTACACGTCGAATTGGCCGTCAGGTCCGACGTTGACCGTGCGCGAGAACGACGCGAGCACGCCATCTGCGATGCCCTGGATTGAATCGGCGACCAAAGTGGTGGTCGCCGCGACGGGCGTCGGTGTCGTGCGAGACGTGACCTGGCCGTGAACGTGGACGGTGGTCGGCAGCGCAGTGAACGCGGTGAACGTCCCATGGTTGGCACCGAACAGAGCCAGGCCGCTCCGCGCCAGGAGCACCGTCGGCAGTGCGACGTCCTGTGGCAGGCCCTCCGGCGGCGAAAGACGCAGCAATTGGTCTTGCTGCGCGTTGAACTCGTCCACGACCTTGACCAAGCTGTAGGACAGGATCGCTCGGTAGTCGGTCTTGCTCTTGTCCACGAGCGCGAGCGGGATGCGATTGGAGATCACGCGGCCACTCACCGGGTCGAGCATGTCTACCGTCCAGCCGTCGAGTCCGCCGTCCGCGAGCGGCCAAGTCACGTGAAACTCGAACGTCGACGGCTCGGGAAGGTTGATATCGAGTGGGAACTTGCCAGCGCTGATTTTGGTGCGACGCAGCAACTGGGGCGCAACTGGGCAGCTGGCGTCTGGCTGACGGGCAGGTTCGACGTAAATGTCGTAATTGCCGGGCGGCGCACTCACTGAGAAGCCCCAATACATGTCTCCCACCGTGCTCGACTGCGCGACGGCTCGCGGCGAATACAATCCGAGCGCGGCGGTGGTCGGGATCAGGGAAATCCGGGCGGGTACGCTGGAGTCCGTGGACTTCAGCAGCGTGCTGCCAGGATCGCCGAACGCGAGGTCGCACTTGCGGTCCCTCGACGTCACTCGACCACTGATCTGGGAGATCGGGTGCAACTCGAGGGCTTCGCCGTTGCTGGCGCTCAGGTCCACTTCCGGCAACAGAAATTGCACGCCGGCAATGGTGCTGCCATTGGCCGGTGGCGTGACCTCGAACAGCACCTTCTGCAGGCTGGTGCTCTCACTGCGGCACTGGCCGCCGTCACAGACACCTCCCATACACTCAGAGCTACTCTGGCACTGATTGACGGCGATGGTGCTGGGCACTTCCTTCACCGAGGCCACGTTGCAGCCGGCGAGGAGGAACGCCAGCAGCGGAAGTTCGAGCCAGCGGTTCATGGCACTATCGGGTTGTCCGCGGTGGGACAGTTTTCGAGCGCCCCGCCGATCGGAGGGTCGAGCCCGATGGTCCAAGTGACGATTGCCGCGTCCTCGTCGGCGTAGCGCGGGTCGAGGTGATCCTCGTCACTTTCCAGAAAGCTACTGCGGTGGGCGACGACCAAGGACAGGTAATGGCAGCCCTTCGTCGTCATCGGAGTCCACGTGTACTCCGCGACCCGATCCTTGTTGTCATAGGTCGATGCGGGGATCGTCTTGCTGACGAGCTTGTATTCTCCGCGCTGGGTGCCGCGCTGCGGCATCTGGTAGTCGAGGAAGAAAACCGCGCGCAGCGGCTCGCCGGCATCCTCCGAGCGCACGCCAACGGTAAACTTGGGGGCCTGCACGGTCGGGGTGTCCGTGTAGACGTACAGCGCGTGCGTCGCCGTGGGTTGGGCGCCGTACACGTCCAGCACCGGGCGAGTTCGCAACGGAGTCTGGTACTGCGGCGGGTCGGCGACGATACAGCCTTCGACGAAAACCATGATCGACAGGGCCCCTAGCGACCGCCATGCCAAGCGCAAAATGCTCGTAATTCTCCTCGGATCGCGCGTGCGCCGCGACAAACGTGTCAGGGACATCCGCCCATCACCCTGTGCTTGGACCTGCGTCACGGTAGGACTCAAAATCTCGTATTGCCAGCGCGGGCCGAAAATTGCCAGCGAGTCTCGGCGTATTCGGGGCTCAATGCCAGCGTCAGCAGGCTGCGCAAGGACGGGGCCGTCCGGCTGAGCTCCGCCAGCGCGTTCGGCGCTCGGAGCTGCTCGCGAGTGACGCCATCGTCAGCG
>DASSMT010000043.1:0-14903 GCA_035688655.1 Polyangiaceae bacterium | reverse complement strand
CAGCGGCGCGAGCGCAGGCTCGGCCTTGAGCAAGCGCGCGCGCACGTTGCCGCGCTCTAGCAAGGGCATGGGCACGACCACGATGTCCGGCCGTTGACCGCGCACGATGCGCGCGGAGAGCAGCCGCCACGCCAGGGCCTCCGAGCGCAGCAGAAGCAAACCGTCGGCTGGCACGCTGGCCAGCGCTCGGTCGGTCCAAACCTCGCCCGCCGCCTCACCGCGCCGATCCGCGGCGAACGCCGAGTCCTCGGCACCGATGAAAACCAGGGTAAAATCGAAGACCACCAGCAGCACACTGGCGGGCTCGGCAAACGGGATGCGGGCCCGATTCAAGGCGACCGCGCTGCTTTGCACTGCCAGTGCCGCGCATACTGCCAGCGCGCCGAGCGCGAGCAAGCGCAGCGACCCGAACACGTCCGGCGTGAGCACGGCCACGCGACTCACGGGGATGGCCAAGTCCGCGAGCACCAGCGAGAGCAGCGGCACCATCGCCGCACGCGTGGGCTTGCGCGCGATGCCGATCACTAGGCCGGCGATCGAGAGCCCGAACGAGATCACACCCACGTCCACGAGCCAAGTACTGAGCGCCGTGGAGCGCCCGCCCGAGGCGTCGATCAGCGCCAAGCTGGACGCTGCGAGCCCGTGCCCAAAGTCGATTCCGCCCTGCGCACTGGCCGGGCGAAGCGCGATCGGCAGCAGCGCGAACCCCCAGAAAACGGCTAGGCCAGCGCTGAAAGCCAAGAGCGCGCGCGGCCGCGGCAGCACGCGATACGTCGCCCCCTGCACCAGCAGTGCAAACAGCAGCACCAGCGCGGCCGCATGCGCCTCCGAGAGCGTGAGACCGACCAGCCCGCCGAGCGCGGCGGCCAAGCGCGCATCCTTGCAATGCACGGTCTCGAAGCCGAGCAAGAGCCCAGCCAAGACCAACGCCGTGGCCATCGGGGCGCCGCCTGCGACCGTGCCCTCCAACTGAAAAGAGAGCGCCAAGGTCGCGGTCAATGCCGCTGCCAGGGACAGCGAAGGCGTGAGCCGCGGAGTGTGCACGGCGCGTTCGAGCACGCGTCGAGCGAGCACGTAAATCAGGTACGAGCACAGCGCGAGCGAGAGCGCGCCCACCCAGGATGCGCGCAGCCAGCGCCCCCCGACGGGCAGGAGCGAGAACAGCTGCACGAGCACGGTCGTCACCCGGCCCTCGGTCCCGGCCGGTACCAGTCCCAGCGCGCGAACAATCGGCAGATCGTCGCGCCAAACCGGCGCGGCGCTGGCGCGAAACGCCGTCACAATCAGCGGAACCACGAAGGCGGCCTGCCCGAAAACGGCATCGAGCCAATGCCGAGGCGGCTGAGCGGACGTGAGTCGTTCTTCGGTCACTTGCTCTCGGTGCCACACGGCCCGGTTTTTGGCCTAGTTTTCCGGCTTTGTCGGGCTCTGGGCGGGTAAAGCATGCCCAAAATGCGACGCTGGCTCGGGCGTTTTGCGCTAGAACGGCTGCCCCGTCGGTCTTGGACCCGGGTGCAAAAGGAAACCGAAGTGGCACGATTCATCGACGAGCTGAAACGCACACACGACTGTGGCGCCCTGCGCGCTTCCGACATCGGCAAAGAGGTCGTCCTCTTCGGCTGGGTGGCGATCCGGCGCGATCACGGCTCACTGGTGTTCGTGGATCTGCGCGATCGCGGCGGCGTGACCCAAATCGTGTTCGATGCCGACGCCTCGAAGGAGGCACACGACGTCGCCAACGCGCTGCGCCCGGAATGGGTGGTCGGCATTCGCGGCACCGTGCGCTCGCGCGGCGAGCAGTACAGCAAGAAGGAGGGCAAGCTGGTCAGCGCGGCCAACGCCAACATCCCCACGGGTGAGATCGAGGTCAACGTGCTCGAGGCCTTCGTGTTCAACAAGGCCGAAACCTCGCCTTTCAGCCTGGATGACGCGGTCGACACGCGCGAAGAGGTGCGGCTCGAATACCGCTATTTGGATTTGCGACGCCAACCGCTGCAGCGCTCGCTGCGCATGCGCCACAACATCAACCAGGCCACGCGCAACTATCTCTCGAGCCAAGGCTGCATGGAGATCGAGACGCCTTTCCTGGTCAAATACACGCCCGGCGGCGCGCGCAATTTCCTCGTCCCTTCACGCCTGCACGCTTCCAAGTTCTATGCCCTCGCCGAGAGCCCGCAGCTGTTCAAGCAGTTGTTCATGGTCGCGGGTTTCGACCGCTATTTCCAGATCGTGCGCTGCTTCCGCGACGAGGACTTGCGCATCGACCGCCAGCCCGAATTCACACAGATCGACATCGAGCTCAGCTTCATCAACCAGGATGACTTGTTCCAGTTGGTCGAAGGCCTGGTGTTCACGATCTGGAAGGCCGCGCTCGGCATCGACTTGCATGAGCACTACCCGAGCGGGCATTTCCCGCGTTTGAAGTTCGATGAATCGATGGAAAAGTACGGCAACGACAAGCCGGACTTGCGCTTCGATCTGCGCCACTTCGACATCACCGCACAAGTGATCGAGCACAACGGCGGAGGTATCCCGTTTTGGACGCCGATCGCCGAAAAGTTCAAGAGCGGGGCTTACCGTCGCGATCTGCCGGCCGAGATCGTGAAAGCCATGGTCGTCCCGGCCGAAAAGGCGCTCTCGCGCACCGACCAAGAGAAGCTCGAACAGCTCGCCAAGGGCATGGGCGCGGGCGGCTTGGCGCGCGCCAAGGTCGGCCCCGATGGCACCTGGCTGCAGTCACCGCTGTCGAAAACCGTCACGAAAGAGATGGTGCTGGCGATCAACGCGGCGACCGGCGCAAAAGAAGGCGATCTGCTGCTGTTCCAGTTCGGCAAGACCTCGCTCGTGCACATGGTGCTCGCCAATCTGCGCGTGCACATCGCGAAGAAGCTCGAGCTGATCCCGGAGGTCGGCCATGGCGGCGTGTGGAACTTCTTGTGGGTCGTCGAGCCGCCGCTGTTCGAGTACGACGACGAGCACAAGACCTGGGCGGCGGCACATCATGCCTTCACCCGGCCGCACGACGACCACGTGGATCTGATCGAGACAGATCCCGGCAAAGTGCAGTGTTATCGCTATGATCTGGTGCTGAACGGCTTCGAAATCGCGGGCGGCTCGATTCGCTTGCATGATCCGGAGGTGCAGGCGCGCGTCTTCGCCGCGCTCGGCATCAAGGACGAGGAGGCCAAAGAGAAGTTCGGCTTCCTGCTGTCTGCGCTGCGCTTCGGCGCGCCACCTCACGGCGGCATCGCGCTCGGTATGGATCGCATCGCCATGCTGCTCGCTGGCACCGAGAGCATCCGGGACGTGATCGCCTTCCCCAAGACGCAGAAAGGCACCGACTTGATGAGTAATGCTCCGGGGTTGGTGGGACCCAATCAGCTCGCCGAGCTCCGGATCCGCACGGTCGGCGAAGGCTGAGCCGGGTGCGGCAAAAAGATCACAGCGGCGCGCTTCTGGTCAGAGCGCGCCTTTTCGCTCCTCCTCGAACGGCTTTCGCGCCGCGCGTCTCCGGCCTCGACTGGGCCCGGTTTGTCGGCAAAACTGCATAGAAAATCACGATGAGCGCCCGCATTCTGGTTGTCGATGACAGCCCCACGATCCGAAAAGTCGTGGGCTCCATCCTGGAGGCGCGCTCATACAGGCCGTTGCTCGCCGGGGACGGCCAAGAGGCGCTCGAAATACTGGGCACCGAAGCCGTCGATCTGGTGCTGCTCGACTTCGTGATGCCGCGGATGAACGGCTACCAGTTCTGTCGAGAGCTACGCGCAGACCCGAACCTGAAGAACCTGCCCGTGGTGCTGATGAGTGCCAAGGGCGACAAAATCCGCGGCCAGTTCGTGCAGCAGACGGGCGCGATCGACGCGATCACCAAGCCCTTCGACGCACGCGGTCTGATCGCGGTGGTGGAGGGGGCGCTCAAGAAGCACACCGAGGGTCGTGGTCGGCCGGTGCCGGAAGCCGCGGCAATGCCGGAGGAGCCGGACTCGAGCACCGAGAACTTCCGCCCCAGCCGCGCGAGCTTCAGCGATGATCCGGGCCTGCGCCGCGTGCAAGCCGCACACGAGTTCGCGCGCTCGCTGGGCCAGGTGGCTGGCCCCGAGTTCGCGAAAATCGCCGAGCTTTCGCCGGAGCTGACGGAAGCGGTGAACGTCGCACTGCAACGCTCCATCACACCCGACAACATGGGCGCGCTGGCCACGCTGCTCAAGATGCTCACCATGGGGGAAAACACCCGCGATGCGCTGTCCGGTGACATCTCGGTGATTTCGATCGCGGAGGTGCTGCAGTTGCTCGGTCTGCAGCGCCAGACCGGCGTGCTCAGCATCTTCACGCGTCACAGTGAGATCACGCTGTACCTGAAGCATGGGCGACTCGAGTTCGCGGCTTCGCGTGGGCTACATGTCGAGTTTCGCATCGGCCGCTATCTAGTCGAAGACAACACGATCACGCGCGAAGAGCTGCAGACCGTGCTCGACAACCGCGCCGGATCGAAGCGCCTGCTGGGCGAGCTGTTGATTCAGCTCGGCATGGCCACTGAAGAACAAGTGCGCCGAGCGCTCGTGCGCCAAACGCACGAGCTCGTCTATGAGGTGGTGCGCTGGAAGATCGGGCGTTTTGCCTTCACCGTCGGTGTCGATAACCCGGCCGCGAGCAAGGCGGCGCTCAGCCTCGAAACCGGCGGTCTGGTGATGGAAGGCTTCCGGCGCGTGGATGAGTGGCGCTTGATCGAAGGCAGTTTCGACTTCGACGAAGTGCTGTACCACGACACTGTCGCCATCGAACGACTCGGCCAAGACACGAACCTCAGCGGTCAAGAGCGCTCGGTGCTGGGCGCGATCGACGGCAAGCGCTCGATCCGCGAGATCGTCGACCTGACCGGCGGCAGCTCGTTCGAGACCTGCAAGATCTTGTATCAGTTCCTCAACTCACATTTGGTCCGGCGGCGCGCCGCGTGAAGCGATGGCCGAGCTCCGTCCGTCGATCGCGAAGCTCTCACGCGAAGACGTCTCGACCGTCGCTGGGCTGCTACGGGCGAGCGGCGTCGAGCTCGATCTCGAGGCCGAGCTCAGCCGTGAAATCGCCCTGCCTTGGGTGCTGAAAGGCGCGGACTCGGGCGAGCCGCTGGCGTTCTCTCTGGTTTGGAGCGTGGCCGACGAGTTACAGCTGATCGACATCGCCAGCCACCCGCAGCATCGCCGTCAGGGGCACGCGCGCGCGCTGCTGAACGAGCTCTTGAGCTACGCCCGCCGCGAGCACAAGCGGCTGATCTTGCTCGAGGTGCGTCAGTCGAACCAGGCCGCGATTCGCTTGTATGAAAGCGTCGGTTTCACGACCAGCGGCGTACGTCGCCGCTACTATTCGGATACCGGCGAGGACGCCCTTTTGATGCGCATCACGTTCGATCCGGACACTGGCCTCATCTTGCCCGAGCAAAACGCATGAGCGCTCGCGCGTTGCGGACGCCGTGCGGCTTCGGCCTGTGCTTCGCGCTCGTGGTCGGCGCTTGCGATGATCACAAGCAGAGTGGCGGCAAAGATGCCGGCCTGACCGAGCCCAGCCCCAATGCCAGCATTTTGCCGGCACCGTTGGCGAGTGAAGTACCAGGCGGCGCCAAGGCCAACGGTGAGGACGGCGAACATCGAGATGCGGGCCACGCGCCCGCCGAAGCCAGCGCCGACGCGCCGCCTCCGGAACCGCGCGCGCTGCGTGAGGATCGCGCATTGCCCAGTGAAACTCCGCACGAAAGCAGCGGTTTTTCCCTGAATGCACGGCTGCGTTGGCTGGACGCGGCCGCCGCACCGCGCGTCCCGGAGCAGAACCCGGAAGGCGTGCAGCGAGCGCGTGACGCGGGCAACTTCGAACTCGTGATCGACCTTTCCGGCGGTCGCATGCGCTTTTCGTTTGCGTCACGCGCCTTCTCGCTGCCCGCAGGCAGCGAGCTGCACGCGCGCGACGATCTCTACGGTCACGCGTTGTTGTGGCCGAACCACACGACGTACACGGTGCTCGCGCCGGGCGCCCTGCGCAGCGTGCTCTCGCAACAACGCGCGGACGTCGTGCCGCTCGTGCGCCCGCGCTCCACCGCCTTGGCGGGCGGCTCGCTGTTCGGCTTCGGAACCGAGCGAGTGGAGCTCGCCACACCCACCGGCAAGCTCGAGCTCGAGCAAGCGCGCGCGCCGAGTTCGCTGCCGAGCACTGCGATTTGGGCCAGCGGTGCGAGCTTGTGCCAACTGTTGATCGAGCTGGTCGGCGCTTCGCCAGTGAGCTCGGCGTGTCGCGCGGATCTGGTGCCGCTGCGGGCCGTGTACACTTGGCCAAATGGACAGCACTTCGCGTTCGAGGTCACTCGCCTGACGCGTCGCGCCGATTTCAACTCCAACGCGCTTTCGGTGCCGCCGAATGGCGCCGAGTTTCGGCAGAGCGAGTTGCCCCCGCCGCCGCCGATGGTCTTGCTTTCGGACGGTGAGCTCGCCGATTTCCGCACGCGCGCCGCTGCGCGCACCGAGAAGCCGGAGCCGAACGCGCCGAAAAACGGCCTCTTGCTCGTCAATCACAGCGAAGGCATGCGCTGGTTCACGGTCGACGGGGCCCCCGTGGCACGCTTGGCCGCGGGCATCGAGCAAGTCTTGCTCGGGTTGCGCGCCGGGAAATACCAACTGAGCGCGCGCGACTTCTTCGACAGTGAGGACGCGGCGGGCAAATCGCTGGAAGTCCCCGGCCGCTTCGGCGTGGGCGAAGATCCGGACAAGAGTCGCTAGAGCTTAGAGTCTATCCCAGGAGGCCGCCCGAGGAGGCGGCCGAGACCGAAGTGGATGTCGAGTCAGATCGTCGTCCGGCGCGCGGAGGCCTAGCAGGGCTAGGCCGAGCACGACGGGCGGCGAGCTGGCCGACAGACACGAGAGATCGGCTGCCGACGACCAGGCCTCCTGGGATAGGCTCTAAGAATCCAAACGGCTGCGCGACCCGAGCTCGTAATCTTCGAGACCGAACTCCGTGCCCTCGTAGCCGCTCTCGATCAGCTTCGCCTGTAGCGCCTCGGTCGCTACTTCGAGCACCTCGAAACGGGTCGAGAAAGAAAAGAACTCCTCTTCGGGAACCGGAGGCAGAGCGGCCAGGCGCTGGCTCAAGAACTCCTGATCTTCCGGTGACACGCGGAGCAGAGAGCGCGGGCCGTCGTGCTCGGTGCTGCCGTAGACTGCATCGTACGCGCTGCCGATCGGGTTGAACCACAGGAACACCGCGCGCGAACAGACCGCCCAATCGTGGACGTTGAGGGTCGGCGCACGCCAGAAGCCACCCAACCGCCCGCGCACGACCTCGCCGAAGTAAGCGCCCGCGGCACGCGCGATCAAGGGTGCCAATTCGGGACGCTCACGGATCGTCTCACGCGAGAGCGTCGCGTAATGATCGAGTAACGGCAGGGTCTCCGGCGTAAAGTCGAGATCGACCTTCAGCGCCCGCCGCACATATTCGAGGCAGGCGGTAACATAGTCGGGAATGGGCTCGGGGGGTGGCTGGAAGCCGGTCGTGCCAGAGGTGTTGGTCATCGCGAGGTCGCTTGGGCATGCCCGAACCCAGCCGAGAGCGCCAAGGGAAAGACCCATTGACCCCGTGCCGGCCCTTAAATTTCGTCTGGAAGTCGCGTTTCACTAGAATCCTGTGTTCCGGCCCAGTCGCGGCCGGTTCGAGGCAATGCGACCTCGGCCGCATTGCCAATGCTCCCGGCCCGCCCGCCCCAAAAAGCCCGCCCCAAAAGCAGCGGGCCAAAAAAAGACTTCGGAACGCTGAGGCTCTACTGACCACTCTGGACTTGCGTCAAAGGCCCGCCGAGGACAAGACGCGGTACTTACCTTCCCTCTCGAGCGTGTTACTCTCGAAAATCTCCCCATGCGCCTCGGTATCCTGAGCGACATCCACGCCAACTACGAAGCGCTGAGTGCCGTCGTCGAAGCTTTCAAACGCGAAGAGATCGACAAGTACTACTGCCTCGGCGACACCGTAGGTTACGGCGGCTCACCCAACGAGTGCGCCGACATCGTGCGTGGCTTGGTCGAAGCGACGATCCTCGGCAACCACGACGCGGCGGTCGCTGGTCGCATGGACTACTCGTACTACTATGAGGCCGCGCGCCACGCGCTCGACACGCACGCGCAGCTGCTCTCCGACGAGAACATGCAGTGGCTGAAGGGCCTGCCTTATCAGCTCAAGTTCGACGAGATCGGCGTGCACCTGTGTCACGGCTCTCCGGTTCGTTTGGAAGAGTTCGAGTACATCTTCGCGCCCGAACAGGCGCGTGAGTGCTTACCCATGTTCGATGAGCTCGGTCACATCACGCTGATCGGCCATTCGCACCTGTGCAAAGTGTTCGCGCTGACCAAGACCACGGTCGAAGAGCTACCCCCGATCGATTTCGACCTGCAGCCGGATCGCAAATACATCGTCAGCGTCGGCTCGGTCGGCCAACCGCGCGACTACGACAACCGCGCCAGCTACACGCTCTACGATTCGGACAAAAAGCGTTTCGAGTTCAAGCGCGTCGAGTACGACATCGAGACCGCGGCCGACAAAGTGCTGCGCGCCAAGCTCGAACGCAACTTCGCTCATCGCTTGTTCATCGGCGTCTGAGCACGCTGCCTCCCTGTGCGGCTCGGCGGTTGAATTCAGGGAGCCGAGCTCATTGTGAGATCGACCAGCTCGTGCCGAAGGGCGTGTCCATGAGTGTGACGCCGAGGGCCAGGAGCTCGTCGCGAAGGGCGTCGCCGGCGGCGAAGTCTTTGTTCTTTCGCGCTTCGCTGCGGCCGTTTACTTTGGCTTCGATCGCTTCGACGGTGAGACCGCGCAGGGCCATGCGACGTAGCTTCACGCGCTCGAAATAGTCTTCGGGCGTGGCGTGCAGCAGGCCGAGATCGGTCGCGAGCTTGCCCATCGAGCGCATGGCCAAGCGCCCGAACAGCGCCACGCCGCCTTGCAGCAGCGCGTCCTTCCGCCTGCGCTTGGCCAGATCGCAGGCCTCGTTTGCCGCTTGAGCCATCTCACCCAGAGCCGCCAGCGCGACCGGGGTGTTCAAGTCGTCGTCCAGCGCAGCGTCCGCGGCCTCGGCCGCCTTCTGCACCCGTTCGCGAAAGGGTACGAAGTCTTGCGGCAACTTGCCGGGCGACGTGATGTCCCCCGAAGCCAGCGAGCTCAGACGCAAGAGCGCGCCGTACACGTAGTCGACGCGGCGCTCGGCCTCGTCCACGCCCGGAAACACCACGCGCCCGGAAGGCAGTTGCTCGGTGTCGAACGAGAGCGGGCCGCGGTACTGGGCGCTGAGCAAAAACCAGCGGAAGCCCTCGGCGTCATTGCGCTCGAGCACGTCCCGGATGGTGACGAAGTTGCCGAGCGATTTGCTCATCTTCTCTTTGTCGACGTTGACGAAGCCGTTGTGCATCCACACCTTCGCGAGCGGGCCTTCCCCGGGATGCGCCGCCTCGCTTTGGGCCACTTCGTTTTCGTGATGCGGGAAGATCAAGTCCATGCCCCCCGCGTGCACGTCGAAGCCGTGGCCCAGGTAATGGCTACACATGGCGGAACACTCGATGTGCCAACCGGGCCTTCCGCGCCCCCAAGGGCTGTCCCAGCCCCACTCGTCCGCGGGGCAGCTCTTCCACAGCGCGAAATCCAACGGATCGTGCTTGGCGTCGTCTTTTTCCACGCGCGCGCCCGCGATCAAATCGTCGATCCGGCGCCGCGACAGCTTGCCGTATTCGGCGAAGCTGCGCACGGAGAAGTACACGTCGAGCCGCCCCGGCTCGGGCTCGATCGAGTACGCGCTGCCGTTCAGCAACAACTTCTCGATCAGCGCGAAGATCTGCGACAAATGCTCGCTCACGCGCGGCTCGTGATCGGGCGCGAGGCAACCCACCTGGCGCATTTGCTCTTGGTAAATCGCCGCCATGCGTCGCGACAACGCAAGCGGCGGCTCGCCGTTTTGCTGAGCGCGCGCCAAGATCTTGTCATCGACGTCGGTGATGTTGCGCACGTAAGTCACCGCGAGACCTTTGCCGCGCAGCCGGCGCACGAGCAGATCCGGCGCCAGCGCGGCGCGCGCATGGCCCGCGTGCGGCACGTCGTACACCGTAGGTCCGCAGCAGTAGATGGTGACCCGATCACCCCGGGGAGTGAGCGGATCGGTCGTGCGTGTCAGCGTGTTGTACAGCCGCGGTAACGGTAACGAAGTCATCGGCGCCGTCGATTCTAACCCGCGATTTCAGCCGCGGACGGCGCGAAAACCGGTGAAGCGCGAGGCCGAAACCCGTTGCCGCCCGATCATCGCTGGGCGCACCCCGAGCACGCCCGCCAAAAACCCACCGATATGCGCGAAAAAGGCCACCCCGCTGACCGAATCCAGGCCCAGGGCGGCCCAACCCCCGCTGAGCTGCAACAGGAACCAAAAGCCGACCACCACCCAGGCCGGCAACGAAATCAGAAAGAAGCCGACGAAAACCGTGATCGGCGCGCGCGGGTAGAGCACGAGGTACGCGCCGAGCACCCCGGCGATCGCGCCGGAGGCGCCCACCATGGGGGCCGGGCTGCCGACGTTGGTCAAGACTTGAGAAAGCGCGGCACAGATGCCGCAGGCCAAATAGAACGCGATGTAGCGCCCATGGCCGATGGCATCCTCCACGTTGTCGCCGAAGATCCACAGGAACAACAGATTTCCAGCCAAATGTCCGAGTCCGCCATGCATGAACATGCTGGTGAACACCGTGAACGCCTCGCCCGAAGGGTCGGCCGAAATCCGCGTCGGGACCAGGCCGTAGCCCGAGATCACGTAGGATTCGCCATGGTTGCCGATCAGTTGCCGCTCCCACAAGTAGCAGAGGATGTTGAGCGCGATCAGCGCGTAAGTGACGTACGGCGTGGTCCGCGTCGGGTTTTGGTCGCTGATCGGAATCATCAGTCCGTCACTTTAGCCTGAATCCAGGCGCAAAGGACGCGCCGGGCGATTCCGGACACGTGCCCGATTCGTCGCGCCCGACGCGGCGCGCGTTGATGCTAAGGTGCTAAAGTTCATGCTTTTGCGGCGACATTTGCGCGCGTTCGCAGGGTACCTCTCGGGCCTCTTGCTGCTTTCCTGCGCCTCCTCCGGCTTCGACGGACACGTGTACAAGGACGACGATCTGCACTTTCGCGTCGGCCCAGTACCGGCAGCGTGGCGCAGGCTGGAAGTGGAAGACACGCGGCTCGCGTTTCGCGACGACTCGGCCAACGCCACCGTGGCCGTCAACGGGCGCTGCGGCCTGGACGGTGACGACGTGCCGCTGGCCTCGCTCACCCAACACCTGTTCCTACAATTCACGGATCGCACGCAGCTTTCACAGACCAGGCTGAGCTTGGACGGCCGCGAGGCATTGCGCACCGAGCTCAGCGCGGCCCTCGACGGCGTGAAGAAGCAGTACCTGGTGTACGTGTTGAAGAAGGACAGCTGCGTGTACGACTTCATGTACATCGCCGCCGACTCCGCGCCCGGTTCACGCGCGGACTTCGAGCGCTTCGTGCAAGGCTTCGCAGCTCTCGAGTGAAGCATGGAAATCGCTTCCTCACCCAGCAACCCCCAGGCTTCGGGCGAGCCGCCCAATCGGCTCACGCGGCCGAGCTTGATGCCGCCGCCCCCGCCGCCCAGCTTGCTCCAGCGCTACACCGAACGCGTGCTCGGCTTGTTCGAGCACGTGGGCGTGCTCTGGCACATGCTCACCGGCAGCGTGCGGGCCGGCTTTCGCCGGCCATTCGAGGGCCGGGCGATCTTGAAGCAGCTGGATTCGCTGGGCGTGGCCTCGGTCGGCATCGTGGTCGTGACCAGCGTCTTCATCGGCATGGTGATGGCCGTGCAGTTCGCGTTCGGCCTGCAGAAATTCGGCGGCCTGGAATATACCGGCAGGGTGATTGCGCTGAGCTTCGCGCGCGAGCTCGCGCCCACGCTCACGGCCGTGATCGTCGGCGGGCGCATCGGCTCGGGTATGGCTGCCGAGCTCGGCGCAATGAACGTCACCGAGCAAATCGACGCGATTCGTGCGCTGGGCGCCGACCCACTGAAGAAGCTGGTCTGGCCGCGCCTCTTGGCTTCGGTGATCGTGATGCCAGTGGTCGCCGCGTTTTCATTGGTGCTCGGCTTCGCCGGCGCGACCATGATCACCGACCTGCAGTTCGACATCCCCGCCGCGTTCTTCCTGCGCAGCGCGCTGAGCTCGGTGAACATGAGTGACTTCTCGGCCGGCATGATCAAGACGCCGGTCTTCGGCGCGATCATCGCGCTGGTCGGTTGTCATTTCGGCATGACCACCAAGGGTGGGACCGCCGGGGTAGGTAATAGCACCACGCGCACCGTGGTGGTGATCTCGATCGCCATCCTGATCGCCGACTTTTTCTTGACCAAGCTGGCCATTATTTTGTGGCCGCAGAATTGAGTGTTTCGGACTGGAATCGCGCGAATTGCCAGCCCGAAACGCTGGGCCCCCGCGTGGCGTTGAAAGATGTTGACGGTGCGTGAGGAGTGCTAAGCTTCAGTGCGATTTTGCCAGTGGGAACTTCGGCCATGAACACACAACGCGTCTTCACCATTTCCGAAGTCAATGCGCTGATCCCGGATCTCTCGGATCTGGTCGGCGATCAGCTACGGGAGCAGAGCGAAATCGAGCACGGTCTCGCCGAGCTCACTCGCTTGTGCGGTTCCGTCCCAGCCTCGCTCGAGCCGAGCACCGAAGATCAGAAAGACGTGGCCAAGCTCAAGCGCGATCTCAAGCAACGCATCGAGCGTTACGAGGCGGGCTGGGCGCGGGTCCAAACCATGGGCGGCGTGATCAAAGATCCGCAGACCGGTTTGGTCGACTTCTACGGCCGCGTGGGTGAGAAGCTGGTCTGGTTGTGCTGGCGCTACGGTGAGGATTCGCTCTCGCACTATCACGATCTCGAGGCGGGTTTCTCCGGGCGTCGACCGCTCACCGCTGACGTGCGTCGTACACTGCTGAATTAGCGTCATGGCCGTCGATCGAGCCGCCGCGGCGCGCGCCATCTCCGACTTTCTGAAGGCGCTCGGCTTCGATCCCCAGAGCTCTCCGGACCTGGCCGGCACGCCCGAGCGCGTATGTGAGGCATTCGCGGACGATCTCTTGCGCGGCCACGCGCTGGACGTGCGCGAGCTGATCCGCAAAGGGTCGTGTGAAGCGCCGCCGGCCGTCAAGAGCGGTCCGGTCGCCGTGTGCGGCATCGCCGTCAGCACGATCTGCCCGCATCATTTGTTGCCCGCGCTGGGCCGCGCGAGCGTCGTCTATCTGCCGGGTGCCATGCTGCTCGGCATCGGCACGCTGAGCGCGCTGGTCGATGCCTTCGCGCGCCGCCTCACTTTGCAAGAAGCGATCGGGCAAAATGTGGTCAGCGCGCTGATCGAGTTCGCCGGGGCGCGCGGCGCCTACTGCGAGCTCGAGCTCGAACACAGCTGCTTGCGAGCGCGCGGCGAGCAACAGGCGAACGCGGTCGTGCGCAGCTGCGCGCGGGCGGGTGAATTCAGCGCGGCCAGCGCCGTCGGCGAAATCGCGCTCGCGCTCGGTCGCGCGCGAGCCGCCTCGGAACACCCGGAGGGGTGGGGCCACGCGTGACCCGCGTCTTGATCACCGGCGCGAGTCGAGGCATTGGCCGCGCCACGGCGCTCGGCTGCGCCGCCCGCGGCGCGGAGCTGGGGCTGCTCGGCCGGCCCTCTCTGCAGCAGCAAGCAGCCGTGGCGGCGTGTCAGCACGCGGGCGCCAAAAGCGTGCTGTCGCTCGGCGCAGACGCGAATCAGCCGCCACAGCTGGAGCGAGCCGCGGCTGAATTTCTGGACCGGTTCGGCGCGCCCGACGCCATCATCCACAACGCGGGCATCGCCGCGCGCACCAGCGTAGAGGCCACCAGCGTCGCCTCTTGGCACGAGCAGCTCCAGGTCAATCTGAGCGCTCCGTTCGTGCTCACGCGCGCGCTGCTGCCGGCGATGCGCGCCCGCCGCGCGGGGCGAATCGTATTCGTGGGCAGCATTTCGTCCACGCTCGGCACGGCGAACCTCAGCGGCTACTGCGCCAGCAAATGGGGCTTGCTCGGCTTCATGAAGAGCCTCGCGGCCGAGCTCAGCGACAGCGGGCTGATGACCTGCGCGGTGCTGCCCGGTTCGGTCGACACCGAGATGCTCGCGGGCAGCGGCTTTCCGCCGCGCATGAGCCCGGAGTCCGTGGCGCAAACGCTGCTCTACTACGCGTTCGACGCTCCGCTCGCCCACAACGGCGCGAGCATCGAAATGTTCGGGACTTGAAGCAGCGTTGACCGAGCAGCAGAGGGAAGAGGCGGGGCGATCGCGATCCCGCAGCGGGACGAGTAATTGCAGCAACGGGCAGTGCGTGCCGCGGTCGATCGTGTCGCGCGAGTTCTGCGCCGGCGAATTCCGAGAGAACTCGGGTACGTGAGTCGTGGAGCGGCTGCCGGCCCGGGACGACCCACGCGGATTTCTCCATCTGCCGCGCTCGGTCGCGGCGCGTGCCCCTGCAGCCCGTCCCAGAGGCCCGTCATTGAGAGGGCCCGCCACACCCGCTTTTCTCTACCGTTGCTCCCTTCCGGGCCTGGCGGGGTTCAAGCTGCGCTGTCGGCGGACCCACAGATTCAGTGACGAGGAGGGCATAGCGCAGGCTTTCCGTTCTGCCAAGGACGGAGCGCAGCTTCGGCTTCATCTCGGCACGGTCGGCTCTCCGCCCGCACGGTTGCCGCACGTCCCGCGCACGGCTGCCGCGCACGTCCGGCGCACGGCTGCCGCGAATCTACGCTAAGTTTGGGCTGAGTCCCGGCTCATGAGCGATTCTGAGCGACCGAACCCCACGCCGCCGCAGTTCGAGGTGCCGGAT
>DASSMT010000021.1:0-15094 GCA_035688655.1 Polyangiaceae bacterium | reverse complement strand
GGCGGTGGCGCGAGCAGCGCGGGCGCGGGCAGCGGGGGTGGCGGCGCCAGCAGCGCGGGTGCCGGCGGTGCAGCTCAAATTGGCTGTGCCTCGGCGGCGATCGTCGATGACATGGAAGACGGCAATGGCACGATCTGTCCGAACGCGCTGCGCGGCGGCGCCTGGTTCGTCGCCACGTCCAGTGCCGCGGTCACCACGACGCCCACGGCCGGCACGAGCTTCAACGCCTACTCACTCATCAACGACCCGAATAGTCAGAACCAAGCGAGCGCGTATGGCATGCGCTTCAGCGGCAGCGGCATCACGAACACGTCGACCGTCCAGCCCTGGGCAACGCTCGGTGTTTCCGTGTCCGCCAAAGGCGTGTACGACGCTTCGGCCTACCCGGGCCTGCATTTCTGGGCGAAGAGCAACACGGGTGCGCTGTTCGTGCGCGTCAATCTGACCACCACCGAGTCGCGCAGCACGGCGAATGGTGGCACGTGCGTCGCTACCAGCACCCTCGGTTGCGATGACAGCTTCGGGATGTACTTCACGTTCAACGATACTTGGCAGCAATACTACGTGAATTTCTCGACGATGACCCAGGCAGGTTGGGGTGTTTCAGTCACGAAGAACCTGGCGCACGTGCATACGGTGGAATTCAATTACGTTCAGAAGCCGTACAATCAGTCGGTGACCAATCCCTCCGCGTTCGCATTCCTGGTCGACGATCTGCAGTTCAACTGACGCCTCCGTGGTCGTCGAGATTTGCTCAGGGCTCGCCGTGATGACTCGCGGCGAGCCGAAGCGATCGCGTCGTGCGTGTGAGAGTGGATAGCGAGCCGAGGGCTACGCGACGCGCTCTGCGCGCCGCGCCCGCTAACCCAATCAACCCAAATCTTCGCCGCGCGATCGCGCGCCGAAGCGCGCCGATCTAGGGGAGCGTGGTCTGCCCGGCGAGCAGGCTGGTGCTGCCCTGGAGAAACTCGGCCGAGAAGTTCGCTCCGGACGTGACACCGCTCGAAAGCTTGACCTCGACGGTCGTTGCTTTGGCGGCCTCGACGACCACGTCTTTTTCGGCGACCACCATGCTGCCGAGGCGGAGCACCGCCTTGACGGTTTGGTTCGGCATGGTCAGCGTTGCAACCGCGCTGAGCACGGTGTCCGTTCCGCTCTTCGAGCTCGATAGGAAGAGCGCGCCGTTCTCGCTCGCGGCAGTGATCTCTTTCATGCCCAAGGTCGGGAAATAACTGGTGCTCGACTTGTGAACTTCACCCGCGGCCAGAGTGCCGCGATTCCAAAACTCCGGTGTGAAGCCATGCCACATCTCGATCGCAGGGCGCAGCCACACCGAGCTGTCTTTGACATCCGCGGTCACGCTGTCTCTGCCGAACGTCCACAGCTTGAGTCCAGGCGTGGCCACGGGATCGGAGACGCACAGGATGCCGGTGTCGTTGTCGTAGTTGATCAGGCCGGACCAGTTCGCCTGGTAACTCGGGCTCGCGAAGGCGGTGCCCTCTCGGACCCAGTTTTCGAAGTGCGAGAGGTTGTTCCACTTGAACACCTCACCGCTCACTTGCTCTTCGGCCTTTGCGAACCAGTCCCAGTCCTTCACGAATAGGTGAACCTTGTCCATTTTCGCGAGAATTCGCGTGTTCTTGGGCAGCGCCGTTTGTCCGGGGGTCGAGCCGGGCGCGAGCGTCGTGACCGTCCAGTATTCGAACTTGGGGACGGCGCTGTTCTTGGTATTGGTGAGCTTGGTATCGAGCTGCACGCTGCTGCGACCGGCGCGCAAAGTCACATCCAGCTCGACCAACATGTCCGTGCGGCCGACGTCGTAGCGAGACGGGACTCCCGCGGCGAGGTCCAGGTCATCCTTCCGTGACATCCGCACCGTGACCGCCTCGGGCGTCTCACTGACCACCTGCAATTGATAGGGTTGGTTCCAGTATTTGCCGTGCTCCGGCTCGGGGAAGCTGGGGAAGATGCCGCCCATGATCACCAAGTAATCGTAATAGAAGATGTCTTGAGTCATCAGATACGGGGTGCCAATCGGGTTCTGATACAAGAGCTCACGCCCGGTTGGCTTGTGGATGATGCTCAAGATGCGCCCACCGTAAGAGGGCAAGAGTGTGACCTTCAGGTAGCCATTCTCCAGAACCACGGTGTCGTAATTCGTGGTGGAGACTTGGGTCCCCGCGGTCGCCGAACCGCTCCACACGTAGCTGGCGTTGGTCTCGATCGGGTAGTGCTTGAAGGCGAACGAAGAGGTGGTCTTGGTGACCACGTCAACCTGATTGCTCATGCCGGCGCTGCCCGGGCTGCCTCCGGGCCCTTGACCGCCCGCGGCAATGCCGCCTGTCCCGGCGCTCTGCCCAATCCCGCCGCTGCCACTGCCGCTACCGTTACCATTACCGTTACCGCCCGCGGCCACGCTGCCTCCGCTGGTTCCAGCCGCGCTCGTCGTCGGTGTGCCGGCGCTACCGCTGCCTGCGCTGCTCACGTTGGCTGCGCCGGCCGCTGCCGCGCCAGAGCTCGGGCCATTGCTGCATGCAACGCTCACCAAGCAGGTGAGGCTAGCGAGCAAGGAGAGCGCACCGGTTGCTCGGTTGCAGAGTGAGGCGTGATGTCGAGTGCAAGTTTTCATGTCTTCGCTGATCCGGATAGAAGCGTAGCGTCCCGCCGCCTCGCTTGCCCGAGCGCATAGTAGCAGAAGCTCGGCCCAGCCACCCAGCGACTCTGCAGGGCGGACCGAAGCACATGCCGGATCCGAGGAACTCGCGTGAGTTCGCGTCGAATTTTCGGCAGGGTGGCTCCCCGACGCTCTGCGCTCGGCGCTTCGACAAAAAAGGCTGGACGCTGAGTGCGCGGCCAGCGCTGGATGCGGATCGACCGCGAGGCCCTTGAATCGGATCGCGGAGCGCACGTCTTCGCTTCGTTCGGAACAGCGAGTTGCGCGCGCTCGTCCAGTCGCGCAAATGCGAATGCGAATGTCCACCTGCACGCGTGCGGGTCGCGCCGCCCGAACGCGCGCGCGGGTCGTTCGAGCGTCTGTCGCGCGACGCTCGAACGCAAAGCATCGGGCAGGCGCGCCACGCTCGCTTGGCCGCGCGCTGAGTGGCGCTCGCTGCGCTGGCCCTCGCGCAACACCCGACCACACCGCTTCGTTGCCTACGAACGAACACCGTCGGGGAGTGTGTGTCAGATCGCGATCGTTTCCGTCATCGGCGAAGTAACAAAATTCGATTTGCCGCGCGGAACTCGACAATCCCCGCTGAGTCGATCTACGCACAGTGGACGAGTGATGTCGTCGACAGGACGACATGCCACGCAGCGGTAGCATTCTTCATACGCGAAATGCAGTTTACGCTTTGTTCGATCGGGCCCGTATTGAGAAAACATGGCATGGTCCACCTTGCACAATATGACTGGACACGTTCGCAATCCTTCTTCGTTGCTTTCATTCTTCAACCCCGTCGCGTTCAGTTCGCTGTTCGTCATTGCTGCAGCGGGGTTGGCTTGCAGCGGAACGGACGGCGGAGAGATCGCCGGCAGTGGCGGCCAGATCGCGGCCGCGGGCAGCTCCAACTCCGTCGCAGGCACTAGCGCGGGTGGTGCGAGCAACGCGGCGGGTGCCCCGACGAATACCGGCGGAAGCGTGAGCGACGCGGGCGGCACCGCAGGAGCGCCCACGACCGCGGGCGGCAGCGGGAGTGTTGCGGGTGGCGGTAACGTTGCGGGTGGCGGTAGCGTCGCAGGCGCTGCCAGCGTGGCAGGTAGCGGGAACGTCGCCGGTTCCGGCAGTGGCGGCGCCGGTGGCAGCACGGGAGGGACGCATTGGGTCGGCACCTGGACGGCATCACCGTATGCGACTGCTTCGGACGGCCAACCGCCGATAGGGCTCTCGAACGCGGTGGCTCGTCAGATCACGCATGCCTCGCTCGGTGGCAACCAGATCCGGGTGCAGTTCTCGAACATCCAGGGCACGAAGCCACTCGAGATCAAAGCAGCCCACGTGGCGCTGTGCAAAGCCACGCCCTTGGTCGATGGCAGCATCGATACCACGACGGACAAGGCGCTCGCTTTCTCCGGCATGCCGAACGTGACGATTCCCGCGGGCAAGGAGATCTGGTCCGACCCGCTCGATTTTGCTTTGCCGGCACTGGGAAACCTCACCATTACGACTGCCTTTGGCGCGAACGTGCCGACCGATACCACGCTCACCTCGCACAATGGCGCGCGGACCACCTCTTACGTGGTTGCAAATAGCACGGACGTGAGCGCCGCCAACATGACCAGCTCGCCCAACAAGAACCAGCATTGGTGGATCATCTCGGGTGTCGACGTGATGGCGCCGGCCGACGCCAAAGGCATCGTCGCGATCGGTGATTCAATCACCGATGGTCGTGGTGTTACCGTCGACGCGAACAACCGCTGGACCGACGATCTCGCCAAGCGCCTACACGATAACGCGGCCACCGCGAACGTGTCGCTCATGAATCAGGGTATCGGTGCGACCGTTCTCGTGGGGGCGACCGGCACCTCCGCCGAAGCTCGCTTCGCGCGCGACGTGCTGGGCCAGAGCGGCGTCAAATACGTGATCATCTTCGACGGCGTGAACGACATTGGTGGCAGCAGCAGCACGACAACGACGTACAACTCGATGAAGACCGTCTACGACAAGTTGATCAAGGCTGGTCGCGACAAAGGGTTGCTCGTGTATGGCGCTACCATCACGCCGTTCAACAAGCCGGCTGACACGACCCAGGCAGCGAACGGCTACTACTCCGTCGACCACGAGACGCTTCGCCAGCAGGTCAACACCTACATCCGGAGCGGCGTTTTCGACGGGGTGATCGATTTCGATGCCGCTCTGACCGATGGCAAGACGCCTCCCTCGATGCTCCCCGCGGCCAAGTCCACGGACGGCCTGCATCCGGGTCCGGAGGGCTACCAGATGATGGCCGACAAGGTCGACCTGACGCTGTTCACGAAGTAGCCTGCGGCTCGCGTCAGGCTTGGAATCGCGCGGTGCGCGGGCCAAGCAACGCAACGCGCTCCGCGCATGGTCGCCCAATTTCGCGCGGGGAATGGTAAGTCACGCTCGGCTCGACGGCGAATCGCTTGGGAACGCCGCTGACCCACCGCCATGATTGGCGACTGGCGAGCGATGAAGGCGGCACTTACCTTCGAGATCCCGAGGGCCTGACGCGCTGTGCGCCAGGGCTGATCGTCTCCAGCACGAACTTCTTCGCCGATGCCAGCTGTAGCGAGAAGCTCGTTTCAATCGAGGATTGCGTGAAGCCATTCGCGGTGCTCGCGGGCTTTTCCTACTTCAGGGCCGGCGCACCGGTACAGCTCGAAGCTTTCCCCGTTCTCACCGAAACCACGGATCCCTAATTCGAGCATTCCGGGCCGAGTGGCCTGCCGGGGTCGTTCGACCTGGAATAACCCCGAGGAGTTAAAGTGCGATCGGGTGTGCCCGAGTGCGATCCGGTGCGCCGGAGCGCATGTGCTCGAGCTGCGCGCTCCGGGAGGAGCTGGACGCCCACCTTGAATTCGTGCGAGCGTTGACGGCTTCATCGGGACGCTCATTTGTCGCATCGCTCTTCGCATAGCGTCGTGCAGCCAAGCGTGGGTTGGCTCGTCGAACGTGAGACCGAATCGCTTCGAGGCTCGGCCGGATGATGCCGCTCGACGCTCACGGGATGAGGCGGAGCAGCGCGGACGGGTTTCACCATCCGCAGAGCGAGGAAGAGCTGGCCGCGTTGGTTCGCTTTGCCCGCCGCCAAGGGCGCCAGCTGCGCGTGCGTGGCTCGGCCCATTCGGTCAAGGCCAGCATCTTCGCCGATCCCGGCTCGGGCAACGTCGATGTCATGCTCGACCGCTACACCGGGGTCCGCTTCGACGACGAACGCTGCCAGGTCACGGTGCAAGCGGGTTGCCATTTGGGCGTCGACCCGCGCGACCCGACGCGCACCTCGACCTGGGACAATTCGCTGCTTGCGCAGCTCGACGCGCGCGGTTGGGCCTTGCCGGATTTGGGAGGAGTGACGCATCAGACAATCTCCGGTTTCCTGCTGACGGGCTCGAGTGGAGGCACGACCCGGCATGCCATCGAAGACGCCGTGCTCGCCATTCGTTTGGTCGACGGAAGTGGAACGGTGCACGAGCTCGAGCGAGATCGCGATCAGCTGTTCCAGGCCGTGCTGTGCTCGATGGGACTGCTCGGGGTGATCTCGACCGTCACGCTTCAGTGTCAACCGCGCTACGACATCATCGGCCAAGAAGACATTACCTCGGAAGCCGGCACCGCCTACTCGCTGTTTGGCGACGGCAGCGAGGGACTCGAAGGCTTCTTGAAGCGCGCCGAATACGCGCGGCTGATGTGGTGGCCGCAAGAAGGCGTGCGTCGCGTCGTCACCTGGCAGGCGCGTCGCATGCAAGAGTCCGACTACGGAGCGCTCACGGGGCCGCGTGGCTCGCTGAAACCGAAGCGCTACTCTGCGCTGGGCGCTGATTGGCGCGACCCGCGCCTTTCGTCGCTCGCAAATCAAGCGGCGCAGGTCGCCGGAGGCCTGTTTTACGATGGTCTAGCCCTGGCGAGTCGCGCAAACGCTTTGCTCTCGGCTTCGGAGCGCGCGCGCCACCTGCGGGCGGCGTTTGCGAGTCAGTTGCTGCCGCGGGTCTTGCGCTCGTTCGTGGCGCTCGGAAGCCAGCACTTTTGGGACTCTTGGTGTCACGGTCTGCCGCTCGATAATCAGATGTCCGAGCTGAGCATGCCGACGGACTTTACCGAGATTTGGTTACCCATCGAGCGCACGGGCGAGGTGATGCGTGCGCTGCGTGGTCAGTACGATCGCGCTGGCTACGACGCCACGGGAGCGTTCATCTGTGAGGTGTACGCGGCGCGCGCAACGCACGCTTGGCTGCACCCTGCATACGAGCGCGACTCGCTGCGCATCGATCTGTTCTGGTTTCGCCGCAATCCCGGCGACCCCTCTCGGAGCTACTTCGAACAGTTTTGGAGACTGCTGAAGCCGTTTGGCTACCGATTGCATTGGGGCAAAATTTTGCCGGCGGATCCGGCACTGGGTGCAAGCTACCTTCGGCACCAGTATCCTCGTTGGGACGACTTTCTCGCCGCGCGCGCCGAGCTCGATCCAGAGGGCATCTTCTTCACGCACTATTGGCGCGTGGCTCTCGGAGTCAGCGGGGCCAGGTCGTGATGGCGGGAAACTTGCGAGCCGGCTTCGGCAAGGCAGAAATCACTGCCTTCGAACCTGGAATGTGTCTCTCCGGTTGGGGCCAACTCGACAACGTCGCGCGCGATGTCGCCGCGCCTCTCTACGCCCGCGCGCTGGTCGTGGAGCGCGCGCAGACGGGCAATCGTCTGGCCTATGTTTGTGCCGACCTCGGCTATATTTCCGAGTACCTCCGGCAGACCGTGTTGGCGCTCATGTCCGAGCGCGGAATCGCGCTCGGCGAACACGAGTTGATGCTCACCGCCACGCACACGCACAGCGGACCGAGTGGATACTCGAGGTATCTTTTCTATCGCGTCATCGGGCCCGGCTTCTCACCGCGCATCGCGCAGGCCCTGGCGCTCGGGATAGTCCAGGCAATCGAGGCAGCAATTGCCTCGCTCACGCCCGCACGTCTGCGTTTGACCCGAGCTTCGGTGCCGCTCGTCGAGGCGGTGGCATTCAACCGTTCGCTCGCTGCTTACAATCTCAACGCGGACGTCGAGCCGCTCAGCCAGGTGCGCAGCGACGAGGCGCTCGATCGGGAGATGGTTCTGCTGCGCGTCGACGAGCGAGACGGCCCGCCAATGGGGGTTTTGACTTGGTTTGCCGTGCATGGCACCAGCATTCACCGCGGCAACCAAAGCATCCACCCCGACAACAAGGGCGTTGCGGCGCAACGCTTCGAGGCGATGGCCGTCTCGCGCTTCGGTGCGCGTGAGCGCCCGTTCGTTGCCATCTTTGCGCAAGAGGCGGCGGGCGATGTCACGCCGAATTTTCGTTGGAGCCCGCGTCGCAAGTTGTTGATCGGTCGCTACGACGACGATTTCGAAAGCGCGGATTTTGCGGGATCCATCCAAGCCCGACACGCCTGGACTCTATTTCTAGAAGCCGAAACGCGCGGTGAAGAGCTGGACGGGTTGGTGCGCGGGCAACTCAGCTACCACGATTTCGCAAACATCACGCTGGATCCCGAATTCGCTAACGGTCAGGAGGGGCGTACGACCTCGCCCGCGTGTTTGGGATTGGCATTCGCATACGGCACGCTGGAGGGGCCGGGGCCGTTATTTCCGGCACGTCGAATGAACGCGCCGTTGTCGCGGCTTACGGCACGGCGTCGGCGTCGGCGCGAGCAAGATTGGCGCACCGGGCATGGTCCCAAGCCTCGCTTCTTCGATCTCGGCCATGGAGCGTCGGGCAGGATCTTGAGTGTTTTGTCCACGAGGCCCTGTGGCTTCGGCCTGATCCCGGATCGCCGAGTGGCTTACTATCAAGGCGCGCTGAGCCGCGAGCTCGGCACCTCGCCCTGGGTTCCCCAAATCCTTCCGCTGCAGATCTTTCGCATTGGCTCCTTGGCCATCGTCGGTCTTCCCGTCGAGCCGACGACTGTGAGCGGGCGCCGGCTTCGGGGCGCGGCCATGTCTGTCCTCGGCAGCAAAGGCGTACGTCGGGTGGTGATCAACGGCTACGCCAACGCCTACGCGAGCTACGTGACCACCTTCGAAGAATATCAGCTCCAGAACTACGAGGGGGCGTCCACCCTCTTTGGTCAGTGGACGCTCGGGGCGTGGTGCACCAAGGTTCGCGAACTTTCGCGCTCGATTGGCAGTGAGGAGCGAACGCAGAGCAACCACGCTCGCCCGCTGGGCGAACAGGAACGATCACTACCGCAACTCACGAAGAGACCGAATCGAATGCCTTTACACAGCCGCGTGCAAGAATTCTACGAAAACCTGTCTGCCCATCGCGAGCTGTCGTTGGCTGGACTCGAAACACTGTTTGCCTCTGATATTCGTTTTCGCGATCCGTTTCGGGACACGGTTGGTATCGAGCCGTTTCGCGAGCTGTTCGTGCGTATGTTCAAGCAGTACCGGCTCGTGGAATTCACGGACTTCGTGGCTGAGGGCGACGAAACGGCGTTCACGCTTCGCTACGACATGCACCTGCGAATGGCAATGGGTCCCACGTTCGTCACCCCCATGGCCAGTGTCTTCCGCGCCCGTGACGGAAAAGTGTGCGAGCTCCATGACTACTATGACTTTCCATCGGGCCTCGTCTCTCCGATTCCGTTGCTCGCGACTGCCTACAAGAGGCTGATCAATCGGCTTTTTCTCTGACCCCGAGCGCGTGAACCCGACTGACACCCTCCGCCAATCGGGTTGCTTTGTCCTATGCTCGGAGTGCGACATCAGGGGGCCGCCACGCCGGTCCCGTGGAATTTCACCTGCAAGACCCCGTTGTCGCCGGTGCTGTTCAAGACCCAAACGTCCTCGTAATCGCCCTCGGCTGAAGGGGCGAAAGAGACCGATTCCATGAGCGCATCGCCGACCTCGAGCCCGGTGCCTTCGGCAAGCTCGCTGGCGGCGCTGAATTGGCCTTGCACCGGGGGCTTGGATTTCGTGATCTGGAGCGGAAGCCCACCGCTGTTTTTGACCTCGAACTGTGCCGAGCGGGTCTCGCCGACCGGTACGCGACCGAAGTCCACGTCGAGGGGGGTGATGCTCAGGTGTCCCGACGACGACGCGCAGGTTCCAGTGAGCAGCACCTTCGCTTGCCCGCCGGAGGTCTGGATGTCGAACGAGTCGGTGTACTTCCCGGCGGCGGTGGGCGCGAAGCGCAGCGTCAGAGTCATGGTTTGGTCGGGCTCGAGCTGACTTCCCGCGTCGGGCAACTGAAGCGCGGAAAAGGGCGCCATCGGCGCGATGAAGGCCTGCAAGGTCAACGTGGTCGCGCCAACGTTCCTCAAGACGATCGGCTCCGTGAGCTCGTGGCCGACGAGCGCGCCGCCGAAGCTCACGGCTAGCCTGGAGACCTCCAGCTTGCCCGTCGCGGAAATCCCCTTTCCGCTGAGAGGAGTCGACACCGTTCCGAGATCGCTGGTGAACACGAGGCTCGCACCCTTGGGACCGATCGAGCTCGGTCGGAACGTGACCGGCACGATGGTGCTGGCGCCGGCCGCGAGGGTAGCTGGCGCGATCTGGGGCACCTCGAACTCGGCCGAGGAGCTGGTAACTTTTTGGATCGTCAGGGCTTTGTCCGCGGTCACCCGCACTTCCACGGTGCGTGAGCTGCCAACGACCACGTTTTCGAAGTCGGTCGCATCTGCGGTCAGGATTGGCGTCACGGGTGAGCCGAAGCCGAGCACGTGACCATCGCGTGTTCCCACGTAGATTCGCCCGTTTCCGACGCCTGGCGGATTGAACTTCGACGACTGCCCGACGGACGCTTGAAACAAGAGCTCGAAGTCTCCGCTCGCGTTCGGCGTCGCGCGGAACGCCTGCAGCTGAGCACCGGCACCGTCGCCGTTCGGCGCATGCACGATCCACACGACCGCAGTGCCGGGGCTGAGCCCGTTGGAGGTGACAATCGGTCTACTGGAAGAGAAGCCGAATTCTTCCTTGCTCGTGGCCGCTAAATCGAGCGTTGGTTTGCCGTCGACGCTCAGACCACGACGGTAGGCGTACAAGTAGCCCTTGGTGCCCGCGTTGTCCGTGCTATTCGGTGAGGCCGTCGGAACATAGACGTAGCCACCGTCGCCCGGCCAAACCGCGGGCTTGGACCAGACGCCGCCACGGGCCGGACTGCGGAACACCGAAGGATCTGCGCCCGGTTCGCCAGGCGAAGGCGGCACGCCGATGCCGCCCAGATTGTCGCGGTCGAGCAGGTACACGTGCCCTTCCTTGCCGACTGCGACGAGCAGGTGAGGATGAGCCGTCGTCCCGAACGAATCGGGCAGAGCGACGGGAGCACCGGACGCGAAGTCCAGGTCCGCGTCGTCGAGCTCGATTGCATCGTAAGGTGCGAAGAAGTCCTTGGCCTGCAGGGAACCATCACTCTGCACATCCACGCGCACGATGGCTTCACCGAAGTTGCTCATCATGCTGGCTCGAGATCCAGGGATTGGGCCATCGAGAGCACCGCCGTTGCCGGTCGCAACGAACATGCGACCTGCGCCATCGGACATGATTCCGCCGCCGGATTGCCAGATCCCGCCGCCATCCCTGCTCGTGTTCGTGACCCAACGAGTTTGGTTCCTGCCGTCCGTGGTGACGCCCACGATCCAGCCTTGGTACGGACCCCGATCGCAGTGCGCGCCGAAGGCCCCATACACCTTGCCAGCCATGAGCAACAAGCCCGGCCGCTGCAGATGGTGAACCGCGTCGAAGCGGAGATTCGGTGCGTTACTGGCTGCCCCCGCGATGGTCACCGGAAATCCGGACTTCTCGCCACCCTTTGCGACGTCGATGGCGTGCAGCACGGTGCTGGTCACGCCGTCTTGCGTGGTCTTGACAAAGAAGTATGCGGTGTTGGCACTATCGATCACCGGCGTACCCGTGATTCCGATACTCGGCGTCAAGTCCCCGCACGGCAAGGGCGCTGGATCGAACGGTGCTCCAAAATTTTTGTGCCAGCGCTCGCTGCCGAGCTCGGGATCCAAGCCGTACACGTCGTTCGTCTCGGTCACGACCAATAGGGTTCCCTGAGAGACCAGTGGTTGCGCGTACACTTGGCCGTTGACCTTGGCATCGAACATTTGGTTGAAGGTCCCCCCGGACACGATTGCAGGGGACAGCCTCGGCTGATTGCTGTAGAGGCCAGTGCGCTGATCATCTCCCGCCTCGGTCACACTTTCCGACGATGCCGCTTCGGGAGCAGCAAACTCGGGCGGTGCAGGGGAGGGCGTCGCACGTTCGGCAGACGAGCAGCCGACTTGTGCCAACGAACTGGCGAAAACCAACAGCGACCAAGCGGATGCACGCCGCTGCGGACGCCGTGCCCAGGTAACAGAATTGGCTTCTTGCGACATAATGGTGCTCTGCCTGCCGGTCCGGGAGTTCGGCGGTTGGGATTGAATTGCTGCTCGCGCGCGATCAGTTCGAGAAAAAACTGGGCGTCGTTAACGTCGTGTAAGACCGCAGCGAATTGGGTGAATGGCAGGTTGTCTGTTCGGCCGGATCAGGCGTCCCCGTTGCGTGCGCTGCTCGTTACGTCACAATGCCAATTTCGAGACCGCATTTGTGAGGAGCTGCACCGCGGTGTTGCTTGCCTTTGGTGCAAGCCTCGGTCTAGTGTCGATAACAAGGGTTGAGTGCGGGCCTGCGGGAGGCCACAGCCGAAGCTCGAGGGCGAGGGTCGAACCATGAACATCGTGAATACAAGTTTCAGGGGGATGCTCACGTCCGCGCGCTCGGTTTTCGATTGATTGGCGAATTCCGCGCTGCACGCGGCTCTGTGCGCTACCTGCGGGAAGCGCACGATTGTCGGTAATACCGACAATCAGTCACGAGACATGTCTGAGGGATAATCCGAAGGAGATAGGGAATATGGCTTCGAAGAAAATGCTACGTGCGACTCTGCCCGCTGCTTGCCTGATGTTGCTTGGTATCGGAACGCTTGCTGCGTGCGGCGGCGAGAGCGGTTCGGTCGGCGAGAACACGAGCAGCACCGAGAACGCACTCAGCAGCGGGGGCGGCAGCGGTCAGGCTTGCCTCGTGGGCACCCGCTCGATCCGAATCGGCGCGCGAGTGACGACCGTGGGCTCACTTGCGACCGACGCCTTGAGCATGGAGTCGGGTGCGGTCGCAACTGGCGACGCCAACATCAACAACACCACCACCAGTCAGGTGCGCATCTCTGGCGCAACCCTCGATGGCAACCTGCAGATTGCCGGCGCTGCACCGTCGGCTGCGAATGGCGAGCTCATCAACGGGGGCAAGATCACCGGCACAGTCACACCGGGCTCTGCCACACAGTCGACGCTGGCAACTCATGCGGTGACGGCGGGCACCGCCGCCGTGACGGTCAACCCGGGCAACCCAGCGCGCACGCTTTCGCCCGGAAATTTCGCTGCCGTTCAGGTCAATGGTTCCAAGCTGACCTTTGCCAGCGGAAGCTACAACCTGGCGTCGTTGACCTTGAACTCGGGCGCGCAGCTCGCGTTCGACACGTCGACCGGCCCGGTCGACATCAGCGTGTCGGGCCCCATCGCTCTCAACGGCGGGACCGTGTCCGTCGTGGGCACCGGAGCCGTCACGCTCTACAGCAATAGCGCCTCGACCAACGCGGTCGTGATCAACGCCGGTGTCGGCACGGTGCCCGCCTCGATCACCGCCCCGAATGGCGGCGTCGTCGTCGGCAGCCGCAATACTGTCGTGGGTTGCGTCGGTGGCAAGGACGTCGCGTTCGACCCGGATTCGCACCAGCACCAGTAGGCTGTCGAGATGGGGAATCCCCGGCGAGTGCCGGGGATTCCTCGCTGCGCAGGGCGCGTGTTCACGCCCGTCAATCAGGTTCCTGCGACGTACGGCTCGCGGTCGAGCTTGTGAAAGTGAGCACCCTGCTCGACGATCAGCTGTTCGAACGCTGCAAAACCATGCTGCTGAAGGTACTTCCGTTCGACCTCGTAAATCGGGACGACCTGCATGAACCACACCTTCACCCCGCCACGCAAATCTGCCGAAGAAAAATTCTGCCAAGAATAGGGGAACACCAGCGTCGCGTGGGGCATGCGTTTTGCCAGCTCAGGGAGGCGCGCTGAGACGACCGCGTCCGCGTAGATCATTCCCGCTTTGGGTACCTTGCGAGACGAAATACTGCCCTCGGCGACTGCGACCACGATGCGTTCATATTCATCCGCCGGGTTGTCGCGAGCTTGAACGAACTCGAAGCGGTCGGAGAAGCCTGCGTGCGTCCAGTCCTCGTGGGCAAGACCAAACGATGCGGCGGTGGTCAGTCCCTCTCGAGGAAGGCCGTAGCCGGTGATGATGCCAAGCTTGCGCGACGAATCATGAGCCAGCCGGTAGCTGATGCGCCGGACGCTTTTGGCGGCTTTCACCTGCTCATCGAGAATATCCGCGAGCTGGTCCACCTGAGCGTCAGTGAGGGGCGCATTCGCATTGGGCGTCATTGGGTTCGACAGTTTAGCCCGCCGAAGCCTCACCAACATTGGCCTCTCAGAATCGATTTCCCGCGGTGGGCGTGGGTGGACGCCAGCGCGGGCCGGGAACGACGTCGAGCTCGAGGCTCGGGTCACAGAAGATTCCGCTCGCCACGAGCGCCGACTGCAGCGCCTGTTGAGCTTGCTTCAGCTCCGCCGGCTCGGCGGACCACGGAGCTGGGACCAGGTCGACCTCCGCGCTGCCGTTCGCCAGCCACTTCACGCGTGGATGGAGCGCAGCCAGCCGTTGGGCGCCTGAGTCCATCAAAGCGACCAGCCGCGCTCCGAAGTAGGTTCGTGGGAAGAGGCAGGATGGGCCGTAGGTCTCGTAGTACGAAAGGTGCGAGAAGTTCCCGCTACGCTTCATCTTTGTTTCTTTGGGCTGGTCTCGATATTCCGGGGTGATATGCCCGAAATCTAGAGGCAGCAGTGCCGCGAAGCGGCTCAGCGCCGCAAAGAACTCCGGCAGGTCGTCGGTTTCTTGGTCGACTCGAACGTCGAAGCAGAGGGTAGTGAGCGTCTCTCCCCCGAACCACTCCATGGAGTACTTGCACGGCGCCTGGGTGCGATACACCCGCGGGACCACGTCGAAGGGGTAGGCCACGAGAGAGCGAACGAGCGCGCTCCGGTCGTACGGATCGCGGATGCCGGCCTCCACACCCCAGCGCTGGGGAGCGAGGCTCGGCTCCGCTTCCAGCGCACGGAAGACTTGCTCCGCGCTCGCTGGCTCGTAAGCGTTGCCGAGGAGGATCAGCTGCGCGCTCGCTGTGACCGGCGGCATCTCGCTGCCTCAGAAGTCGGAAGTGACGGTCACATCCGTGATCTTCCCATCGACGAATGACACGATGATCCGATACTCCTCGAAGTCCCACGCGCAGTGCACCGCCGAGCTGAAATCGGGTTGCCTCGGAAAACAGCCCTTCACGGCGTC